>SSTG01000169.1 GCA_004801635.1 Muribaculum caecicola | reverse complement strand
CACATCGAAAACTGCCGCAACCTGGCCGATGTCGTCACCTATCACGGAGTATATGTAGGCGGTATAACCGGCTACAACAACAGCACTGAAACATGTGTTGTTGCCAACTGCTACAATGCAGGAAACATAACCAGCGGCCGCTATGCCGTAGGAGGCATAACAGGCGTAAACTACAACCTTGTAAAAGAATGTGTCAACACCGGAAATGTTATCACGGCAAATATTTGCACAAACTACAACGATGACTCCAAACACAGTCTGGCCGGCGGTATTACCGGCACAATGAACGGACGCATAGAAAACTGCATCAACTACGGAACTGTTAGCAGCTACGAAAAAGTAGGCGGACTGTCCGGCTCCCTGGCCTTGGTTACGGGCGCAAGCTTCATCTATAAAAACGATGTTATAAACAGTATAAACCTGGGAATAGTATACAGTAAGAATCAGGCTTTATGTGGTGCAATCGGTGGTGAAAGCGGCACAAACGGCAATCTTACAGGCAGCTATTGGGATGCACAGCTATTGCCAATTTCAGCCATTGCCGGTCTTTCGTCCGACGGATTAAACGGGGCAAACACCAATATCCTTACATCTGGTGAAGCCCTTGAAGGATACGACACCCGGTTATGGGACTTTAAAGCCGGCAAATACCCTGCACTTAAGGCACGTGCCGAAGAAGATGCCGTTAAACGGTCAAGGGAAATAATAGTAAATATACCGGTTGGGGCAGATGCCTATAAACTAGCCGGAAAAGAAGCATCACTGGCAGTTGCCGACGGTATGAAATGGAGTCTGGCATATAACAATCAATTCAGCATTAAAGACAACGTTCTTTACGGACCGGCAAATGTTTCCGAACTTGTATCCGACACACTCTACGCCGAATACGGCAACATAGTCAAGCCCATTTTAATCAAAGCCGTTCCACCTATGCCTCTTGCCGGTGAAGGAACAGAAGACAAGCCATATCTTGTAACCTCGTCTGCCGACTGGAACGCATTGGCATCATATATGGCACTGACCAACAACAGTCTGGAGGAAAAACATGTGGCAATAGACAACGATATCGATTTTAACCAAGAAACATTTTCTCCGCTTGCCGGCGACGGCGTTACTTACCTAAACGGCTCGCTCGACGGACGCGGACACACCGTAAGCGGAATCAAACTGAACGCTACAACCACTTTTGCCGGTGCAATCGGAACCGTAGGGACAACAGGCGTGGTTAAAAACCTGACTCTCGCAGGCGAAATATCGTCAACACCCGGTTCTGTAGGCGGATTTACCGGCCGCCTGTACGGCAAGCTTGAAAACTGCGTAAACGCCATAAACGTTACTACAGCCAAAAGTATAGCCGGAGGTTTTGCCGCAACATTCTTTAGCGAAGCCAGCCTTACCGACTGTGTAAACCGAGGCAACATTTCGGCATTAAGCAATGTTGGAGGCTTTGCAGGAACATTCGACAAAGCATCAAACGTTATAATGACAAAATGCACCAACGAGGGCACCATTACCGGCAATACCACCAAAGCATATGCCGGAGGCCTGGTCGGAACAGCATATCCGTCAATAATAACCGAATGCAAAAACACTGGAAATGTAACCGTAGTCAACAAAACGACACAGACATTTGCTGCCGGTTTGATTGCATTTGCCACAGGCAATGCCAACGCCGAACCATATTTAATTACCAAATGCTCTAATACTGGCAATATTTCCGCCAAATCAGGTGTGGCCGGCCTTATCGGCGATGTCAACGCCACTGCCGGGAACACGGTTCTAAACATTACAGATTGTACAAACAGCGGCAATATATCGGCACTCGGCACGGCAAATACATCCAACACTGCCAATGCCGGTATCGCGGCAATGATAACTGCCGGTTCTACTATCAAGAACTGTAGCAACACAGGTAAGGTAACTGTTGGTGCCAATACTAACACCGGAGGTATTACAGGCTATACACGCGTTGCCGGAACAGCCAGTAAGAACATACGGATTGAAGCATGTACCAATAGCGGTGAAATCATAGCCCAAGGTGCTAATACCGGCGGTATAATAGGTAATGCTGCCGCATATACTTATGTAGACAATTGCTCAAATACAGCTGCCGTTACAGGCGAAGCTGCAGCATATGCCATCGGCGGTATTGCCGGCGCATTGACAAATGTGAACACCGCAATAACCCGGAGCTGGAACATAGGAAATGTAACAACATCCGCCAACCGCGCCGGAGGCATAGTGGGCATGAACGCACAGAAAGCCGTCATTACCGACTGCTGGAACGCCGGCAACATCACATCGCTTTCCGATTTGCAGGGCGTGGCAGCAAAATCAGGCTACGGTATAGGAGGTGTGGCCGGACAGAGTGCATCAGTGCTTACACGCTGCTACAACCTCGGCACAATTAAAGGCGCATCGCGCATTGGCGGCGTTATCGGAGCCCCGACCAAAGACAACACCCAGCTTGTTAATTGCTACAATGCAGGCCGCATCGACGCTCCAGCCGACACCTGTGGCAATCTTGTCGGAGTCAGCCTGGTTAACAACGGCACAATATGGACTGCCAAAAATTCAATTACCGGATGTTATTACGTGACTGATTTCGGTGTATTTGAGAATACAGGAAGCGAAGGAACACCCGTTACAATTGCCGGACTCACAACCACCGACCTGGGACAGGGCTGGAATATTCCTGCCGAATACTCGTTGCCCATATCCGATATATACGCCGACAACGAGGCTGCAATGCTGTTCTCTGCCACCGTTATACTAGGAGAAGGTGACACCTATGAGAAGGTTACATCTGATTTCAATCTAGGTACACCCGGAAATGTTGCATGGACAGCATCGGCCAACGAACTGACCATAGACGGGAACATGGCCAAATTCAACAGTTCATATAACGGGGAGATTGTACTCACGGCAAAAACCGACAACTACTCACGCACTGTAACAATCAATGCCGACGTTAAGGTGTCCGGAATCGACAATATAGAATCCGACAGCAACACCCCGGCCGAATACTACAACATGCAGGGCTTACGTGTTTACAACCCCGCACCCGGACAACTTTACATTGTTCGCCGTGGTGATGTTACCACTAAAGAACTATACCGATAGCACTACGTCAATCCAATAACGATAATGCGCGAACCTTGTTTGGTCCGCGCATTATTTTTATCCCTAAATCAATTTGCCGCATCAGTTTACCCGGCGGAGCACCTGGCAGGTACGGGCCGGCAGATATAGTTTGAGCCAGCCTTTATGTTCGCCGGCATAAAGCGGATCAGGCTGAGTGAGATGGTGGGTAGTATCGTCAATATTGCCGAAACCGCCAAACTGTTTGTCGTCGCTCGACAACACAACTTCATATTCACCTTCAGGAGCCAGAAAACCATAGCCTTCATACGACTTGAACGGTGCCCAGTTAAACACAAACACCAAGTCGCCACGGCCAAATGCCAGCACCTGGTCGCCATCGCTGTCCCACAAACGGGCCACAGGCAATGCCTGAAAATTTTCTACACTTTCCACAAGGTGTATCATGGCATTGTCAAAAGCCAGAAGCTCGCCATAACGCAAATCTTCCCTGTCAACAAGTTCCCACTGGCGACGTGCATATTTATAGCTCCAGCCATTACCCTCGCGCGGAAAATCAATCCATTCCGGATGTCCGAACTCGTTGCCCATAAAGTTAAGGTATCCGCCGTTAATGGTGGCAAGGGTTACAAGCCGTATCATTTTGTGCATGGCTATACCACGGTTCACAGCGGCATCGTTGTCGCCCTTCATCATGTGCCAGTACATCTTATCGTCAATCAGGCGGAAAATTACGGTTTTGTCTCCCACAAGCGCCTGGTCGTGGCTTTCAACATAGCTGATAGTTTTTTCGTCAGCACGCCGGTTTGTAAGTTCCCAGAAAATCGACGTTGGATGCCAGTCCTCGTCTTTCTTCTCCTTGAGCATCTTAATCCAGTAGTCGGGAATGCCCATTGCCATACGGTAGTCAAAGCCCATGCCGCCCCCCTTTATAGGATATGCCAGCCCCGGCATACCGCTCATTTCCTCGGCAATGGTTATAGCGTGGCGGTTCACCTGGTGAATCAGTTTGTTTGCCAAGGTAAGGTATGTTATTGCATTCGTGTCCTCGCCACCGTTATAATAGTCGGCATAGCTGCCAAATGCCTGGCCAAGCCCGTGGTTATAATACAGCATCGACGTAACACCGTCAAAGCGGAAACCGTCAAAGCGGAACTCCTCCAGCCAGTATTTGCAGTTGCTCAGCAAAAAATGCAGAACCTCGTTCTTGCCATAATCAAAGCAAAGCGAGTCCCAGGCCGAATGTTCGCGACGGTGGTCACCATAAAAATACTGGTTATAGCTGCCGTCAAGACGGCCAAGCCCCTCAACCTCGTTCTTCACCGCATGCGAATGAACTATATCCATAATCACGGCTATTCCGCGCGAATGAGCGTCATCAATAAGTGCCTTTAATTCGTCGGGCGTGCCGAAACGGCTCGACGGGGCATAGAAACTTGACACATGGTAGCCGAACGACCCGTAATAAGGATGCTCCTGTATAGCCATTATCTGTATGGCGTTATACCCGTCGGCC
>SSTG01000168.1 GCA_004801635.1 Muribaculum caecicola | reverse complement strand
AACTTTTGGGGTGCAGTTCAGTTTTGGCATAGCCTCAAATTCCTTAAATGGTTTTGTTTTTAATGTACTACAATCTTTTTGCCGTTTTTAATGTATAGTCCGGGAGCTATTATGCGGTCAATACGTGTGCCTTGAAGTGTATAGATAACATCCGGACCGTTTTCTGTATCTGTTTCTATTTCAGTTATACCACTTGTTTCGTCTTCCTGTTGTGCAACGTTGGGATTGCCGGCATATTTTACCGAGGGGTCGAACGACAGGTGGGGCGGCTGGTTGTAGCAACAGTTTTGGTTTACAACCTGTACGCGGTAGTTGAGGTCGTCCATTAAGTGTGGCAGACGATATTCCGACGGGTAGCTGGTTGCGTTTATTATAAGGTGTTTTGTTGCTTCATCCCACGTTACTATTTCTTCACGCCAGTCGCCAAGCAGGTCGCCAAGCACGCACGGATTGTATTTAGAACCGTTGTTTAGTTTGCCAAACACATAAAACGTGTCGTTTACTTTGTAGCGGTCAAACCAGCTGTTTTCGTGATTCCAATGGGCAATAATACTTTTGTCGAAGAATTCGTCGTATAAGTCTCCGTCCCAGTAAACGCGGTTGTTTATTCCGGCACCGCTGCTGCCAATTGCCCATTTTTCAGCAATTTGTGAGCCGTCGGCGCAGTCGAACACTCCGGCTGAAGCGCTGTAAATGAATTGAGAATGGCCATACGATGAGTCGAAATGTGCTGCTAGCCCACGTCCGGTGTCGCCGGAGGCTCCCTGATGCAGTATTAATTTGCCAGTGGCGGCATCACGAAGGTCGTATCCGTATGGTTTTGACTCGTGCACCATGAATACTTCCAGTCCGGGCCTTTCGGGCAGGAAGTCTCCCAGATGAAGTGCGTCGCCATGACCGAGGCCGGTACGATATAATAGTGAGCCGTCATGGTCGAGGGCGGCCGAGCCATATACAATTTCCTGTTTTCCGTCACCGTCGCAATCGCCTACAGAAATCCAGTGGGCTCCTTCGCCCCACAGGCCTTCGCCTTTTGTTGTATTGCGGCTAACCCACCTTTCGGATAGGGTTGTGCCGTCCCAGTCGTAAGCGCCCACGAATGCACCGGAGTAGTATCCGCGTGCAAATATTGGGCTGGGGTTGCCGTTCTCCCCGTCAAGGTAGGCCAATGCGGCCAGATAGCGTTCGGAACGGTTCTGGTTGCTGTCACCCCAGTAGTTAAGGCCCGTTTGATAGTCGGTATGGTAAGGTATGGTTGCCAGTTCGCCGCCGGTCAGTCCGTCGAATACGGTTATATATTCCGACCCGTGGTCTTGCTTGCCTCGTCCACTGAGCAGGTTTTCATTTGGGTCGTCGTCGCCTAGCAGCACGTAGTTGCCTTCGCCGTCAATAGTGCCTGGAGCGGTTTTCATCATGAACTCTCCATATCCGTCACCGTCAAAGTCCCAGGCAATAAACTGCATTGTGTGGGCGCTTGTGAAGAAGTTTGGGCCTGCATCAATACGCCAAAGGAGTGTGCCGTCAAGTTTTATACAGTCGAATATTGCAGGAGAGGTGGTGCCAGAACTGGCGGCATCTTTTTCGTTTGATGGCGACCATTTTAATATTATTTCATATTCGCCGTCTCCGTCCATATCGCAATAACTGGCATCGTTGGGTGAGTATATTGCGCCGTTGCGTGTGTCTACAGGCACTTCGGTAGGGATATATAATGTCTGGTTTTCCCATGTTTTGTCGCTAACCTCGCTTTCGAGCAGGGTGCCGGTTTTGTCGTAAGTTTCAAGCAGGTAATAGTCAGAGGATGATCCGTCTGGGTCGACGAAGTTTGTGCGGTCAATTATATAGAGTCCGTCGTTGAGGATTGTGCTTTGTGATTCGGCATTGTCGCCACGGTAGAGCTTGTATTTTACTCCGCGGTCGTCGGTTGCACGATGCCGCCATGAAACCAGGTTTCCTGTCCCCATTTTGGCACCTGTAAGACTTAAAGCCATGAGGCCGCGCTTAAGGGGCTTGGCTTGGGGTTTGGGGCCTTTGTTGGTTATTTTGAATCTGATATCGAATGTGAATACCTGTTCTTTTTCTTCGAATATGTTTACGGTATATGCGTGCCTTTTGTATGATGTTGTTGCCGTATATCCATCGACTGTGGTGAGTTTGAAGTCGGACGGATTTCCGTACAGCAAATTCCCGTATGTGGCAGATTCTCCGTTTTTTAGTTTTGAAACAAGGTTGAACAGGTCTAGTTGCGACGGGTTGCCTATTGATTCTGCCCCCGTGCAGGTTAACGATGTGATAAATGTGGATGCTGTCGCTATTTCCTCATCGACGGCACCGCTTATTGTTACGTTGCGCAATCCGATTTCTTTTGGTGACGAATGGTCAACACCGTTGATATTCATAAGGTATATATAAATGGTAAACGGTTGCCCGTCGGTAATTACGTCGCCTAATGCGTATTCATGGTGGCTGAATGCCGTTGTGTTAGTTGCCGTTATTTTGTTGCGCAAGGGAGCTATGCCTGTGGCTATGGCTGATTCGCTTTCTGTTCCTATTTTGTAATATACGTCGATATTTCCGGTGTTGGTTCCTACCTTGATTGCGTCGAACGACACTGCGGTTGGTTTGAACTTATGTCCCGGTTTTGGAGTGATTGATACAGCAATGCAGTTTCCGGCTGTTTTTGAGGTGACCCTTGTTGCCGGTGTGAACGCGGTAAACGCCGGAGTGTATTCTACCGGAGACAGGCCGGTGTCTGCCCCTGACTCAGAAAGAATTCTTAGTCTTGCAATTTTGTTGCCTGATTCGAACCCGGTGGAAACAAGCGATATCGCTGTTTCGTTTCCGTTTAGTTTGACTTGCGACAGGTTTTCGGGGTCACTCATCTGCCATGTTGCCGTGAGAGGCTGTGCAAAGGCTCCAAGAGCACATATGCCTGCAATAAGGCTTAGAAAAACTTTTTTCATTTTGGTATTAAATTTGAATGGATTTACAAGTACTTGTTTCGCTTTGGTTATGATTTGCAAAGATACATAATGTTTTTTTAATCCCAAACTTTTGTTGCAGCTGTGCTAATTTAAAACAATACGTTGACGTATAATTATAGTCTGGCCCAAATTCGTGAAGGAATAAACTATAAGGATGATAGATTTAAACAGTCTATATTGTATATGTTAAAAGGCGAAGCGGAAATGTCTCCAAGTAATAAAAAATTTTATATGAATATAATTGAGGTTGGTGGAAAACTGGTTTATAAATACCATGTCGCTACGGGAGAATCAATCACGCTTGAGCTTTCTAACAAGGAGTTGAAAGACAATATAATAAAGTAAGGTATAGACTGGATAATACTCTAGGTAAAACAAGTGTGGCGCATCTGATGCGCCACACTTGTTTTACCTAGTTGGATGGGTTTGTGCGGATAATTGTGTATCTTTGTGCTGAAAGAGTTGATAATTACCTTAATATCTAATGAATATGATAAAAACTATCAGAGTTATAAATATACTGACAGTATTGTTTTGCATTGCGGGCAGTTTGTTTGCACAACGAACTGTGACAACCATTAACGATGGGTGGCAGTTTGCAAAAGAGGGCGAGGCATGGAAAACTGTGCGCGTGCCCCACGACTGGGCCATATACGGGCCGTTCGACCGCAATAACGATTTGCAGATTGTGGCAGTGAAACAAAATGGTGAGACTGTTGCTACTGAAAAGACGGGACGCACGGGCGGACTTCCGTTTATAGGGAGGGGCTGCTATCGTACAACTTTTAATGTGGCTGATACAACGCAGCGGTCTGTTACGCTTGTTTTTGACGGTGCCATGAGCAATGCGCGCGTTAGGGTGAACGGCCGCGAAGTGATTTATTGGCCGTATGGCTATAATTCTTTCCATGTGGGGGTAGATTCCGTAGTGCGTACGGGCGAAAATACGCTGGAGGTTGATTTGGAAAATTTTGAGCGTGCGTCGCGCTGGTATCCGGGTGCAGGCCTTTACCGCAATGTGCATGTAGTGAATACATCGCGTGTGCATATACCTGTATGGGGTACGTATGTGACAACACCTTATGTGCACAACGATTATGCCTCTGTGGTTGTGAAAACCGACATTGTCGGGTTGAAGAAAGCGGAAAAGGTAAGAGTTGTCACCGAAATTGTTGCTCCCGACGGGACTGCCGTGTGTAAGTCAGACAAGATGTATGTTAACCACGGTCAGGGTATGACCCAGAATATGATTATAGAAAAGCCGCAGCTGTGGTCGCCTGACGCGCCTTGGCTGTATACGGCGATAACAAAGGTTGAAACCGAGGAGGGTAACGTTATCGACACCTATAAAACCCGTTTTGGCGTACGCGATATAAAATATATACCATTCAAGGGATTTTTTCTCAACGGAAAGCTGACGAAGTTTAAAGGGGTGTGCAATCATCATGACCTTGGCCCGTTGGGTGCGGCAGTCAACAAATCGGCCTTGCGCCATCAGATAGAGCTGCTTAAGGATATGGGCGCTAATGCCATACGCACTGCCCATAATATGCCGGCTCCGGAACTTGTGGAATTATGCGACGAAATGGGCATGATGCTGATGGTAGAACCGTTTGACGACTGGGGCTTCCGGCCAAAATCGCCTAACGGTTACGGTCGCTTTTTTAAA
>SSTG01000167.1 GCA_004801635.1 Muribaculum caecicola | reverse complement strand
GATTCTATATATGGCACTCCCGATTCAAAACGAGAAATAATGGAGAAGGAGTTGTCGTCTTCGATTTTGCCTAATGCCAGGGTTATTGTGCTACTGAAGAATCCCTGTGTGCATGTAATATTGCACTTGACCTTTACGTCGTTAGGGTCGACGCATGAAGCGTTTATTATAGCAGTTTCTGATATGCTTATTTTAGGTTCGACATATTCTGTTACGTTTACTGTTATGGGGTCGCTGGCCAGTTTGTAATTGTCGGTATTTACAAATACAAGTTTGTACTGGCCTTTGAGACGCTTGTTTGTGAGTGTGGCCGTATAAGTGAATTCGGTGTCGGTTCCCGGTTTGGCACTTATGAGTTCGGGCGATGCCTGAAAGTCGCTTACAAATTCGCCGTCGTAGAAGTCTCCGAGCAACATGGCTATGTTGCCATAAAATTTCCGGTCGCCTGTTCCAGTGGCCGATGCCTTGATTTTGAATGCTCCCCCACCGTAAAGAGGAGTTTCCAAGGTGATATTGCTGATTTTTATCGGAGCAGGTTGTGGGCGTTCGAATGTGGTTTTGTTTTCTTTGACAGTCATAAGCACGTATTTTGCCTGACCTTGTGCTATAGGCATGTCGTGCCAGCCTGTGCCATTGGCATTGAAGGCAGGGGCCAGGGTGTATGTTCCATCGGGAAGGTTTTCCGGTATTTCTACCGGATAGTTTCTCCAGCCTCTCATTCCCTGAAGGTTTCTGTTTGTTATTCCGTAGCAAGGCGCAAACGTGTCCTCGTTGGTAATATTCCGGGTTATTCTTAGGCCGTATGTAACTGTTATGTTATCCATGGAAAAATTGTAGAAGCCGCCGGTTTCGGTGTCGGACTCAACCAGGATTGTGTCGCCGAGTTCGCCGTCAAACTCAGAACTGATGGTTATGCCCCCGTCGGCAGCCACTGTAGGTATGAATTTATTCTGTTCTCCGGGTTTGTATAGCCCTGTTATTACTTGTTGCGAGGTGTTATAGCCCGACGCACTGCCACCTATGCCCTGCGAATTAGGGTTTAATGCCGACAGTCGGAAGTTTCCGTCGGACATTCCGCCCCATCCCCAATTGAAGTGGTAATAACCATTGCCGGCATATCCGTCGCAAACAAAGGCGTGTCCGCCGGCACCGCTTTGGCCGCAATAAAGCAGGGGCCCGTGATCGACGAGGTAGTTGTAAACCAGGTTGTCCCAGTCGTCAGGGTTATACCAATCGCGTAACACGATGGATGCTTCCTTACAGCCCATATATTTATACAAGCCTTGGGCGCTGTTTATTGTATTGGCACCACTGGACGATGGTGAGTAATCCATGTTGGAAACAATTCCGCAGGCATACATAAGGTTTGCTACTGCTTGGCATGATTCGGCAGGGCTTTTGTCGGAGTAAATGTCTAGCATCAAGTCCCATTTCAAAGGAATTGTGTCTAGGTCGGCTTTTATATCCCTGTTTCCGTTTTTCCATTTGTAGCTTACATTTCCCGTGCCTTTCTCGGGGTACTTGTGGTAGTTGAGTACCTGTGCTTCGGCAGTTGCCATACAGCCTGTTACAGACCTGAGGTTGTTTAATGTGGGGCATAGGTGGTTGTATGGCGAGTTCTGGTTCCACCGTGTAGTTACCATAGGTGCGATGTATGCGTGGTCGGGGGTTGTGGAAGTAACTCTTGGGCTGTCTGATTCGTGACGGGCTTTTGCCGCGGCAATTTCGCGAGCATATCCGTCGAGCCAGGCTTTCATGCTCGGGGGCATGTTTTCCGCATCAAAACCTGATTCGGAGGAATAGCCTAACAAGGGTACGGCTATATCGTCGGCACTTACAACTATAAATCCCGGTTTGCCGCTTTCGGCTAATATGTAGGCAGTTGCGCTGCCTGTAAATGTGTCGGCAACGGTGTATAGCAATTCCGGTTGGCCGGTTGTCTGGGTGGCTGTAATATTTGTTTGTGCCGTAATGTCTACAGCCCGGCTGTAGGCCTGTTGTGGTGTAAGCTCCACGGCCATCAACGTATATGCTGCCGATAAGCAGGCAATCAGGGTTATGGCTTTATTCATAGCAATTATAAGTTTTAAACGGCAAGGCATAGCGCTCTGTATTCCGCACTATGCCGGTTGCCGTAAGGTTTTGTTGTGTATTAGCGGTTAAGAAGTTTTGTGGTGTCGGTTTTGCCGGTTGAGTATCGTTTTACAACTATATACAGTTTGCCGTCGTTGTACTCCGGTGCCGCTACCTCAATTCCTTGTGTGTTGTAGTATTTTACAGATACTATGTCGTTGTCGGAATCAATATCCCCAATACCAGAGGTTAGCTCGCTTAATGGTTTGTAGTTTTTGAAGAATTTCCATATCCATGCCGCTTTGTAAGCTTCTATCGATTCGTCGGGTACATATATCGGCATTGTTTCCAGACAGTCAGTGCCTGTCATGTAATAAGTGTTGTTGGTGTATTCCGGCGGGGTAGTGGCACGTACAATCATACGGTCGGGATTTACGTTGTTAAACGCGGCTACATCGATTGTTGTTACTCCGGAACCTATTTCCAGATTTTTAATACCGGAGCAACCGGAAAAAGCACGGTTGCCAATTTTTGTAACGCTGTTTGGTATTTTTACATCCTTGACTCCGGAGCAGGACTGAAATGCATAATCTTTGATTATCTCAACGCCTTCATCTATTATTATCGATTCGCATTTGCGTGCGTCGTTAAATGACTGCTGTCCTATTTCTTTTACACCAGAAGGTATGTGTATGGCTTTCATTGACCAGTTGTTGTTGAAGGCTGTTATTGATATGGTTTCCATTGTAGATGGAATGTTTACGTTGAGCAGGCGGCAGTTTGAGAATGCATTACTGCCCACATATATGAGTCCTTCCGGCAGGTCGTTGGTATTTACCATGGCTGTACAGTATGTGAATGCGCTTTTGCCTACTACTTTGAGTGTGCTTGGGAATGTGATTTTGGTCATTTCCTGAAATGTATTGAATACATCCGAACTTATGGAGTCCACTCCTTCCGGTATTACATACTCTGTGCTGCGGCCATACGGGTATGAAATAAGTTTGTTGCCTTTTTTATTGTAAAGTACGCCGTCTACCGATTTGAACCATTTATTATCAGGACTTACCTTTATCTCCTTGAGTTTGAAATTGCCATTGAACGGAGATCCTCCTTTTATTTCTTTCAAGCATGCCGGTAATTCGGATATTTGTTCTATTTCACGGCTGAACCCGAACGCGTTCTCGCCTATCTTTTCTATGCCTGTTCCTAGGTTTATCGATATAATATCCGATGCATTGAAAGCCCCGTCCATTAGTTCTGTAACTGTACTTGGAAGCGTTACGCTTGTAGCTTCGCTGTATTGGAACGCGTTTTTCCCGACAGCTACAACCTTATAGGTGACAGCGCCGTTTTTAACTGTGGCAGGTACGGTGATGTCGCCTGTCTGGGCACATTTGCTTACGTATACGCCACTTCCGTCTTCAAGAAGTTCGTATGATATGCCGTCTAAAATAAAGGCATCGGCGTTGGGAGCCGATAAGGCAAACATTGCTACAACACAGCTGAAAGAAAGTAATAATTTTTTCATACGATTTTTGTTTAAATGTGAATTAATTAGTGTGAATAAATGTTTGGCAGTGTGTTATGTTTAATTTCAAATACTAGCAACAGGTGTATTAATTATGTGAATGTGTTTTGTTTTAGGTTTATTTATTGCAAATATATAAATAATATAATGTGATTGAATATTTTGAGAAGTTAAATAAAGTTAATTATGAGGATAAGGTTTGACAGGTGTGAAATTAGGTGTTTTCAAGGTTTAGCAGGTGCTGTTTTGCGTCAATGCCGCCGCCATAACCTGTTAGAGAACCATCGGAACCAATAACACGGTGGCAGGGTATGATAATTGAAATGGCATTTGCCCCGTTTGCATTTGCTACGGCCCTTACGGCTTTTGGCCTGCCTATGTTGTTGGCGAGTATGCTATATGAAACGGTGCTGCCGAATGGTATTCTAAGAAGTTCCGACCATACAGTTTTTTGAAAATCTGTGCCGGAAAATAGCAACGGCAGGTTGAAGTGGGTACGTTTTCCTGTAAAAAACTCGTCGAGTTGTAAAGCTGCCTGCTCTATAACCGGCGAACTGCCTTCGTTGAATGCAGCTTTGAGTGTGTCGGCAAGTCTTTTACGTATGCGGTTATGGTGTTTTTCTATTTTCCAGTCGCACATGCACAATTTGTTGTCAAATGAGCCTAGTACAAGCACTCCGCATGGCGATTTGTATTCGCGGACAACTATTTCCTTTTGGGTCATTGCGAGGCGTTATTTAGGAAATGTGTCGGATATCTGTTTTTCTGCGCGCTTTATAGCGCCCTTTAAGTCCATGCTATGGGTGATGCCTAACCCGAAGGCTCCCCGGCACGAGGCTACGGGTCGTCCTGTCATATAATCGATAAAGTTTACTGTGACTATGGCTCCTCCGTCGGTTTGGGTAATGCCATATTTTACTAGTAATAGCTCGTTTTGCTGTTTGGTTTGGAGTTCGTGTATACGCCAGTCGCTGACCAGTTCTAAGCGAGACGATTTAATGGCATCGAACAATAATATTTCGTATTCCATCAATTCGGCCGGTATATGGT
>SSTG01000166.1 GCA_004801635.1 Muribaculum caecicola | reverse complement strand
GGATAGAACAGGAACGCCAGATGGAACAGATGTTGAAAATAACCAAGTTCCAGAACCTTTTAGCCGGATCTATTGTTGCCAATGAGCTTGATGCAAAGGCCTATTACGATAATAATGCAAATACAAAGCATATAGCTTATACACCGGTATATTTTACTTCCGAGCTATTCCCTGCCGACAAATACCCTGTAAGCAAATCGGAATTGCAGGCCCAATATGAAAAGGACAAATATCTTTATCCGGTGAATGAGGAAACCCGTCGTGGCGGTTATGTTGCCGTGGCTATCAAGCCGTCGGCGGCAGACAAGGCCGTTGCGCAGATATTGGTTGACTCAATTGTGGGTTTGCTCAAGACAACACCCGAATTGGAAGCTGTTGCCAACGATGCCAATTTTGGCGTTGACCGTCAGACTCTCACTGCTAAGGCCATTTCAAACAGCCTTCTGCGTCAGTTTGTAACTGATTCTGTTGCCGGTTCTGTAAAGAACCTGTCGTATATAGACGACGAGTTCACAATTGCCAAGGTTCTAGGAAAGAAACTAGCAGTTGACTCTGTAAATATGGACTTTATTGTCTACGAAGGTGATGCTGCCGGCCGTGATTCGGTTATGGATGCGTTGCAAAACGGTACGTCGCTTGAACAGGTGGCACAGATGCCCGGAGTTGCCGATGTCCGCGCCGATATCTGGCAGCAGTTTGCTTCGGCCCCGGAAGGAGAAATAAAGAACCGCGTTCTTAACGCACCTGCCGGTTATTTCTATCTTGACAGTGCGTCTACAGGTGCGCGTATAGTACGCGTAAACGCTAAGAAAGCCCCTGTACAGGTTTATGACTTTGCTACAATAAGCTACAAGGTGTATCCGTCGGATCAGACTGTTACCGACCTTAACGACAAACTGGCTGAATTTGCCGCAACACTAACCAGTGCCGACTCGCTGACAATGAATTCTGCGTTTAACCATGGTTTCACTTATGAACCTTTCTATATTACACAGGACTCATACATGCTTGGCAATATCCCGTATTCGCGCAATGCCGTTAAATGGGTAATGGATGCCAAACCTGGCCAGGTGTCGCCGATAATGGAGACTCAGCAAAATGACCAGATTGTGGTTATTGCCCTGAAAGAAATCATGAAGAAAGGTTATACACCGCTTAGCAACGAAATTACACGTGCCAATGTTGAGCAGCGTGCCCGTTATAAAAAGATGTCTGAAGAGGTGCTTGCTAAAAGCAAAGGCATGTCGCTTGAAAAAGTGGCAGAAACATATAAACAGCGTGTCGACACTACCGATGTTACTTTCGGACAGATGTTTGTTTTGGGAATAGGCCCGTCTGAATCGCAGCTTGTTGGCCAGATATCAGCATCTCCGGTAAGCGGCGAAGTTAATGGCGTTGCCGGTAATACTGCCGTATATTATTACAAGGTGCTTTCTGACAATAACCAGGGTCGTCCTTACTCGTTTGAAGAAAATGCGGCTAGGTTTAGCCAGCAGTTCGGAGTAAATGCCGTGATGCAGAATATAGTTACCATCATGCGCGACAAGAACAAGGTGGAGAACAACATGCTTAAGTTCTACTCGGAATAAATTAAATTATAAAAAATTAAAGCGGGGGGTTGCTTTGAAATACGGCAATCCTCCGCTTTTTATATACATGAGTGTGAACGGTGGTAAGAACATAATTGTGCGTCGGTTTGTTTTAATACTATAAAACGTTTCAAACCACTTTATTATGAAAATATTTATGTCATTCTTGTCAGCCGTGGCATTGTTGGCTGGCTCATTATTTATAGGCGGATGCTCATCGTTGGATAGTTCGGGGCTGACCAAGGCCCAGAAAAAGGAAATAAGGGCACAAGAGGATTCTTTGCGCGCCTTAGTTGCTGCCAAAGCTGTTGTTGACCGTCAGTTTATTGCAATTGCCGACCAGATTACACTGCGCCGTGGCCGTACTTTTAATGTTAACTCCAGTCTGAACTATGTGTCGTTAAATGGTAATGACGCTGTCATTCAGGTTGCATCGACAAGTGGCTGGCCTGGATTTAACGGTTTAGGCGGAGTCACTCTTAAAGGTACGGCTACCGACATCAGAAAATCGTTTGACAAGAAAGGAAATCTGTCAATGAGTATGCGTGTTAGCGGCAGCGGATTGTCGGGAGAGGTGAGGCTTCAGATGCCTAGGGGCAGTGACCGGGCTTATGTGCAGGTTAAAGGAACATTCAGTTTTAACCAGTTGTCTATGTACTGCACGGTAGAGCCTTACGACGGTACTGGAGTTGTGCAGGGCAGCAGCCTGTAACCTATATGTTTTTTCCGATAGCCACTATCGGAAAAAACCTTGCATACCTGGCTTTATACAGCAATTGTAGTTTGTTATTTTGCAATGAATTTAAAAATATCAGACTATGTACGATCCTATGATTATTTGGTATGTTGTAGTTGGCTTGTTGCTGCTGGTGTTTGCGTGGCGTTTTTTCTATTCGCTGCATGTAAACAGGCGCAGGCATCCGGGGCATGCAAGGCGCTTTGTGGAGATAGGCAGAGAACGTGATATGTTTTACATTCCGGGAGACCCTGTAACTGACAACGATGATGATATCAGTATCTGATGCCGGTAACTTTCTTGCAGAATACACTGCGTGGCTTTGGGGCTGCGGTGCTACATGCATCCGTATTGAAAAGAATGTTGAACGTATTTCTCATACCTTTGGCATGGAAACGGAAGTTACAGTTATGCCAAGGCATGTACAGTTGGCGGTGAGGCGAGAAAACTCGGGCAGCATGGTTGTTTTTGTCCGCAAGACAATGCGGTGCGGAATAAACTTTTCAATTAATACCGGTCTGAGCCGTCTTAGTTGGGAGATTGCCGACCGAAAAATAGGCTTAGATGAAGCGCGAAAACGATTTAACCGTATAGTGTCAGCCGGTTATGACAGGCCGTGGCAGGTGCTTTTGCTGACATCCCTGGCTAACGCTTCGTTTTGCCGTCTGTTCGGTGGCGATTTTGTGGCAATGTGCGTAGTGTTTTTTGCCACTCTGGCAGGGTTTTACCTGAAACAGATAATGCTGTGTTATAACAGGGATATAAGGTTTGCTTTTTTGTGCTGTGCCTTTTTCTCGGCAGCCATAAGTGCCGGGGCATATGTTTTCGGATGGGGTAAGACGCCGGAAATTGCCATGGCAACCAGTGTGCTGTACTTAATTCCGGGTGTGCCGTATATAAATTCGGCCAGTGACCTGATTGACGGTCATTATTTGTGTGCTTTCAGCCGATTTACTGATGCATGTGTGCTTACAGCCTGCCTTTCGGCCGGATTGTGTGGCGGAATATTATTGTTCGGAATAGGTTGGCTTTGATTTATGGAACTGACATTCACGCAACATATTTTTGAGGACGCGCTGTTTGCGGCTATGGCGGCAATCGGTTTCTCAAGTATCAGTCATACTCCGCGGCGCATATATTTGGTGTGTGCACTGGCTGCCGCTATAGGCCATTCGCTGCGCTTTGTGCTTATGTCGCCGCATGGCGTGGGAATGAATATAATCATTGCAAGTGCTATGGCGGCTTTTGCCGTGGGCATGATAGCCGTGCTTTTGGCCCCGGTGGTAAAATGCCCTGCCGAAGTGTGCCTGTTTCCTGCATTATTGCCAATGATTCCCGGTATGTATGCCTACCGTTGCGTAGAGGCATTGCTTGGCTGCCTGTATAGGGGAGCGGAGGAAATGTTTATGCACTATTTGTATTTGCTGTGTTATAACGGCATAACGTGTGTTTTTATAGTGCTTGGCATGGTAATTGGGGCCAACTTGCCTATCTTTATGCTTAAAAAGATTTCATTTCAGGCAACCAGGTAATAAATTTGTAATTTTGTTTGCATATTCTATATGGAACTACGTCAGTTACGATACTTTGTCAATGCGGCCGAGCAACTCAGTTTTTCGGATGCCGCAAAATTGCTTAACATAGCCCAGAGCACATTGTCGCAACAGGTGCGGCAGCTTGAGGATGAATTGGGCGTGCAGCTGTTTGAGCGCAATAGCCATGCAATAAGTCTTACCGAGGCCGGAGCCGAATTGCTTCCGTTTGCAAGGCGTACTTTGCACGAGGCCGATTCGTGTGTTGCACGTATCCACGACCTGGACCAGCTGCTTGCAGGAACGCTAAATATAGGCGTTACTTATTCGTTCAGCCCCATTCTTACTGAAACATTGATGGAGTTTATGAAAAAGTATCCGCGTGTGAAGCTAAATATATATTATAAGCCGATGGTGGAACTTATGGCTATGCTTGAGGCCAGGGCCGTCGATTTTGTTCTTGCATTCAGGCCGTCGGAATCCATGCCGGTAATAGAGTCACACATGCTTTTTGATAACCATCTGGCAGTTATTGTGAAAGAATCACACCCTTTGGCCGGACTTGATTCTGTTTCATTGGCTGATATTGGAAAATTTAATTTGGCACTTCCGTCAAAAGGCCTTCAGGCAAGAAATGCTTTCGATACATATCTTGCTGCGCATCCGGCTCCGCTTAACATCCGTATAGAGTTGAACGAGGTGAATATATTGCTTGAGCTTATTAAGCGCGGCAACCTGGTTACAATACTGGCTGAGGCTACGGTTTATAACCAAACCGGTGTAAAAGCCATTCCGCTAACTCCTGAAGCCAACGAGATGGAA
>SSTG01000165.1 GCA_004801635.1 Muribaculum caecicola | reverse complement strand
CCATACGAAGTTCCTCTGCGGCTGTCTGCGCTTCCTCATTAGTCTTGAAGTTTCCTACACGTAAACGCCAATAGGGCGAATTATAAACAACATACGTCTGATAATCAGGAAACTGAGAACTTATATTACGGGCCCGTGTCCTCGCTTCACCCTTTGCCGTACGTGAATTATTATCAGAAAAAACCTGAATCCTATAACCTCCCATACGACCCGTCGCTTGCACTTTAGTCTGCTGTATGTCAGCAACTTCCGCATGCGTATCAGCCTTTTCCATACACATACGCTTACGCAGTTCTACAGGCATGCTAAGCACCACCCTGCCCCCATCAGTAATATGCGCGCACAAATCCTCCGTAACACTATCTGTTGCCGATTGCGCAAACGTATGCAATGCAACGCTTAACGCCACAACAGAAATCATAAAACGGAAACATTTGGTATTCATTGTTTTATACAATAATATATTAATATAAAAGTTCGGCAAAATATAAACTTTGCATATCACAATAACAATATGGCTAACACACTGAATATTGCAACATGCAAAGTTAAACAATTATTTATGTATATACACAATCTTAACTTCGATATATTTAAAATCTTCACACAGTAAGCTAGTATTCATTCCATGAACGAACTTCTATATCATCTATGTTCAATTGGGTAAATGCATTTATAAAAGCCGAAGCCAAACGGGCATTAGTAAGCAATGAAACATTAAGGTCTATAGAAGCTCGCCGTATCTTGCGCCCGTTCGTAAGTTCTGTTTCCGACAAATTCTTAGGCACATTTACAACCAGGTCTACAGCCTTTTCATGCAGCAAATCTATAGCCTGAGGCTTCATGTCCGGTTCACTTGGCCAATAAGCCTTTGTTGACGGAATACCATTCTCTGTCAAAAACTTATGTGTTCCCGGAGTTGCATAAAGCTTATAACCAGCCCGGTTTAATTCATACGCGGCATCAAGTAAATCAGCCTTCTGTTTGGGCGTACCGGTAGAAAGAAGCACACCTTTTTCCTTCGACGGAACCCTAAGCCCCACCGATAGCATAGCTTTCAGCACAGCCTCGTTCGTATCTGTCCCTATACAGCCAACTTCGCCTGTCGAAGCCATATCAACACCAAGAACCGGGTCTGCGCCCTGCAAACGCGAAAATGAAAATTGCGAAGCCTTAACCCCGACATAATCCAGGTCAAATGCATTCTTATTTGGTTTTTCCACCTCTATGCCTAACATAACCTGTGTGGCAAGGTCTATAAAGTTAAGTTTAAGCACTTTGCTTACAAACGGGAACGAACGCGAAGCTCGCAAATTACACTCAATAACCTTTATATCGTTGTTTTTTGCAAGAAACTGTATGTTAAATGGACCTGAAATATTCAGTTCTCTAGCTATTTTCTGACTTATTTTCTTTATCCGGCGTATCGTTTCCACATATAATTTCTGAGGAGGAAACTGTATAGTCGCATCCCCCGAATGAACTCCTGCAAACTCTATATGCTCAGATATAGCATAAACCTTTATATCACCATTCTGCGCAACAGCGTCAAATTCAACCTCCTTTGCATATTGAATAAACTCTGTAACCACAACCGGATGCTGCTTCGACACATTTGCCGCCAATTGCAAAAACCGTCGCAACTCATCCTCGTTCGAACACACATTCATAGCAGCTCCCGACAAAACATAACTCGGACGCACTAATACTGGAAAACCAACCTCGCCAACAAAGGCATCGATATCCGATTGCGACGTAAGCTCCCTCCACCTCGGCTGGTCAACGCCTATACGGTCAAGCATCGCTGAAAACTTATGCCTGTCCTCGGCATTATCAATAGAACCCGCCGTTGTGCCCAATATTGGAACACCGGCATCGTCAAGCCTGGTTGCCAAGTTATTAGGAATCTGACCGCCAACCGACAATATTACACCATGTGGGTTTTCCAGCTCCAGAATATCCATAACGCGCTCATACGTCAGTTCATCAAAATACAAACGGTCACACATATCATAGTCTGTCGACACTGTTTCAGGATTATAGTTAATCATAACCGGTCGCCAGCCCTGATTCTTAACAGCCATAAGGGCATTTACAGAACACCAGTCAAATTCAACTGAACTACCTATTCTATAAGCACCCGACCCAAGTACCACAACCGACTTATGGTCATGCAGATAATCAACGTCATTAGTATTCCCGTTATAAGTCAGGTACAAATAATTAGTCATAGCCGGATACTCCGCCCCAAGCGTGTCAATCTGTTTTACCACAGGTACAACACCATGTTCCTTGCGCCAGTTCCTAACCCTGTTCGATACCGAAACAGCATCAGCAACACTATCCTTATAAACAGCACGCGCAATCTGGAAATCGCTAAAACCCTGTTGCTTTGCCTGCATAAGCAATCCAACAGGCACATCCTCGAGCAAATTATATGTCTCCAACTCGTCGGCAGTACTAACAATATTCTGCAGTTTATACAAAAACCAGCGGTCTATTTTTGTCAAATCATGAATCTTTTCTATCGTATATCCGGCACGCATAGCCTTTGAAACAACAAATATACGTTTATCTGTTGGCTCCCTGAGCGAACGGTCAATATCCGCAACCTTCAAATCCTTATTCTCAACAAAACCGTGCATACCCTGCCCTATCATTCGCAGCCCCTTCTGAATAGCCTCCTCAAACGTACGCCCGATTGCCATAACCTCGCCAACCGATTTCATTGACGAACCTATTTCACGCTTTACGCCATGGAACTTTCCAAGATCCCACCTCGGAATTTTTACTACAACATAATCCAACGCCGGTTCAAAAAAAGCAGAAGTAACCTTGGTCACCGAATTCTTCAAATCAAACAACCCGTAACCAAGACCAAGTTTTGCCGCCACAAACGCCAGCGGATAACCGGTTGCTTTCGAGGCCAGTGCCGACGAACGGCTCAAACGCGCATTAACCTCAATCACCCTGTAGTCCATCGATTTGGGGTCAAAAGCATACTGCACGTTGCACTCCCCTACAATACCGATATGGCGTATTATCTTTATTGCAAGCTTCCGCAAATAATGATAATCCTCATTGGAAAGAGTTTGCGAAGGTGCCACCACTATCGACTCCCCTGTATGAATACCCAGCGGATCAAGGTTCTCCATGTTGCACACCGTTATACAATTGTCAAAACGGTCACGGACCACCTCATATTCAACCTCTTTCCATCCCTTAAGGCTCTTTTCCACCAACACCTGCGGAGAAAAAGACAATGCCTTCTCAACCAGCACCGTCAGCTGTTCACGGTTATCACAAAAACCGCTGCCCAGGCCGCCCAGCGCATAAGCAGCCCTCACAATCACCGGGTATCCGAGTTGTTCTGCCGCAGCTGCAGCCTCGTCAATAGTCGTTACAGCTTCGCTTTTAATCGTCTTTACATTTATTTCATCCAGTTTTTTAACAAAAAGCTCACGGTCCTCTGTATCCATAATTGCACTGACGGGAGTTCCAAGAACCTCCACACCATAGCGCTCCAGAACACCGTTCTCATAAAGTTCAACGCCGCAGTTCAATGCAGTCTGTCCGCCAAACGCAAGCAAAATACCGTCTGGACGCTCCTTTTCTATAATCTTCTCTACAAAATAAGGTGTTACCGGCAAAAAATATATAATGTCCGCCACGCCCTGCGATGTTTGCACTGTGGCAATATTCGGATTAATCAAAACCGTAGTTATACCCTCCTCCTTCATTGCTTTCAAAGCCTGCGAACCGGAATAGTCAAATTCGCCCGCCTCGCCTATTTTAAGGGCACCGCTGCCCAAAAGAAGAACCTTGCTGATTTTTTTAGAAATGGACATATCTTAATCTAATTTCAAAATTTACAAACTATTATAAAAAAAACAAACACACTGTCGGGCAAACCTACAGCATGTTCACAAATTCATCAAACAAAAACTCCGTATCTTTCGGGCCTGACGAAGCCTCCGGGTGAAACTGCGCTGAAAAAAATGGCAGCTCTTTATGCCTTATTCCTTCATTCGTACCATCATTCATATTAACAAACAACGGCTCCCATTCATTAGGCAGTGTTTCCGTCTTAACAGCAAAACCATGGTTTTGCGACGTTATATAGCAATTATCAGTACCCATCCGCATAACCGGCTGGTTATGGCTTCTATGTCCGTACGGAAGTTTGTATGTCTGCGCCCCGGCAGCCTTTGCCAGAAGTTGGTTGCCCATGCATATTCCACATATCGGCTTCTTGACCTCCATCGCCTTACGTATATTCCCAACCGTAACATCAACCATATCCGGATTGCCTGGGCCGTTCGATATAAACAAACCGTCATAAGGAATCGACGTAAAATCATAATCCCAAGGAACGCGCACAACCTTCACACCGCGCCGCGTCAGACACCGTATTATATTATGCTTCACACCGCAGTCAACCAGCACAACCACCTTATCGCCACATCCGTATTCCTCCACCGACCGACAGCTCACCTTAGCTACCAGGTTTTCTTTATTTGGATCATAAAAATCCAAATCATCACAACCATCTATTACAATCTTTCCCAGCATCGAGCCACAGTCGCGCAAATGCTTTGTCAAAGCACGCGTGTCAATGCCGTAAACACCAGGAACCCGTTCAGCCTTAAGCCAGTCCGACAAACTCCTGTCTGCCTGCCAGTGACTGTGCTCCCACGAATAGTCCTGGGCTATAA
>SSTG01000164.1 GCA_004801635.1 Muribaculum caecicola | reverse complement strand
TTACAGTACGGTTTACAGTCGTGTTATTTGAGATGTGGTTAATAATCATTTTAATTCTCTCAAAAAATTATCGCTGATTGTATGGGATAGGTTACTCCACAATATCAATAGTCGGAAGTTGAGCTTTCATTGGAGATGTTGTACTATATCACAATGTGCTGACTGTTCTCATTTCTGTAACCTTAAGAGTTTTCCCTTTAAGAGCAGCCATTCCTTCTTGTATAGTATTAAACCGTTGGAAAAGCGCACACGCACTCCCATCACTGAAAACACGTTTACCTGTTGAGGTCCCGTCCTCATTATAAATTGTGCGTACTTTACGGAACACAGCAGGGTATAGATGTTTCACCAAACCTGACCATAGAGATTTTTGAAGTTCTGAGATTGTAGCATATATATATGCTTCAATCTATGGAGTTGTTAATAAGTGCGATGGATCTATTCTATTGTCTTGTTTAAGCAACATGATTGCTGCTATAACATTTTCTTTTGTAATACCTAACGTAGAGTTTATTTGTACAAAATGCTTATTCAAAGATAGAGAAAATTCAGCTTCGTCATCTAATATAACATAGTCGTTGACCTCAGAATGGTTTACCAACCATTCTGTAATCTCATCGTCCTTATTATAATATGGGGGAATGTCAGGCGTAATATCAAATATATGACCAGGTAGTCTTCTCTTATTCCACAATAATTGCAACCATTCAAGAGGCTTACCTAATTTCCATGTGGAATGGATCACAATTTTAGCTTTTGTAATAGTTAGAATTTTAGCAAGATTATTAATAGCTTCTTTATCAAAGAAAATACCGAACTCATCTTCCAATGGAAGTCTTTGAGAGAGCATGTATGCCTCCCATTTATCAGTATTGAGTACTCCATCGATATCAAGAAAAATAATTTTCATCTTCCAATGACTATTTTTAATATTAATATTTTTAAACATTTGTTTAAAATAATCGGAATTTAAGAACCGCTATATAACTGTATCTAAGCGTACAATAGATACTATGTAACTTTGAAAAAAGACTATTTAAATTTTTGTATACCGATATCGACATCTGTATCACTAAGCCCATCATATCCATCTGTCATTATGAAAAATGGTCTTTGGTAATCAAGTACAATATCTTCATCGTCGATAATAATATAAGAATGATATTGGATTGAGGATCTTAACCATTGATCAATTTCATATCCTTTCCATGCTGTTGTATTTGTGATACCGTATTCTCTGAGTAAACAATTAGGCGTTAAAGTTGGTGTTACATCAAGTATTTCTCCTGGAAGATTCCTATTCTTCCACATTTTTTTTAATATGGAGAATGCATCTTTTCGGATTCTTTTATCCTTCCATGAAGAAGATATTACTATCTTCGCCTCGGAGGTAAGTATTAGTCGATCTAATGCTCTTACGCATTTTGGATCAAAAAGAGCCCCATATTCATCGAAAGGACATTCATTATGAGATAATAAAAAATCCTCATATCTATTAGAATTTAGTACACCGTCAATATCAAGGAATATAATTTTCATTTTAGTGCTATTCTAATCAACTAATTCAGTTTGAGTATCTTCGTGCTCAAAGTTCGGAATCTGAAACTTTGATGCAGAATCTGCACACCCTACCACGTATATTATGAACAATATGACAATAATATTTACGGCTACAAGAAGAATTGTTATCCACATAAATTAATAAAGTTTGTTATTTTCGTGTATATAGTTCAACTGTATCTCCAACTGTATTAAGCGTATCTCCGTCTAAAATTACTGTTGGCTTATGCACATAGACCACTAAAGAATCTGTTGTCAGCCGATGGATAGACCAAAGTAGATTCTTAGATTCAGAGGTGTAGGCTTGCGGATAGAAGTCATAAATCACTACTGAATCTTTATCGGCAAAGTAGCTATATTTGCCGGATTGCTCATAGCTGTAACTGTCCTCTTTATAATGGTAGCGGTAGCGTCCGTTTGATTTCAGATCTAAAGTCAAATTCGGCTGTTCCCAAGTTCCAACCAATAATGAGTGTTTCATTGTCGCATTGCGATGAGTGGTGCAAGCGGTCAGCGTTGCGACTAAAGCAAACAAGTATATGGCTTTCTTCATCATATCTCTTTCTCTGTTATTTTGTCAAAAATGTATTCAGTTGAGCCTTTCGCTCCATGAGCAGTAAGCCTATATAGAGAATCAATCAGGAACTTCATTTTGTAAAGTTCGGTAGCCGGATTTGAGGTCTCGCCATCATGGGTGTAACTCTCTCCATTCAGCAGATGATGTAATGTGACTTTCAGCGATTCCATTTCTAATGTGTTGACTTCGTTTTTACCGTCTTTTATAAGATTATATCTACAAGCGTCAAGGTCTGCGTTTAGATTGTGGAGATAATATGTGAACTTATCCATAGTCTGTTTAACCTGACAATGAATATTCAGAGGTTGATTAGGCTGCGCTTGCTTCTGCAATTCGTTTCCAAGTTGAGATAAGGCACTGCCGATTTCTCCTATATATTGTTGTAATGTAATATTATCCATCTTAGAACATCGCATTAAGTAGAGCACAAATTGCAAAGAAGATAATCAGAAGATATATGTAAGTTCCGCAACCGTCATTTTTACTGTTTCCTATTTTATTTGCGTTTAAGGATGAGTGTCCACAGATAATCTTGATTCTCCCAGCGGTCAATTTTAAGAGAGCGATAATAGCCCATAATCTTCTCAACCGTCATTACGTTTGTGTAAACATAAGGGTATGATGGATTTGAGTTGTCTGTCCGACTTGATTTGTAAGTGCCGTCTAACTGTAATTGCATTACAATTGGTTTACCCTCTGGCTTTCCGTTTTTATCTAATAACTGTATTTTAATATCATTGTCAAAGACCGTTATTTGGCACATTTGCCCTAACTGTTGATTCTTTATGCGTTGAATCCGATGTTCAGGCATTCGTTCATTAAAAGTAATGTCTGTAACTTGGAAAGTCTGAGCATGAGAAGTAAACGCAAAAACTATTAACATTATCAAAAGATATAGACATTTCATTGGGGTTATCCTCCTCATCAATTTTAATTGTTGGGCGTACTTGTACTAATCTGACAAATTAATAGGTTCAGTTTCTCGTTACATTTACTCTTTGGAATGAAGTAGCCACTGACTTTTGAGACGCATAGAACATAACCATATTTTGATGATTTTAGAGTGTAGAACACTTCATAAGGCAGTGTATTATAGCCGTATTTATCAGTTATAGTAACGTACGAATCATAAAAGTCGAATTGCACCGTTAGATTTTGGTACATTTTACATGATTTGAATATCGCAGAAGTGGAGTAACCGTTGTATTCATTCCATCCGTAGTATAAAGCTACGCCGCATAGGAAAAGTCCAAAGATTACAAAGAATGTAGTTCCTATCAAAAACATGAAGAGAGCTATAACCAGATTCCATGCAATAGGAAGCCATCTCACTGATTTCTCAACCATAGAACCTCTAAGAGTAGAGGAGAATTGAGAGAAGTATTCTTCCGTCCATTCGTAAGAGACGGTTGCAAGTGGTTCTTTATTGGATGCCTCCATACTATACTGTCGTGTTTCTCATCCTCCATTGAAACGGCTTGGTTATTAGACATGAAAAAGGTGTGAGGATTGTATCTTGTCTTATCTCATTATCAGGTCTTGGCGTACCCTTGTAGCAGATAAAACAATAGCCCCACACCGATATTGCTATATAATCTGCCATTCACGGCAGGGTATATGCAATCAGTGTAGGTGCTATTGCCAATCTTACCTTTGCTACAATTCAAACCGCCAAGTTCGATAATGAAAGATAAAATTTCAATAACACCTTTTTTACAAAGTTGTTGATTCCGTCTGCCAACTCTATGGCTCAGAAATCAGTTGCAAATTTACAAAAAAATGTTATTGGTGGGGCTATGTAGGAGCATAATTTTCAGGATATATGCTCTAAAGCATAAGATTATAACCTACCCTCGTCACAGTAGGAGTAATAGCTGTCGTATGGCGTTACGATGATATGGTCGAGCAACCGTATATCCATAATCTCACAAGCTGCTTTAATCTTCTTTGTAAGGTTATCATCTTGACAGCTTGGATGTGTATTGCCTGACGGGTGGTTGTGCGTGAGGATAATTGCAGATGCGTTGCTGACTAATGCAGTCTGCAAAATCACTCGCACATCAACAATGGTAGAGGTTAGACCTCCCTCTGAAATAGTAGTGAAACCGATTATCTTGTTAGAGTTGTTCAGTAGCAGAACCTTGAATGTCTCTTTGTAGCCGATGGTTTCTTCATCGTACACTCGGTTTATCAGGAGTTTGTGAATGTCTTTTGCACTGTTGATTGTCTCTGTGAGGGGTTGTGGTTTGTATTTCAGTTGAATCTCTGAAACTATGGAATTTGTACTCATGTCCGTAAAATTGAAGTTTTCACTTGATTATTAAGAGTGTCAGGAAAGAAAATCGGACACTCCTCATAAATTGAGGAATGCCCGATTTTTCAGGAATCAATAAGCACTCAGCCCAAGAACCAAGTGTATTTTGAATCGCCATGCAGAGCGTTGTTGATGCCGACTGCCACTTCGGTAGCGTTGACGGCTCTTTGCAGATAGCTGTCGATGTAACTGCTCTTGTTGGCTTCAGTCAGTAGATTGTGGAAGTCAAACATCGAAATCGTGTTGTCTTTTACTCCGAAATTCGGATCTGTGTAGAAA
>SSTG01000163.1 GCA_004801635.1 Muribaculum caecicola | reverse complement strand
GGTTAAAAACCTGCAGATTGTTTTCGATATGCAGAATTTTACCGACGAACAGCTCAAGCCCATAACTACCGGAGCCTCGATTAAGGTTGAGGGTATGCTTGTTGAATCAATGGGCAAAGGACAGAGCGTGGAAGTGCAGGCCCGGGCTCTTGAGGTATTCGGTACGGCCGACCCTGACACGTATCCGCTTCAGAAAAAAGGCCACACGTTGGAATTCCTTCGTGAAAAGGCGCACCTGCGTCCGCGTACAAACACCTTTGGCGCTATTTTGCGTGTGCGTAGCGCGCTGGCTTTTGCCATACACCGCTTTTTTCAGGAACGCGGATTCTATTATCTGAACACTCCGCTTATTACAGGAAGTGACTGCGAGGGTGCCGGGGCTATGTTCCAGGTTACCACGCTTCCATTGTCCGACCTTCCGAAAACGGAAGACGGTGCTGTTGATTATTCGCAGGACTTTTTCGGCAAGCCGACAGCTCTTACCGTATCCGGACAGCTTGAAGGCGAACTTGGTGCAACTGCCCTTGGTGCCATTTACACTTTTGGGCCGACTTTCCGCGCCGAAAATTCGAATACGCCGCGCCACTTGTCGGAATTCTGGATGATAGAGCCGGAAATGGCTTTCTATGACATAGACGACAACATGGACCTGGCTGAGGATTTTCTAAAATACTGTATACGCTATGCCCTCGACAACTGTCGCGACGATATAGAATTCCTTGCAGAGCATTACGATAAAGAACTTCTTGAACGCCTGGAACATGTGCTTGAGCAAGACTTTGTCAGGCTTACTTACACCGAAGGCATAGAAATACTTGAAAAATCGGGTCACAAGTTCGAATTCCCGGTTAAATGGGGCGTGGACCTGCAAAGCGAGCACGAACGCTACCTGGTTGAAAAACATTTCAAACGCCCGGTTATCCTGACTGGTTATCCGAAAGAAATAAAGGCTTTCTACATGAAGCAGAACGAGGACGGCCGTACTGTTCGCGCCATGGATGTGCTGTTCCCTTCTATCGGCGAAATCATCGGGGGGTCGGAACGAGAAGAAAGCTACGACAAACTGTTGCAGCGTATCGAAGAACTAGGTATTCCTATGAAAGATATGTGGTGGTACCTTGACACACGCCGTTTCGGCACGGTTCCGCATGCCGGTTTCGGCCTGGGGTTTGAACGCCTTGTGCTGTTTGTTACGGGCATGACCAATATCCGCGACGTAATACCTTTCCCACGCACACCTAATAACGCTGAATTCTAGATAAATGACTCCTGTACAACAAATAATGGAGCAGATACTCCGGCAAGAGAGCCAGGCAATATTGAACATACCTGTCTCTGATGCTTACGACCGTGCCGTCGGGCTGATACACAAACACGTGCATCAGCTTGGCGGCAAGCTTGTAACATCCGGCATGGGCAAGGCCGGCCAGATTGCAATGAATATAGCCACTACGTTTTCGTCGACAGGCACTCCGGCCGTGAACCTGCATCCGTCGGAAGCGCAGCACGGCGATCTGGGCGTGCTTCAGTCGAACGACGTGATGCTCCTTATTTCCAATTCTGGAAAAACTAACGAGATAATAGAACTGGTGCATCTGGCACACAACCTTTATCCGCAGTTGCCGCTTATTGTGATTACCGGTAATCCTGACAGCGAACTTGGCCGTCTTGCCAACGTTACATTGTCTACCGGCGGAGCCCCGGAAGTGTGTCCGTTAGGCCTTACACCAACAACGTCAACAACAATGATGACCGTTATTGGCGACGTGCTGGTGGTAAACCTTATGACCCTCATAGGTTTTGACCGCCGTCAGTATGCATTGCGCCATCATGGCGGATATCTGGGTACTGTGTCGCGCGGAACTGGTATCTTGCCGAATGCAGATGAACACAACTGATAACAAACATGTTGCGCCTGTAGGGCCTCAGGAATACAGAAGGGCGGTATTTATAGGTGAAAGTTTCCTTGAAATACCGTTTAACGGGCAGTGTGTCCACGAGCCTGTTGCCGGAGGCGTTTTACTGCGTGCGGCATGCGAAGTTTCGCGTCGTGGCATACAGACTGATTTTGTAAGTGAGACCGGCCGCGACTGTGTTGGTGATATAATATTGTCGCAACTCGAATCGTGCGGTGTAGGATCGCGTTCGGTTGACGTGTTCACCGAGGGCAGTTCTGCCACACACCTGCTTTTCGACCTGCCGCAAAATACAGTAGCTTATGGAACATATCCGGCTGAGGATATGTCGGTTATATGGCCACGCATTGATGTGGACAGTGTGGTGGTATACGGAGGGACGTATGTGCTCGAGCCACGTGTAAGCGGACAAGTAGCAGAAATTCTGCGGTATGCCCGCGACCGTCGTGCAATGGTTGTGTATGTTCCCGACTTTTCGCCATGGCTGGCCCACCGTATAACACGATATATGCCGGTGATACTGGACAATCTGGAGAATTCCGACCTGATTGTTACCTGTAATTCCGATTTAAAGTTGCTGTTTGGCTGTGAAAATGCAGAGCAGGCTTTTAAGGAGCGTGTAGGCTTTCATGCCGACCGCATGCTGAACATTGCCGACGAACGGATAGAAATGTTCGGTTTGCAGGGTATGTCGGCTTCGGTTGCCGGCAACTTTAGCCGTATGCCGGAAGTATTGGGCGCAATTGCCGAAACACTGGCTTTATCTTCAATAAATCATGAAACAATAGCTATGACGACAACCGATGCCTTAAACGCCTTTGTGTCGGAAATAGCTGCACGTATGTGATAAAATAATAAAAAGTTATGTCAACAGCATTAGAACAAAGTTCGCCTACGGCCTCGTTGCCGAAACTGCACGGTGGAAAGCGTGTGGCAATAGTTAAAACATTATGGAATGCCGCTGTAACCGATGCTCTTTGTGCTGGAGCGGCAGGGCTGCTAGCCAAGGAAGGTGTGGAATATGAGATTTTCGAAGTCCCCGGAGCAGTAGAACTCACCTTTGCCGCCGCGCGCTTGTCGGCCAAATTCGACGCTGTCATAGTGCTGGGTTGCGTGATAAGGGGTGGGACGCCTCATTTCGACTATGTTTGCCAAAGCGTTACGCAAGGTATTACGGAATTGAACACCCGGGGTGCCGTGCCTGTTATATTTGGAGTGCTTACGGTTGACTGCCTTCAGGATGCACTTGACCGCGCCGGCGGTACGCTTGGAAACAAGGGTACAGAAGCCGCCGAGGCAGCCGTACACATGATATATTTTGCTGATAACAATATACATACCAAGTAGTTTATGAGTGCGCAACTGAAAGTTTTTGTGAAAAATGTTGGCCGTTATGTTGACTTTAACGGCGGTGACACACTGATTGACATATACCGGGATTTGAAGGATGAAATTGCCGATACCCCTATATGTGCCCGTGTGAACAACAAGACGGAAGACTTGCAGTTTCCTCTCTTTTCCCCAAAACAGGTGGAATTTCTTTCGGCATCGACCGACGACGGACGCAAGGTTTATGTGCGCACGCTGGTTATGATGCTGTACCGTGCGCTTGAAAAACTATATCCCGGAACCCGGCTGGTGGTGGAACATTCCATTGCGCAGGGATATTACTGCCGCCTGACCGGCGATAGGTTCCCGGGTGTTAATGCCGAAACGATAGATGCATTGAAACAGCAGATGTCGGAACTTGTTAGGCTTGATTTGCCCATAATGCGCAAGGAGCGGCTTACATCCGACGTGTCGAAAATTTTTGAGCGTCAGGGCCTGGCCGACAAGGTTCGGTTGCTTGACACGCTTGGCGAGCTGTACACGGTTTATTACGTGCTCGACGGGGTTGCCGACAGTTTTTACGGATGTCTGGCACCCAGTACGGGAATGTGTCCCGTGTTCAATCTGGAGCCTTTTAAAGACGGGCTCCTGCTTATGGGTCCGGACACAAAGAGGCTCGACATGCCGTCGACACCGAAGGCTCAGGAAAAGCTATACAAGGCTTTTACAGATTATCTGGCCTTTAACCGCGTTATTGGTGTGGACGATGCCGGTACATTTAATACAGCCGTGCGACACCACGACACACCGATGCTTATAAATGTGGCCGAGGCTATGCACGACAAACGTATAGGCCGTATATCTGACCGTATACTTGAACGTTATCAGCAAGGTGGGGCTAAGATTGTGTTTATAGCCGGGCCGTCGTCGTCGGGCAAGACAACGTTTACAAAACGCCTTGCTATACAGCTCACTACAAATTTGCTGGAGCCATGCATGATTTCGCTTGACGATTACTTTGTAAACCGTGTCAATACGCCTCTTGACGAAAACGGGGAGTATGACTATGAATCGATTCACGCGCTTGACCTTGCTACGTTCAATAACGATTTGTCGAGGCTTCTTGCCGGTGAGGAAGTAGAGTTGCCCACTTATAATTTCGAGCTGGGCCAGCGTGTGTACAAAGGAAACCGGTTGAAGCTTTCGTCGCGCAGCGTGTTGCTTATAGAAGGTATTCACGGGCTTAATCCGGAACTGTCGGCGGGTATAGAACCGGAAAAAAAGTTCCTTATTTATGTGTCGGCGCTTACAACAATATCTATTGACGACCATAACTGGGTGCCTACTACCGACAACCGCCTGCTCAGGCGCATTATACGCGACTTCAAGTATCGCGGAGTGAGTGCTGCCGACACAATAAAGCGTTGGCCTAGTGTGCGCCGTGGCGAGGACAAATGGATTTTTCCCTATCAGGAAAATGCCGATGAAATGTTTAATTCGTCGCTTATATTTGAAC
>SSTG01000162.1 GCA_004801635.1 Muribaculum caecicola | reverse complement strand
GTATATTTTGTTCAGCGAAGATATGTCGCGTTCGTTGTAGTAGCATCGGAAGTCTTCGACAAACTTAAGTATTTCGCGTCGCTGTGCCATGTCTGTTACGGCGCTTCCGCCACCGAGCACTTTGCGTACGTCTTCCTGATTCTCCATTGCCGGGCGCACACCGGTTATTATGCCAGTGCGGTTAAAGCTTATTGTGAGTTCGCGGTTAACTGATTGTGTATACGATGCGTCAAGCGGTTTTACTGTTATCTGCACACCGCGTATCTGGTAGCCCTGTGCATCGTTAAGGCATCGTGATATAATGCTTGGTTCCTCGCATATGAAATGAAGGTTTTCCCATAGTGCGTTAAGGCGTGCTTTGGCCCCGGGTTCCATTTCTAAAGAGGACAGGTTGAGCTGTCGCGATGCCCGGCCGGCAGCATCGATTTCTGACAGCAGCGCCGACGCATTGCGTTCCATTCGCTGCTTGGTTGCGGCATTCTGTATTGTTCCGGGGGTGAACCTGAATGTGATTGCGGCTGAAGCGGTTACTGTGGCTAGAATAATGGCAAGACAAAGTAATGTTCTCTTCATAGATATTTATGGTTATATTTTGCTGTGTTGTTTTTGGTTCTGTTTTTATGGCTTTTATTTATACCATATTATGGCTACTTGGTGGTAATTGTTAAGGTTGTCGGGCTGTTTGGTACGAAGGTTTGTCCGTCCCGAGCCGTTGTCGGGGCCGAGTACAGCCTGAATTACGCGGTTGCGGTCGAAAAGGAGTAGGTGTGCGTCGTTTGGAATTTCATCAATAGAATGAGCGCGGGCAAATTGTGATATAGAGCCTTCGTTTTTATATTTTTTAAGGGCCATATTTGCTTCTGTTGCCATTTCGTACTCGCATATACGGGCCGATACAGAAACTGCTCCGTTGTTGCTATGGGTGGTTGCGAAAGTGTGTGGTGCTACTTGTTGTACAGTTTCCGGTACAACGGAATCTGGCATCCCTACTACTGCCGTATTTGTTGCAGAGTCGGGTTTATGTGTTTGTACGATAGCTATGTCTTTGTTTGCACGCGGTTTGACGCTCAATGCTTTTTCTGTAGGTAGATATACAAATGAGTGTGTTTTGTTTCCACGTGGATATGACTTTTGCTCGGCCATGCCCATAATGTCGCGTGGTTCGATTGTATTTTTTCCCTTGCTACTGCGCACGTCGTTTATTATAATTGTAAGTTCGTACAGGGCACTTTCGAATGCTTTGTTTGGTTCGGCATCGGTGGCCTCGGCAAACAGGTATTTTTCATCAAGTTTTATCGCGTTTATTTCCTCCCTTACATCGGCCATGACGTTTAAGGTTGTTATTCCTATAATTATGGTTAGAAATATCTTACTTAATTTTGATGCGTTCATCGGGTGATTTTGTTTTGTATGGTTCGAACAGGTTTTGAACGTTTGAAGTGGGCACATAAAGGCTTATTCTTCCTTTTAATGTAACTTTTTCGGTGCCAATTTCTTTTATCGGTACCGAAATCCGCAGCACGTGGTCGTAGCCTTGAAGTTGGTTGTAGAAGAACAGTGTTCCTTTTATGTTGCCGCCGTCAATTTCCTCAACCCCCCAGAACGAGGTGCACCCGTCGGTTAACCCCATAACAGACTGGAGTTGTGCCAACGGGATTTGGAGTGTTTCTTTTTCTCCATATTTGTGCTTTATGACGGTGAGTTCGATGGATGCCTCACATCCTTTTGGAACAGCGCCTACCAGCATGTTTGCCAATGACTCGACAGGATATGAAGTAGAGTATACAGGTTTGTAGTGCGTGGTAGTGTCAGACGTGTCTTTTATAAAATAAAGATTTGCGTTTACTTCCGGCAGGGTGTAGTGCGAGCCTGGAAGCACCATTATTATGCTGTCTGCAGTCTGCAGTTTGGTTTCGTCTGGCTCTGTTATGCTGCTGGCATAGGCTCTGGATTCTCTGAGTTTTTTTATTAATTTATTTTCTATCTCGGTCCTGTTGTCCCCCAGAATATCTTGATATTGTATTGGGAAGAACAAGGAGGTTTCTTTTGTTGAGTCTGCCAACCATGTTACATGGATCTCGTTGTTGTCGGGTACGCCTATTTCCAGTTTGCTTTTAGTATTGATATCCAGCCATGTGCCTATGGTGAATGTAATATTGTCGAAACGTGGATTGGGTATGCCTAATGCGTTGTATAATGCGGCTTCTTCAAGATAGCGCAATGAGGGCCCGTAGATAGTTGAAAGCAAATCAGGGCAGAATAAATTCCTTCTGGCAGAAGTTATTTTTCCGCCGGTGGTGTTGATTATGGCTACACTCGCTGAATCGATTGAAAACAGATGCTCTCCGTCTGTCAGGGTGTCTGTACCGAATTTGGCGGCAAGTGTCTTGTTTAGTGTAGCCTCAGCTTCGGCCGGTGTAATAACGCTGCGTCCCTGACACGTTAATGCCAGAGACAGATGCAATATTAGATAAAGTATATTTTTTATGTTCATGTTTGCTAGGGCATTATTGTTTGAAGTTTGCTGCCGTCTGCTCCGTACAGTTTTCCTATTATAAGCTGTCCGTTTTCAAATGTACCTTCCAGGCGGTAGCCTGGTTCAACAGGCGTGTCGTAATACGTGTGGCTACGGTTGAAATAAATAGAGCCTTCTCCATGAGGCTTTTTACTTTTAATTTCGCCTTTGTATGATCCGTAATTAAGAGACAGAGTGCCGGTGGTGACTGCCGGTGCTGCCGGAGCCGGTTGTGTTGTGGTTTGTTGTGTCTGTACGGGTTGCGGCTGTGTCTGTACTGGGGCCGCAGGCTGTTGGTTTTGTGTGTTTGTGGGTTGTTGCTGGGGTATGGTCGTTATAGAGTCGGGTTGCTGCGTGGTAATGGAAGTAGTGTCAGTGGGTACAGGGTTTACAACGGTTTCTTTTTCAGAATTTCCGTATGATATGTACGCGATAACAGCTATTACAGCTGCTAACAATGCAACCAGGGCCAGGCCTTTCCCTATGTTTGCCAGAAACCAGTCTTTAATTGACGGGCCGCTGCTAAGCGACAGCGGTACGGTAAGGTTGCTTTCGGAAGATGAGTCAAGCTTGATGCCAAGGTTTGATGCAAACTGTGTAACTGTTTGAGTACGTTCTGTTTTGTCGGGACGCATGGCATCTGCTATTGCCATGCGTGTTTTTTCGCTGATTGTGGTTGGCAGAGCCGCCAGTACTTTGTCGCGTGAAATATTGGCTGCAACAGCAGGGTCGTGGCCGGTGAGCATAAAGAATAATGTGGCCCCCAGCGCATACACGTCGGCCTGTGGTGTAAAGGTGGATATGCCACCATCCTGATATTGCTCATTGGGTGCATATCCGGGGCTGCATGCTATAAATTTTACTTTTGATGTGGCATTGCCTTTTTCATCGTAATGTTTCGACAGGCCGAAATCAATTACCACGGGGCGTAGTCCGTCGCTGTCTTCCACCGGTGAAAGGACTATGTTGTCAGGCTTTATATCGAGGTGGGTAACTTTATGCCTGTGTAGCAGCGCAATGGCTGCCATAACCGGCCGGATTAGTTCTAAAGCCTCGTCTTCGGGCAATGGCCTGTGGTTGCGTTCCAGCATAAGGTAGTCGCGAACGTTTCGGCCATTGATATACTCCATAACGTAATAGGCGGTGTTGTTGGCCCTTATCACCTCGTTTATGCCTACTATGTTAGGGTGATGTATGTTTTGCGATTTCAAGCGTTCAGCTTCCGATATAAAACTGTCCAGACCGTTTTCAACATCGGCTTTTACCGGGCCTGAGTAGCTAAGCCGTCCGTCAATGCGTTCGCACATATTTGACGGGAAATACTCTTTTACGGCAAACCTTATAGCTATGTTTCCATGATAAGTCACAACGCGGTAGGTTATGCCGAAGCCTCCTGCTCCAAGCACTTTTTCTACCATGTATTTGTTTTTACCTTTTATTATGGTTTTGACGGGTAAAGCCTGTGATGCTACTCTTTGATCCATTTTATAATTGAAGCGTTTGTTTTAGAACATGTTTTTTAACCAGCCGAACAGTCCTTTTCTTTGGGGAATTTCCTGTTCCGGAGCGATTTCGGTTATTGTGTCGGCTTGTGATTCCGGCGATATTATTGTTGTTGTGCAGGATTCGGCCGGGTCGCGGCTGTCTATGGCGGAAGTGCCTTGTCCGCTATTTATTTCAATAGTTTCTAATTGTTCCGGTATACTTTTCACCCGCACCATTATAGCTGTGTTGTTGTCACTGCTGTTGGCTGACAGTCCGGCTATTAGCGAACAGGCCTCTTTATCGGTGGCATCCGGTTGCGACAATATTTCTGCCAGTTGCTCGTCATTGATGCAATGAAGTACTCCGTCAGTGCATAGAACGAAGCAATCACCCGGTTCTATGTCGGTAATTGTCAGGACATCGGCTGGTGTTGGATAGGCTCCGGGCTGTAGTGGCGACATACAGCGCGTTATGTAGTTTGATTTCGGATGGTTAATTGCTTCCTGTGGGGTTATATTGCCACTATGAACAAGCGAATTTACAAGTGAATGGTCGTTGCTTCTATAAATAATTCCAATACCGGGTCTGACCTGGTATATGCGGCTGTCGCCCATATGTGCAACAATTACATTGCTGTTGTTGAAATGAAGGGCTGTTATGGTGGTTGACATATGGGGCGAACCGTCGTCAACGGATTCGTTCAATGCTTTGGCCGCTTCGTTGAGCGCATGTCCAAACCTTTCTTTGGTAAGGTCGCAGCCGTCGTTGGTAAACTTGGTTATGTATTTGCCAAGAGTGTCGGCCACGATACGGCTGGCAATTTCGCCGCATGCTTCGCCGCCAACTCCGT
>SSTG01000161.1 GCA_004801635.1 Muribaculum caecicola | reverse complement strand
AATCATTGAATAAAAGTTTCTAGTAATAATTTAAGCCTAAACGGTAAAATACGGCACACCGTTTAGGCTTTTTTTAATTATGTTGCGTATGGCATCCGCAATCTAGGGTAGGAAAGGGGTGTGATATTGTCTGCTCAGGGTTATTTGCCTGTTCCAAAGCGAGAGGTATCGAAAGATGTGTCTTTGGGCTTAAATCCGTTGAAACGCCATATTAACGTTAGCTTGACGTTCTGTGTCATTTTGTGAATTTTCATCCGGTAGTTTTGCCCTGCATGGTTTATTGTCATGGCAGGTGACCAACGGTTAAAAATATCGTTTGCTTTAAGGTTTAATTCACAACATTGTTTTTTACCAAACGTGTATTTTATACCTGCATCTAACTTCCACATGTCCGATAGGTTGGCTATGCCCTGGATAGAGGGCGAAATATATGCGAAATCAACAGATAGTGATACCGGGCAGTTTTGATTGAAGCGTATGTTATTGTTCAACGCTCCATAAAAAATCCATTTTTTGTTGTTGAAGCTTATATCATGGAAACAGTCGGCCTTTTCCTTTTGATTGAACACATTTAATGTTGTTGTTGCGTTCCATATGTGGTTAATGTCAAACGGTATGTTGAAATTCAGTCCTATAGTGCGTTTGTAGTTCATGTTGATTGTTTGATAAACTAATTTTAATTCATCGGGTAACTGGTATGGAAGCTGTACGGTGGCTTTGTCTGCATATTGGACATAAATTGTGGCCACATATTTTTGCATAAATATGTAGGATAATTGTCCGGAATAGTCTAGATATGGCTGGAGCATTGGGTTGCCGGCCACTTTGCTGTAGTTGTTGAGATAGCTCGTTCCTCCACGAAGTTCCCAATAAGACGGATAAATTTTTTGTGTGGTAAAATTTAGCTGTAATATGTTTTTCGGCGATTTGTAGTATGTTGCCCCGAACTGCGGTATAAAGTTCCAGTTATGTTTGTATATGTTGTGATAATACTCGCCTTTTGCAGAGGCATTGAATGACAGGCCCCATGGAAAAGTGTGCTGTATGCTGATATATGCGTCGGCTACATCTTCTTTTGTTGTTCCGTTAAATCCGGGTTGTGTAGGCAGCTCATAATTCTGACTACTGTGGTCGTCGGAATGCTGGTATTCTATGCCGTAACCTAATTGCCAGTCATTGATGTCGTGTACTTGGTCAATGTAAATATGATAGCAGTTAATTTGCTGTCTGTTAGATGCTATTGCCATATCGGCGCGTGTAGGCAACGTGAACAGGTGTTGCGTACGGTTTTCTTGAAAATTTGTGTAATTTCCGCTGATTGTCATGCCAAATGGTGACGAATAGCGCAAAACAACATAATGGTAGCATATTGGTGAAAGATATTTTATATTATTAATGTAGTTGCCAAGGTTGCTAAATGTAGTGCTTTTGGCACTGATGTCAGAAGTAATCTGGCCGCTATATGTTAGTTTTATGTTGCTTTTGGATGATAAATTATATCCGGTTGAAGCATAAATGATATTTGATAGGCTATAGTTGCTTCTTCGCGAATCTTCATCAATCATTGTTTGTATGCCGTTATAAAGGTGGTTGGAATATGAATGTTCGTTGTTCCATATGTTTGATTTGGATAAGTTATAGTTAATGTCGAAAGTCCAGTTTTTGACAGCATATGTGGCCGACAGTGCACTGCCATACGATGCATAATGGGCTTGATTATAGCCTATACGTGCCTCGGCCATGAGCCCGTCGATTGGATTGGGTGTTTTTAGCACAATGTTGATTACCGCACCGTCGGCATGATATTTGGCCGGGGCAGTATACATTATTTCTACATTTTTCAAGCGTCTTACCGGAATTGTGTATAGGAGCTGATATATGCTGTTTACAGGCATGTCTGTTAATTCTCCGTTCAATATTACAGTAACGCTTGATGCACCGCTAAGACCTATAGATCCGTCATTATTGGTAATGCCGGGCAGGAAACTCAAAGCTTCAAAAATGTTGGTAACAGGTTTGTCTTTCACAATGGAAACCAGATCAACTACCATTATACCGTCTTTACTTTTGACATGGGGTTTTTCGCCATGCACTATAATTTCGTTCAATTCTGTTGATTTAATGGTGTCGGTAGTTGCGTTTTGTGCAGATGTGGCTATACATGCAAGTGTTGTCAGTATAAATATAAGGATTCTCATAGTTTTGATATTTATGTAGTGCAAAATTACTTATGAAGTAATTCATGGCTTTAGAATATGCCTTATTTAGTCTTAAAACTATGAAAATAACACGTTGGAATAAACACTTTTACTAACTTCCTGCCAAATGGAGGGGCGACGATAGGGGTGCTGACATAAAAAAGAGGGCAAGAAAAATCTTGTCCTCTGATTTGCGGGCGGCAAGGGAGTCGAACCCTCATGGCGAAGCTATTGATTTTGGCATTTGCTTTTACCGCGCATTCTTTTCGAGCATTAACCACCCAGTCCGCCAAATGCCCACCGTTCAAAAAAGTTACCTAATGTCTTCATAATGCTCAGAGATTTAGTGAAATTAAACAAGTTAACCCATCCGAGTACAAACTGGTAAAAAGTCGGTAACGGACACCCGAACAAATGAGCGGATATTAAACATACTCCTACGTTCAATCAAAATCACTACAAAATTAATAAAATGGTTCTATAAACGTTTAGTCTGATTGAAAAAAATCTCAACCTCTTGATTTGGGTGGATAGCAAGCATTCTAAGCCACTTTAACAGCGGAAGTAGTTAAGTTATGGTTTATGCTGTAAAAACGCGGCTACAACGCTTAAAAACGGTTGAACAATATTCTTGTCAGATTTCATGAGTAATCGGATTGTAGCGCGTCAAATTTTTGAGGGGGATAGCAATAACCAGAGTTCAAACTTACTCTCTTTTCTCGCTGACGGACAATTTTATAATTTCTTTTGCAGTTATCAGTATTACAATAGTCATTCTGCAATGATAATATCCTTTATTATCAATCAATAGCAATTATGCTACAGTTATCATTATACTAATGGTTTTACAATAAGGGATTTATTGTTTTAGGTTATTATTCCCCCTTATTATTCGGTTCGTCTTGGAATTCTCCTTTGGATATATATCTTGTATTGGAATGCAGTAGAGCTACCATTAGAGGAATACTAACTTTTTCTCCATTATCCTTCAAATCAATGAGATAGCGTGTTATATCCTTGTAAAAATTTATTTTGCAATATTCATTTGAGCCACTGTAATTGTCCAAAAGGTAATTTATCCTCTTATACATATCCGATTTCCATTTAGATATAGTTTTTTCCTCGTAATGCTCCACGATATATTCTTCAAAGTTCCTGATATTCTCTTTCCAAGAATAGTTGTTTAAGGCTTCAGCAAAAAGCCTATCTTGCAAATCCATATCTCCGCAGTCTGGTATATTGTTTAGTAAAACAATTCTGCCAACTTCCTCTGCCCATAGTTCGTAAAGCTTAGCCCAGTGCATTATCAATCCGTTTATATCGGCTATTTGAGGTAAACTTTTACGTTTGAATGCGTCCTTGTCATCAAGGGTAAATTCTATTCGGAGTATATTAGAGATTGCATCGCCCTCCGACAATATATCTTTGTCTGCAATCTCCTTGCTCTTGTCGTATATTTTTAATCGGAATTCACAATCACGTTCTCCAAAATAAATTGTACCGAAGTTATCTTTTGTCATGCCTTTTCCTCTGACCTTTCTTTTGCGATGAGTTCCATACGCCACAATTTTTTTACTCAATTCTGAGAATGGGATAGAGGTTGGGACATTTAATCCGATTTCCGTTTGAGAAATTTTTGCCTTGTTGAATACGCCTAAAGGGACATTAAGCAATTCGGCAATCTGTTTTGTTGCATCAATAAAATGTGATAAAGTCAAATCCTTAGTGCTGAAATCTCCGTAGTACCACTTGCGCAAGCTACCTTTCATGGTGACTACTCCATTAGAGTGTTGCCATACTGATATATGAGCATTGTTTAGTGGGTTTCTTAGTGTCCATTCCGTTCTTGACTCTTTTTTCTCTCGCAATCTGCATTTTTCAAAATTGCCGTTGAATAAATTGGCAGCAAAATAAAGTTTTATATTGTCTATCATTTGGCACTTTGATTAGTTTTCTTTTGAATAAACATAACTTCATATATAACAAAGAGAGTTACGTTTTGGTGTAACTTCGTTTTGCCGACGGAAATATTCTCTCATTTCTTCCTCAAGTGCTTCTCTTTTTCTACGTTTATGTCCACTTGCAGCTCCTATTAACCAAAATAAACTCATTAGGAAGGCTATGAAGATAGCGGTTGAGAATATATCTCCTCCGCAATCGCGCAGGAATTGACCGATATTGTTCGTTCCCATAGTGAACGGAATGATTATGGCAAGTAGCCACGTCAATCCAAATCCGAAACAAAAGCCAACCAAGAGTGCTTTTAAGGTTTGTTTCAAGTCCATACTATCAGCCTTTTAGATGATTGATTATTTTCTGATAATTCTCCGTTCCGAGATTTTTCTCGGTCAGATGCTGGTTGAGGGGATTTCTGCCGATGACAATCCGTCCTTCTTCTTCAAGCCGAGTCCATGTAGAGCCAAGCAACGTCTTCCATTTTTTGACGGCACGCGGCACGACAAAGATAGCGTCTTTGTAATCGGCAATATACCGTATCATCTTTTTAGCAAACATCTGAGAAGGCAGAATACAACCTTTCGGAAGGTCTTTTGCCTTTACAGATGCGTAAGGCACATTTTGTATTAGTGCCACGTTAGAGAATATTTGCTCTGAGGTCAGCCCCTCTTTCTCCAATTTTGAAAGGATGTCGTACCAATACC
>SSTG01000160.1 GCA_004801635.1 Muribaculum caecicola | reverse complement strand
ATAGCCAAAAGCGATAAACGGCCGGTGTATTGTAGAGAGGCCGACGGAAGGCTTAGGGCTTATTTCCGTGTGCACGACGAAAATATTGTTGCCCATCCGCTCATGGTGCGTGCATGGAAAACCATGGCTGCTAACGGCCTGCCGCAGTTGTTTTCTGATTTCGACTCGCAGCTTCTTGCCATGGTGCGTGAGGCCGGCGTTGACGGCGTTGACCCGGACGGGGTTGGCCGGTTGTGCCATGTTAGTGCCGAAAGTGCGTGTCAGGCTGTTGTGCGGCTGTGTGCTTCCGGGCTGGTGGAGTTTGCCTATTCTCAGTCGGGGTTCCGGCTGGTAGTGCCCGTCCGGGATTAATATAAAGAAAATTTGATAAAAGTTATGTTGCTTTCAAATAAGGCCAAGGGCTATATACTCGGCGCTATAGCGGCGGCAACCTATGGTATGAACCCGTTGTTTGCGCTTCCGCTTTATGCCGACGGCATGGATGCCGATTCGGTACTGTTTTTCCGCTATATGATGGCGATACCCGTAATGGGGTTGCTGCTCCGTATACGCGGACATTCGTTCAGCCTGGCATCAGGGCGTTTGGCGGAGCTGGCCGTGCTTGGTGTGGTAGTGGCCCTTTCCTCGCTGCTGCTTTTTCTTTCGTATAATTATATGGATTCCGGTGTGGCATCCACGTTGCTGTTCGTATATCCGGTAATGGTGGCGTTGATTATGGCTTTCCGTTATGGCGAGCGTCTGCCTCCGGTGACGGTTGTGTGTATAGCGGTTACGCTGGTTGGAATTATGATGCTGAACCGTACGGCGGCCGGGGCCGGTTTGTCGGCTACCGGTATATGGATGGTTATGCTTTCGTCGGCAGCATATGCTGTTTACATTGTTGCTATAAACCGGCCTAGGTTCAGGGACATACCGACGCTGAAGGTTATTTTCTATGTGCTTCTTTTCGGTGTGTCGGTGTTTGCGGTGCGTATACTTTTCAACGGAATGCTTACATTGCCGTCGCAATGGTGTATGTGGGGCTGCCTTTTGGCTTTGGCGTTGCTTCCAACTGCTGTTTCTTTCTTCTGCACCACGCTGTCTATTCAATACATAGGGCCTACCCCGACTGCCATTTTGGGAGCTTTGGAACCTGTTGTTGCCATATTTGTTGCCGTGGCCGTGTTTGGCGACATCCTTACGCCGCGCCAGGTTGCCGGTATGGTGCTTATCCTTTCGGCCGTTACTGTAATTATTGCCGGCGGACGTATAACGCAGCCGCTGGTGCGTTTCAGAAAGCTTTTCCCGAAAATAAAGCGGAAAATGTAACGTGATTTTACGTCATGTAGTTGTGTCCGGACCGTATTAATTAAAGTTAATAATCACAATAAGGTGTAAAACACATTGTTCCGGAGGCTTATTACGGCCTCCGGAATTTTTTTTGAAAACAAATGGGGCTTATGTTGTAATTTGCTGAAAATTAGCTTGTCCAGGTCGCTTGCTGATGTTGGTGTGCTTTTTGCAAAAATTCATATTCGTTGTGAATTTTAAACTGTCTGCGAATGTAGGTTACAATGTGAAACCGGCCTGTGTATGCATTCTGAGGTTTGTGTGGCAGGTTGTTTGCCGTATTTTGTTGCAGGATGTGTTGTATGTGTTAGATTGGTGCTAAAGTGTAAGTATATTTGCCTTTAAAATGCAAACTTTAAAATTATTGTGTTAAATATGCAATGTTTCTTTGTCTGTTTGCTAATTTTTGCTTAACTTTGCTATATGAGTTCTTAAAAATGTAAGCAATTTTAGTTTCAGAAAGATTTTAACTAAAATAAGTTAACTCATCGGGGCTGGTGCAACCGAGGAGTTATATTTGTTTAGCGAGGTTTTTAATTTATTGAGAGCAAGGGTTTTCGGAAACCGGCTTCCAAACCGTTCTCTGAACCGGAAATATCGCAGTGCAGAATTTTATAGAGTTATTATCAATCATATTTACTAATTTATGGAAAAAAGATTATTGCTGTTGTTGTTAGGTCTGTGCGTTAGCATAGGGATATTCGCCGAGATCAGGGTGACCGGCGTTGTTCTCTCTGCCGGCGACGACGAGCCCCTTATTGGCGCGACTGTAGCCGTGAAAGGGCAGAACATTGCTGTTGCAACGGACCTTGATGGTAAATTCGCACTTACAGCTCCTTCGGCTAATTCGCAGCTCGAAGTTAAGTATGTGGGTATGAAAACAGTTGTTGTAAAAGTCCAAAGCGCTCCTATGCGTATCGTGATGGAGTCAAGTTCGACAGAGCTTGACGAGGTAGTTGTTACCGGTATGCAGAAAATGGATAAGCGTCTTTTTACCGGTGCTGCCACCAAGGTTGATGCCCAGTCGGCGCGCATAGGCGGTATGGCCGACATATCACGTTCGCTCGAAGGACGCGCAGCCGGTGTGTCGGTGCAGAATGTATCGGGTACGTTCGGTACAGCTCCCAAAATACGTGTGCGCGGTGCTACATCTATCTACGGTAGCTCTAAGCCGCTCTGGGTTGTTGACGGTGTGATTATGGAAGACGTTATGGAAGTATCGGCCGACGAGCTGTCGTCAGGTAATGCCGAAACCCTTATTTCTTCCGCTATCGCCGGCCTTAACGCCGACGACATTGAAAGCTTTGATATACTTAAGGACGGTTCTGCTACATCTATCTACGGTGCGCGCGCCATGGCCGGTGTGATTGTTGTGACAACAAAACGCGGTAGGGCCGGTCACAGCTCTATAAGCTATACCGGTGAATATTCACTGCGTCTCAAGCCCAGCTACCGCGATTTCAACATAATGAACTCGCAGGATCAGATGAGCGTATATCAGGAACTTGCAAACAAAGGCTATCTGAATTATGCTGAAATAGCCAATGCTGCATCGAGCGGTGTTTATGGAAAGATGTATCAGATGATGTCTGAATACGATCCTGTAACTGGCCAGTTCGCGCTTCCCAACACGCCTGAAGCCCGTGCGAATTATCTGCGTGCTGCCGAATACCGCAATACCGACTGGTTCGACATCCTGTTTTCCAATGCAGTTATGCACAACCACTCGGTGTCAATTTCTACAGGTACGGAAAAGGCGCAGACCTATGTTTCGGCCAGTGCCATGTTCGACCCGGGGTGGTACAAGTCTAGCAACGTTCAGCGTTACACTGCCAACCTGAACTCAACCTATAATATTTCCGACAAGGTTTCGTTCAACCTTATCTCTAACGCGTCGTTCCGTAACCAGAAGGCTCCGGGCACGCTTGGTAGCGAGGTTGACATGGTGTCGGGCGAAGTTAAGCGCGACTTCGACATCAACCCCTATTCTTATTCAATGAATACGTCGCGTACGCTCGACCCTAATGCGTTTTATACGCGCATGTACGCCCCGTTCAATATTCTCCACGAATTAGATAACAACTATATAGAACTTGGCGTGAACGACTTCCGTCTGACAGGAGTGCTCACATACAAGCCTATACGTAAAGTTGAACTCTCTTTACTTGCCGGTGTTCAGAAAACTACCACCCAGCAGGAACACTTTATCAAGGATGACTCGAACCAGGCTCTGGCTTATAGGGCAATGCCTACATCGACAATCCGCGACAAGAACCCTCTGCTTTACAAGGACCCCGACAATCCATATGCTTTCCCTATAAGCATACTTCCTAACGGCGGTATCTACGAACGTACCGACCGCGACATGTTCAAGTGGGATATGCGTGCCGCCGCCAAATATAACGACGTGTTTGCCGAAAACCACATTGTGAACCTGTATGCCGGTATGGAAACCAACTCCGTAGACCGTCATTCCACATGGTTCCGCGGCTGGGGTATGCAGTACTCTATGGGCGAGGTGGCAAATTACGCCTACCAGGCATTCAAACGCGGTTTGGAAGAAAATACAAATTACTATACCCTGGAAAATACCCGTCAGCGCAGTGTCGCATTCTTCGGTAACGCCACTTATTCTTACAAAGGACGTTACAACATCAACGGTACTCTCCGTTACGAAGGAACCAACTCGCTTGGCAAGAGCCGTTCGTCGCGCTGGCTGCCTACTTGGAACGTTTCCGGTTCGTGGAACATGCACAACGAGTCGTGGTTCGAACAGTTCAACCCCACATGGACGCATATGACGCTCCGTGCATCATACTCGCTTACCGGCGACCGCCCCTCTGTAAGCAACGCCTATTCTATTATCAGGGCAGCCAATGCCTGGCGACCGTTTGCCGGTGTTAACGAATCGATGCTGTATCTTTACGATTTGGCTAACCAGAGCCTGACCTACGAAAAGAAACACGAAATCAACCTCGGATTATCTACAGGCTTTATCGATAATCGTATCAACGTGGAATTTGACTGGTATAAGCGTAACAACTTCGACCTTATCGGTGTGGCAACATCGCAGGGTATCGGAGGCCAGGTAAGCAAGCTTGGCAATATCGCCTCGATGGAATCGCACGGTGTGGAGCTTTCGTTGACAACACGCAACATTGTTACACGCGACTTCAGCTGGACAACCAACTTCATATATTCGTACAGCAAGAACAAGGTTACCGACCTGAAAACTACAAAGCGCATGATGGACCTTGTTGCCGGAAACGGCTTCGCTCAGGAAGGTTATCCTGTACGCTCGCTGTTCTCAATTCCGTTCAAGGGTCTTAATGAAGAAGGTATACCAATGTTCCTAGACCAGGACGGCAATATCTCTACTACAGGAATTTATTTCCAGACTTCGGACCCTGAAAAACTGAAATTCCTCAAATATTCAGGTTCTGTCGACCCCACTGACGTAGGTTCGTTTGGTAACATATTCCGTTACAAGGGCATAACCCTTAACATATACATCACATACTCGTTCGGTAACGTTATCCGTCTCGACCCCGTGTTCAAGAACGAATACGACGACCTTACCTCCACGCCCAAAGAATTTAACAACCGTTGGATGCATGCCGGCGAC
>SSTG01000015.1 GCA_004801635.1 Muribaculum caecicola | reverse complement strand
AACGCGACATCCGTATCGTGGTCTGTCCGGTTGAAAACGCAGACCCTCTTCTTTACTTCTCTACCGACACCAATATGAGACCTGAAAAGATCATCGGTTTCTACCGCACCCGCTTTCAGATTGAGTTCGGCATACGCGATGCCAAGCAGTTCACCGGACTTCAGTCACAGCAGACCCGCGACAAAGCCCGGCTTGACTTTGCGTTCAATCTTTCCTTCACTGCCCTCAATGTCTGCAAAGAGGTCATAAGGAAGGATTATCCGGATCTTTCGGTAGCGCAGTTCAAACGGCTTATGTTTGAATCTTATCTCGCCTCAACAATTATTTCGACTTGCGGAAAATCTCCGCATCTCAAAATAATTCAGAAAATAAATCATCGGTTGGCTCAGTTAGCGGCTTAGCCAAGGCTGAACAACCTCAAATTTTACCGAATCATTGTTACAAATATACTATGTTTTTTCTTAAGATGCCAATTATATTTGTGTTTCACAAAGTACAGGCTAGCCTCGTTCAATGGTTTTTATATTCATAATGTTAGAGGAACATAGTTATTTCTTTTTTCTTTGTTTGGGAAAAGGTAAATCGTTCCAAATTAATTCAATCACATGCCTTAGCTTGTTTAAATCGGTGAAATCAAGAATATAAGCCTCTTTTGCACCGGTGTACAGGCAGCCTGTTTCCGCGGTGGACATAAGTTCGGAAATACACGGCAGTTTCTTTACATAGGCGTTATTGTTGCAAGCCGTGATTACGCACTTTTCATTTACATAAATAACGTAATCTCCCATCATTTTACGACTTCTTACTTCTCCTAAAGGGCGAAGCGTTTCGCATACAAATTCTATAAATTCATTTGTGCAGGCCATAATTTATTCGGGGAATAAGTTGCAGAAACCCTGTTTGTTGAACTGATAATACATTTCGATGCGTTCAGGAGTGTCGTTTTCAAGCAACAAAAGCAGTTCTTTAGCAAATTCAAGCGTTGCTGATCCGTTTGCCGTTACAATGTTTTTGTCGCTGATAGCCTGGGCGTGAACATATCCGTCGGGATTAGTATATTTTTCTCCTCCCCATAGTCTCAGTTGTTCCAATCCGTTGCCGGTGTGTTTTACTGAATTGAGAAAACCATGCTTTGCCATAAACGAGGCCCCATTGCAGATTGCGCTCACAATTTTACCTTTCTCAATGGCCTTTCTTACAATAGGCACAACATTGTCGGCCAACGGCGTACTCCACCCGAAGCCGCCAATAAGCACCAATGCGGCATAATCGTCGGGCATTGTGTCAAAAGAATAATCGGGCATTGTGCTGAATCCTCCGATTGATTTGACAGGCTCCAAGGTAGGGGCAACAGCCTTGTTTACATATTTAGGATTTTTTTTCAATGCAAATTCATCGGAAGCAATAGCTTCCGAAAGGTACACCGCTTCATGTGCGGCATAATCAGGCAAAAGAATATATAGAATTTTATTACACATTTATTGTAGTTTTTATATTGATTCTTTGTTAAAAAATGGCTAAGGTCACTTTCTTCCTCAGTTATAGGGTTGTGCCGTATAAAACAAAAGCGTAACAAACCAGATTTAAGCCCATTCGTTACGCTTTAATTGAGAATTTGCTAAATGTTTATTTTATCAGGAACCGGTAAATGTCGTTACCGTTAGCATATATAAGCAGGGTAAATAAGAATAACATCCCGGCAATCTGTGCATACTCCATAAACTTTTCATTCGGTTTACGTCGCGAAATAATTTCATATAACGTGAACATTATATGTCCTCCGTCTAAAGCCGGTATCGGAAGGAAATTCATAAAAGCAAGCGCTACCGACAGGAATGCTGTTATTTCCCAAAAACTTAGCCAGTTCCAACTGTCAGGGAACAGACTGCCTATGGCTCCGAAGCCTCCGATGCTTTTGGCTCCTTCAGCCGTAGCTACATATTTGAATGACTTCACATATGATGACAGTCGTTCGGTTCCCATTTCCCAGCCCCTGGGTATGGAGCCGACCAAGCCGTAGCGTTTTGATACAATAGGATATATGTCTGTTATAGGAGTCAAGGCAATACCTATCTTGCCTGCGGAGTTTGGTGTCACATTCAGGTCAATTTCTTTTCCAGAGCGTACCACGGTAACGGGTATCTCTTTTTCTGCATTATTAAGCAATGCTTCTGTGAATTCGCCATAGTCGCCGGCTGCCGTGTTGTCAACGCGTATAATACGGTCGCCAGGCTGGAATCCTGCGGCCTTGGCCGGGTCGCCGGGCAATACATCCTTAACCACTACAGGCATACGATAGCTGTAGAATGGCGATTTCTCGTTGTTCAGCTTTAATAAAAAGTTTTCAGGAATATTTATTGTCACTGTATCGTGCTGATTGCGTATTACGGTTACCTGTTTGGATTCAAGCATGTCCATAACGTGGTTAGGCTCAGTCACGTCAATCTCTTTTCCGTCGGCCGAAAGCAGTATGTCGCCGTTTTTAAATCCAATTTCCCTGGCGGTTTCGCAATAGTTCATCCCTTCGAAGGCTTTATCTAGGGGAATGTGTTTTTCTCCCCAGTAAAAAGCAATACCGGCATATATAACTATGGCTAGTATAAAGTTCATAATAACCCCGGCAACCATAACCAGCAGTCGTTGCCATGCCGGTTTTGAACGGAATTCCCAGGGTTTTGCCGGCAGTGCCATTTGTTCTTTGTCCATCGACTCGTCAATCATTCCTGCTATTTTAACATAGCCTCCGAATGGTACCCAGCCAATTCCGTATTCAGTATCGCGCCATGTTGATTTGTCGGACGGAGCAGACTCTTTTTTCTTCGGCTTGTATTTAAACAATGAAAACCAAGGATCGAAGAATATGTAAAATTTTTCAACTTTGATGCCAAAAATTCTGGCCATAAAATAGTGCCCGGCTTCATGGATTACAACTAAAAGCGAAAATGCCGCTATTAGTTGTGCCGCCTTTATAAGAAATGATTCCATTTATTCTAATTGTAATTTACTTTGTATTAATTCTTCTGCTATTATGCGTGATTCCTTATTTGTTTCTACGTAATCGTCAAGTGTCGGGTTTGTAACAAAGGATATTTTCAACAATGTATGTTCTATTATATCTTTTATTTGAGTGAAGCGAATCTTATTATGTAAAAATGCCGATACGGCCACCTCGTTGGCTGCATTTATAACACATGCCGTGTTTCCGCCTCGTTCCAATGCATAATGACCTATTTTTATAAGAGGGAATTTTTCCGAGTCAGGTTCGAAAAATTCAAGACATGCATAGTCTGCAATTGACAGCCCCTTGCTGTCGGTATGGAGCCGTTTTGAATTTCCTAATGCATACCGTATTGGCAGATGCATGTCAGGTAAGCCCAGCTGGGCTTTTACTGAGCCGTCAACAAATTCAACCATTGAATGTACAATTGACTGTGGATGTACAACGGCTTTTATTTTTTCAGGATTTACGTCAAATAGCCAACGAGCCTCTATAATCTCAAAAGCCTTGTTTAACATAGTGGCTGAGTCAATGGTTATTTTGGCGCCCATTGACCAGTTGGGGTGCGAGAGAGCGTCTTTTACGCTGACAGTAACAAGTTCTTCCGCCGACTTGTTACGAAACGGGCCTCCTGACGCTGTAATTATAAGGCTGCGTATATAAGAACGGTCTTCACCAATTAGCGACTGGTATATTGCCGAATGTTCTGAATCAACAGGGATGATTTCTGATTTTGACTCTTTGAGCATCCGTGTTACGAGTTCGCCGGCAACCACAAGCGTCTCTTTATTGGCTAATGCAATCTGTTTCCCGGCTTGAATTGCGCGCAGGGTGGGGAGCAGTCCGCTATATCCAACCGATGCTGTTACCACCGTGTCTATAGTCTCTAGCTCCATAACGTCTGCTACTGCGTTTGCTCCTGCTGCCACCTTAATGCCTAGGGGCTTTAATGCGGAGTTTAGCGCCGAATACTTTCGTTCGTCGGCTATTACGGCCATATCCGGACAATGCTTTTGTGCCTGCTCTATAAGCAATTCCACATTGCTTCCGGCAACAAGTACCGAAGCCCGGAATTTGTCGGGATACTCGTTTATAATATCTAAAGTCTGTGTGCCAATACTTCCTGTACTGCCAAGAACTGCTATCTGCTTTTGTTTAATCATCTGTAGATGAATGTTGGTTATCGCAAATTTAGCCATTTTCCCATTTATAATCAAATATAGCGGCCTTTGTATAGGTGTTTACTGTTTGCCGAACCGTCTTTTTACATTAACTTTGGGTAAAATTAATACATGTTTTAATGTCTGATAACGAATTTGAATCATCCTTACTTGAAAATGCGGTTAACCAGTTGTCTCGGCTGCCGGGTATAGGTCGTAAAACAGCGTTGCGCCTTGCTCTACACCTGCTTCGTCAGGAAATGTCTGTAGGCTTGTCTCTAGGGCAATCGATAATAGACTTGTGTAATGGAATCCGCTATTGTTCCATTTGCCATAATATTTCTGAAACAGAAATATGCCCGGTATGTTCCGACCCGGTACGCGACCACACAATGATATGTGTTGTTGAAACTGTTAAAGATGTAATGAGCATTGAGCGCACGGGGCAGTACCATGGTGTTTATCATGTACTGGGCGGGGTGATTTCGCCTATGGACGGAATCGGCCCGGACGCGCTTGAAATAAGTTCGTTAATAGAACGGATAGACAGTGACGGGCCGGACGAGGTTATATTGGCCCTTGGCTCTACAATGGAAGGAGAAACAACAAGCTTTTACATATATCGCCAAATAGGGACACGAAAAGTAAAAATAACGCAGCTTGCACGCGGCCTGTCTGTTGGTAACGAACTTGAATATACCGACGAACTGACTTTGGGACGCTCGATACTGAACCGTACTGTATTTTCTGACTCATTTAACCGCTAGTATGTGTATGAAAACGGTATTGTCAAATGAAAAAGTCAGCCTGAGGGCTTTGGAACCTGTTGATATTGACGTGGTGCTTCAATGGGAAAACAATACTTCATTATGGCAGTTTGGCTCTACAGTAGCCCCTATGTCGAGAAAGATTCTGTGGGATTACATAGAAAACTATAACCCAGATATATATGCGTCGAATCAGTTAAGGTTAATGATTGATGATGCAAATTCTGGAACAACGGTAGGCATGGTGGATTTTTACGACTTCGACCATCACAACAGGCGTTGTGGAATAGGCATACTCATAGGCCAGGAATTTCAGAATTCCGGTTATGGTACGAATGCTGTTGAGGTTGTTTGTGATTATGCTGGAAAATTTTTAGGCCTGCACCAGTTGTGGGCGGTTGTGCCGGTTGACAATGTTTTCAGCATAAAGCTTTTTCAAAAAAACAAATTCCATGTTTGCGGACGCATGCGCTCATGGCTTCGACGAAATAATCATTATGCCGATGCATTTATAATGCAGATGCTTGTTGGCAACTGAACTAAATATCTGCCAATAGGTCTATGGCATTTATCGGGTTGGCTGCTTTAAACACGTAGCTTCCGGCCACCAGCATGTCGGCACCGGCTTCTGCAATTATCTTTCCGGTCGTATCGTTAATGCCGCCGTCAACCTGTATTATTGCGTTTGAGCCGGCAGACTTAAGTATTTCTCGTAACTGTTTTACCTTGGTTGTAGAATGCTCAATAAATTTTTGCCCTCCGAACCCGGGGTTTACCGACATTATAAGAATCATGTCGGCATCTTCAACCACGTCACTGAGCCAGCTTACAGGGGTTCCCGGATTTATTGCAATTCCCGGTTTCATGCCAGATTCCTTTATTTGCTGTACGGTTCTGTGAATATGTGTCTGGCATGCCTCCAAATGAACGGTCATGTAGGTTGCCCCTAAATCCCTGACGCGCGAAATATACCTTTCCGGATTAACAATCATAAGGTGTACGTCGAGGTCTTTTTTGCAAATTTTTGCTATTTGCTCCATTACTGAGAACCCGAACGATATGTTAGGCACAAAAACACCGTCCATAACATCCAGGTGTAATGCAGAAGCCCGGCTGTTGTTTATCAACTCTATATCCCTGTAAAGGTTTGTGAAATCTGCGGCTAAAAGCGACGGCGATACTAACATAAAGGCAATATTAATTCTTTTTAGAATGAGGTTTTAACACGTTGTATAAAATAAACAGCACGCATATTATGCCGATACCGTATCCGAAGTATGTCAGGTATGCATTATACTCCTCAACTTTGTCTAGAAGCTCCTGTTTGGTGTCGAATTGGAAAAACTTAAAAAGCAAATAGCCTAGCAAAGCCAGTATAACGTTCCAGGTCAGGGCACCTAATGATGTGAAAATAGAGAACGTGCCAATGTTCATTCTTGCCAATCCTGCCGGAATGGATATAAGCTGCCTTACTGCAGGAATAAGGCGGCCTATAAACGTTGATATAGCGCCATGCTTGTCAAAATATTGCTCAGCTTTGTTTACTTTTTCAGAATCAAGCAATAATATATGTCCCAGGCGGCTGTTGGCAAATGCATATACTACGGGCCTACCTATCCATAATGCTAAATAATAGTTTATTAAAGCGCCGACAAGGGCTCCAAGGGTAGCCACAACAACAACCATGTATATGTTCATTGACGAACCTTGTTGCATTGCCAGATATGCTGCCGGTGGAACAACCAGTTCCGACGGGAACGGAATAAACGAACTTTCTATAATCATAAACACAAATACAAACCAGTAGTTTGCATTGTCTACAAACCAGCGGAAAAAGTCGTTAGCGTCAAACAGCTGTAAAAAATCTAATATCATAATAGTTGGTTCGGTTCTGTATAATTCCTAGTTTATAATTGGATGTGGAATATTTATGCAAATTTATAGATTAGTTGTCATTTAAGCAATAACGTTTCTTCATACTATACCTGCGTCATGAAACATTTGCTTGTAAATTTCGGCTTTTTTTTCCAAGGCTAGCGGATACGCTCTCGACGTTGACGGCATACGGTATATTTTAACATTTCGTCCGTCTTTTAATGTAGTCTGAATGCTTTTGCCTATTGCAGGGCACTCGGTTCCGGTTATATCGGCAAGTGTCTGGCCTGCCTTTTCGCCAGTAGTGGCCAGTGCATGGCAGTCGGGCATTTTTGACAGGATATTGTCAATATCAATAGGGGTCACTATTTCTAAATACTTGTCAGAAGCATTGTCCCGCAATCGTTTTACAGCTTTGCCGGTATCGCTTAAAGCTATACCTTTTTCGCATAGCAGGGTCTTTATTGAGTCTAGACGGAATGTGTTTTTCCCAAAATCGTAAAGGGCATTTTTATCCGACATGAAAATCAGTCCGATTATTCTCCAGAAATCATTTATTTTATTGGGGTAATAAAAATCCATTGACCAGCGTTGTGACTTTGGTGGGAAAGTGCCCATTATAAGTATTTTTGCGTTGTCTGGCAAAAATGGCTCAAACGGATGTTCTTCTATAGGAATTTCGTTATACATTGTGTTAAATCTATGAAAGTACTTTGGCTGCTATTTCCTTTGCGAGAGAAATGCATTGTACTTTGGCTGTGTCTGACACACCGCACTTTGTTTCTGCCGTAGGTATGTCTTCAGTACATAACGACATTTCTTGTAAAATTGTTTTAATGCGCTTAAGCGACTGTGGTGCCCATGTAAACGATCCGAAAGCCCCTACATAACGGTTTTTAAGCTCTCGCACCTTTATCGCGTTTAACACTGCTTCAACCGGCGGGTACAGTCCGTTTGAATATGTAGGAGCTCCGATTATCAAGCCGTTGTATTTGAATATGTCGCTTAATATATAAGACAGGTCTGTATATGAGGCATTGTGTATGCGTATATTTCGAACTCCTTCTTGAACCAGTTGGTCTGCGATTAGTTCGGCCATATCTTCCGTATTGCCGTACATAGAGCCATATACTATAACTACGCCTGGTTCCGCTTCATATTTACTGAGCCTGTTGTATATCGAGGATATGTATCTTAAATTTTCATGCCATACCGGGCCGTGGGTAGGACAGAGGTAGTTTGCCTCTATACAGTTTAGCTTGTTGATAGCTTTCTGTACAAATGTCCCATATTTGCCTACTATATTGGAATAGTAACGATACATTTCCGGGATATAAGGACTGATGTCTATATCGCTATCTGTAACAGCCCCGTTTAAAGCCCCGAAGCAACCAAAAGCATCGCCGGTAAAAAGCAGTTTCCGTTCAGGAACGTAGGTCATCATTGTCTCTGGCCAATGAATCATGGGCGTTAGATAAAAGCGCAGCGTCAGGCCGCCCAGATCCAATTCTTCTCCGTCGGCAATTTTCAGTACGTTGTCCTCTATACCGTAATAGTTTTTAACCATATCCAGCGTTTTTATATTGCCTACTATGGTCATTTGTGGAAAATATTTGCGCAAAACAGGTATGGCTCCTGAATGGTCGGGCTCCATGTGGTTTATAACAAGATAATCAGGCTGGGCGCCATTCATGTTTTTGAGCAAGTGTTCGCACTGGCTTATTTCGACGGCATCAATCATAGCAGTGCATTTTGAGCCGCGCACTATATATGAATTATAGCTTACGCCTTGAGGCAGCGGCCATAACGCTTCAAATTTTTGGGTTGTCCGGTCATTAACGCCTACATAGTCTATACAACTAACTATTTCTCGGATTCTCATAATAATTCTAATCGCTTTTAGCTGAAAATACTTATATAAAGACAAAGGCTGCCCTTGTGTTTTTAAGGACAGCCTTTACCGTTATTCATTATACTTATGATTTTGCACGTTCAACACGCTCAACATAGCTGCCGTTGCGGGTATCGATGCGCACTTTGTCGCCAACTTCGCAGAAAAGCGGAACACGTACTTCGGCTCCAGTCTCAACGGTTGCCGGTTTAAGTGTGTTAGTTGCAGTATCACCCTTTATGCCTGGCTCTGTATAGGTTATTTCCAAAACAACCGATGTTGGCATTTCGCATGTCAGTATAGTTTCTGATGCTGCATGAACCATGGCTTCGCAAATGTCGCCTTCTTTCAAAAACTGAACGCCTTCAATGCTTTCGCCTGGAAGTGAAACTTGTTCAAATGTTTCAGTGTGCATGAAATTATAGCCCATGTCGTCTTTATATAGATATTGGTATGGACGGCGTTCTATTCTTACTTCTTCAACCTTCACGCCTGAGTTCCAGGTTTTGTCCAGAATACGTCCGGTTTTAACATTACGCAGTTTTGTGCGTACAAAAGCCGGGCCTTTGCCTGGTTTTACATGAAGGAATTCTACAATGAAGAAATAATTGCCGTCAATATCGAGGCACATTCCGTTCTTGAAATCTGCAGTTGTTGCCATGAAATTTTAATCTTATATATTTGTTATTAATATCTAATTAATATGAGATGTGCGCCAAAGGCACATAAATTAATTATGCATTGCAAATTTACAAAGAATTGGACAAATTTTGAAATTTACAATATATTTTATTGATATTCATATGCTCACTTGCTCCAAAAGGCAGGAGTAAAGAGTATTAGTACGGTAAATAGTTCCAATCGGCCAATGAGCATAAAAACCGAAAGAACCCATTTGGCTATGTCTGGCAGAACTTCAAATCCATAACCGCTGTAGCCGGTCACGCCGGTTCCTAGTCCTACGTTGCTTACACAAGAAAATACGCTGAAGAAAGAATCAACGATTGGCAGTCCGAATGCGGTAAGCATAATTCCGCCGGCTGCTACTATAATGACATAAATACACAGGAATGCTATTACGCGGTTAACGGTTTCCGGCGACATTATCATGGAGTTGATTCTGACAGAACGTATTGCATTTGGATGTATTGACCGGTAAAGTTCGTTAGACGTGTTTTTTAACAAGTAAAGTATTCGGTCAATCTTTGCACCACCGCTGGTACTACCTGCACATGCTCCAAAAAACATCAATAAAAACAATAGTGCTAAAACAAACGGCCCCCAACTTTCAAAATTGCTGGCAGTCAGTCCGGTAGATGTTATTGTAGTTATTATCTGGAACAAAGGGTCAATAGTCACGTCAGCAACAGTGTGAGCCTGTCCGTTAGCCACAATGGCTATTACAAATGCAACGAATGTAAGACTTACAATTTTTAAATAAGCCCTGAATGTATCGTTGCGAAATAGCGATTTTAGTCCTTCTCCATGACAAATCTTATAAAGCAGGCTAAAATTAACACCTCCCAGAAACATAAATATGGTTGTAATAATCTTTACATAATTAGAATCCCAATATGCAATTGAATTGTTTCTGGTAGAAAAACCTCCTGTCGACATTGTTGAAAAGGCATGGCATATACTGTCGAAAAAGTTCAACGGGCCAATCCACAATAAAACACATAGTATCAGGGACAACATTCCGTATACGCCCCACAGCCCCTTTGCAGTCTGGGAAATTCTAGGACGAAGTTTTTCGTGCGTTATACCTGTAACTTCTGCGTTAAACATCTGAATTCCTCCGGATGAATTCAGCATTGGTAATACGGCAAGGGTAAAAAGTATAATACCCATACCCCCAAGCCATTGTGTGAGACATCGCCACATATTGATTCCGTGCGACAATTCCTCGACATTAAGGTATACGGTTGCCCCGGTGGTGGTAAACCCCGACATGGTTTCAAAAAAGGCATCGGTAATGGTTAGAGGATTGGAGCACAGTATGTATGGTATCATTCCAAAAAATGAAAACACCACCCATACCAACGATGTCAGTAGAAATCCTTCTCGTTTTCCCATCGACGTGTTGTAAGTGCGTATGCCGAATGTCATTCCTATACCGGTTGCCAATGTTATAGCCGTAGTGATTAAAAAAGCCTTGATGTCAGGCTCTTGGTATATGGCACAGGTGAGGGTGGGCACAAGCATAAATGCTGCTTCAATCATTAGGAGCCATCCTAATACACGTAGTAACATGGGCAGGTTTATGAAAACCCTTTTTGTCCTTGGTATATGCATTTGTTCGCTCATTGCCGTTTATCGTATTATATAACAATGACTTATTTGAACAACTTTTCAATTTTATGCAGGGCTCCGCCCAGACAAAATACCACCACGTAGTCGCCAGGCTCTATAACAGTGTTGCCTGTTACTAGCATTCCTTGATTGTTGCGTATCAGGCCGGCAATTGTCATTCCGTAAGGTAGGTCAAGTGACCGTACCGGGCCTCGGGTAATCTTACTTTTGGGCCGGACTTCTATTTCCGCCACCTCGGCATCGGCAAGGGCCAGACATTTCGACGAACCGGTATCGGCATCCAGAAGTATTTGAAAAATGCTGCTGGATGCTATTAGTTTTTTATTTATTATTGTGCCTATATTAAGGTTTTCTGCTTCGGAAATAAACTGAAGGTCTTCAACTTCGGCAATAGTTTTCTTAACGCCTAATTCTTTGGCTGTCAGGCAAGTTAATATATTGGTTTCAGAGCTGTCTGACAAGGCTATAAATGCATCAGTGTCCATAATGCCTTCTTCACGGAGCGTGTCTATGTCGCGCGCGTCACCATGAACAATGTCGCATTGCGGACATGTTTCTGGCAGCGACCGGCATTTCGACATGTCGTTTTCAATAAGCTTTATCTTGAATTCGTCCGAAGCCAGCGCCGACAGGCATATGGCTATGCGGCTGCCTCCCATAACTAGTACACGGCGTATGCGGTGTTGCTGTTTTCCACATAAATCAATCAGCTCGTTAACATGTTCGGGGGTGCATACAAAGTACAAAATATCATTTGGCAGTATTCTGTCATCGCCTCGTGGTATAATTGTGTCATGCCGCCTTTTTATTGCCGCTACATGGAAATTGTGTTCAACCATGGCAAACTCTTTCAGCTGCATTCCTATAATCTTTGCATTGTCGCGCACCTTTACGCCGACAATAATAAGTTTCCCGTCATGTATTTCAAACCAGTGTCTTACCCAGTTGCGGTGTAGGGCTGTAATAATTTCATGGGCAGCAAGATACTCTGGATAAATAAGGGAGTTGACCCCGAGCCGCATAAAATAATCACGGTTGTTGCTGTCCAGAAATTCATAATTGTCAATTCTTGCCAATGTTTTTTTTGCGCCGATGCTTTTAGCCATGGAGCATGCAAGCACGTTCTGTGTCTCGTCAGGGGTAACGGCTATAAACAGGTCGCACTGGTCTGCTCCTGATGATTTTTGAGTTTTGAATGAAATAGGCCTCCCTTTCAAGGTCATTAGGTTGTTGTCTGCGTCAAGAATGGCCAGACGTTCTGCATTGTTGTCAATCAAAATCACGTCCTGTTTCTCTCTGGAAAGTAATCTTGCCAGATGGGAGCCTACTTCGCCGGCGCCTGCAATTACGATTTTCATTGTTTATTTATTAAAATCGTTAATGTAATAGTTTTTGGGCTTGCTTGCGTCAACAATTGCATTGCATATGCTCTCTGCATCCATACCGCAAATTTTATGTAGTTCGGCAACAGTTCCGTGAGTAATAAACTGGTCGGGTATGCCTATAGTTCGTACAATGCGTTTGTATTCATGCGCGGCAAGCCATTCCATAACGGCCGATCCTAAACCACCGCGTTTAACACCGTCTTCTACGGTTATGATTACACAATTTTTTTTGGCAATATCATGAAGCAGTTCATTATCCAGAGGCTTTATAAACACCATATCGTACAATGCAGCGTTTATGCCGTATTCACTTTTCGCTTTTTCAACGGCTTTAAGAGCCTGGCTTACAATTGTACCCACGGCTAGAACTGCCACACGGTCGCCTTCTACAAGGCATTCTCCTTTGCCAATCTCTATTTCGTGCATCTCGTTTTTCCATTCCGGCAATTCGCCTTTTCCACGTGGATACCTTATGGCTATAGGGCCTGATGCTTTTTTGCTGGATGTGAACATTAGGTTTCTAAGCCAGTGTTCGTTTCGCGGTGCTGCAACTGTCATGTTCGGAATAGTACGCATATAAGCCATATCGTATACCCCGTGGTGGGTAACGCCGTCTTCGCCAACCAGGCCGGCTCGGTCAATACAGAATGTTACGGGCAGGCGTTGTATTGCCACATCGTGTATAATATGGTCGTAGGCACGCTGTAAAAACGATGAATATATGGCAACATATGGCAAAAGGCCGTCTTTGGCAAGGCCTCCGGCAAAAGTTACGGCATGGCCTTCCGAAATGCCTACGTCGAAAACCCTGTCGGGCATGCTTTGCTGCATTATGTCAATTGACGTTCCTGACGACATTGCCGCGGTTATGCCCACAATTCGTTTGTTTGTTTCTGCCAGTTCTTTTAAAGTATGGCCGAAAACGTCCTGATACTTTGCCGGAGAGCCGGTTTTTGTATTTTCGGCTTGTCGTTCGCCTGTTTGTGGGTTGAACTTGCCGGGGGCGTGCCATGTTGCCGGATCTGTTTCGGCAGGTGCAAAGCCTTTTCCTTTACGAGTTTTCAGATGTAGTATTTTGGGGCCGTCCATATCCTTTATGTCCGATAAAACTCTTACAATGCGGTCAATATCGTGTCCGTCTATAGGACCAAAATAACGTATGTTGAGGCCTTCAAATATATTTTGTTGGCGAGCCAGCAGTGATTTTACGCTGTTGTTGAACCGCATTATAAATCCTTTCTGCCGGTCGCTTACCAAATGCAGCCGTTTCAGAAGGTTGTATGTCTTGTAACGAAACCTGTTGTATGCCTTGGTTGTATTAAGGTGGGCAAGGTAGGAACTTAACGCACCCGTATTTCTGTCTATCGACATATCGTTGTCGTTAAGTATTATAAGCAAGTTGTTTCTGTTGCTCGCCGCATTGTTTATGCCCTCAAACGCGAGTCCGCCGCTAATAGATGCGTCGCCAATTACGGCAACAACGTTTCTGCGCGGATTCTCGCCTTTAATCTGGGAGGCCATTGCCATACCCAGTGCGGCCGATATGGAATTTGACGCATGGCCGGCTGTAAACGTGTCGTACATGCTTTCTTCCGGGTTAGGGAAGCCGCTTATCCCGTTAAGTTTTCTGTTTGTATGGAATTTTTGCCGTCTGCCTGTTAAAATTTTATGAACATAAGCCTGATGTCCCACATCCCATACAATGCGGTCGTATGGTGTGTTGAAAACGTAATGTAGCCCGACGGTGAGTTCTACCGCACCCATGTTTGATGCAAAATGGCCGGGGTTGGAAGACAGGTTCATGATTAGAAACTGCCTTAATTCCGAACAAAGCCCGGTTAATTGCGGCACATCAAGTTTTCTTAAATCCTCGGGAGAGTCGATGGTTTCAAGAATAGGATAATTATTTCTGAACGAAGTTGTCATTTTTTAGTTGTTCTCTACCTGTACTTTTTATACAATGGAATAAAGACTATACCTCCAGAAATCAGTATTACCAAAAGTGTCGGGCCGTTAAAGCCGTGACTCTTAATTACCAACCAGCATAAAATAACCCATAATGCCGCTATGCACAGCATTCGGAAAAGTAAATATCTGGTAAGTTTCTGTTTCATGAATTATTTTCAGACAGATTAAATTATGCCATTGGCTTTTAACAATTCTGACATCTGGCCGGCTAGAATTCTTGCTTCGCGAGCTGCCGCTTCTGCAAAATCTGTGCCTGACGATGCATAAATTATGCCACGTGATGAATTTACCAACAGTCCGCAGTCGGAATTCATGCCATATTTTGCCACTTCTTCCAATGAGCCTCCCTGTGCCCCCACACCCGGCACCAGTAGAAAATGATTAGGTGCAATTTTACGGATATCTGCGAACATTTTTCCTTGTGTAGCTCCGACAACATACATCATTTCTTTGTCAGATGCCCATTGCTGTGATGTTTCTATAACATTTTCAAAAAGGCGTTTGCCGTTTTTATCCTCTGTCAGCTGGAAATCGTACGATCCTTTGTTTGATGTCAGAGCCAATAATACTACCCATTTGCTGTCATAGCCTAAGAATGGCGACACGCTGTCCTGACCCATATATGGGGCAACTGTAATTGCGTCTACACCCAGGTGTTCAAAGAAACTGCGTGCATAGAGTGTCGATGTGTTGCCTATGTCGCCACGTTTTGCGTCAGCTATTATAAACTGGTCGGGATAGTTGTTCTGAATGTACGAAACGGTTTCTTCCAATGCCGTCCAGCCTTTGGCACCAAGGCTTTCGTAAAAGGCCATGTTCGGCTTGTAGGCAACTGCATATGGGGCAGTGGCATCGATTATAGCCTTGTTGAAGGCAAATATTGGATTCGGTTCAGACAAGAGGTGTGCCGGAAGTTTTTTAATGTCGGAGTCAAGTCCGACACATAAAAACGATTGCTTACTCTTTATATTTTTAATTAATTCCTCACGTGTCATATTGTATATTTTGAAAATTCTGGTTATTTGTCTGGTTCAATACTATGCGAAAAGCTATAGTTCTGATTCTTTTAGCTTTTCAGCATTTTCGGCAACAATAAGGTGGTCTATGCAGTCTTGTATGTCGCCGTCCATAAAAGCCGACAGGTTGTATATTGTGTAATTAATCCTGTGATCGGTAATTCGGCCTTGCGGATAGTTATACGTCCTGATTTTTGCCGAACGGTCGCCGGTCGACACCATTGTACGGCGGCGCGATGCTATGTCGTCTATATACTTCTGGTGTTCTTTATCGTATATAAACGTACGCAGACGGCTCAGCGCGCGTTCCTTATTCTTGGGCTGGTCGCGCGTTTCCGTACACTCTATCAGAATTTCTTCTGTTTCGCCTGTTATAGGGTTCTTCCAGTTATATCTTAAACGTACGCCTGACTCAACCTTGTTCACATTCTGTCCGCCGGCACCTGAGCTTCTGAACGTGTCCCATTTAATTTCGCCTTCGTTTATTTCTACATCGAATTCTTCTGCTTCTGGCAATACGGCAACTGTGGCTGCCGAGGTGTGAACGCGGCCTTGGGTTTCTGTGGCCGGAACGCGCTGAACGCGGTGTACGCCGCTTTCATATTTCAGTATGCCGTAAACGCCTTCGCCGCTAACGGAAAATACTACTTCTTTGAAGCCGCCCGAAGAACCTTCGCTGAAGCTTGTAACTGCAACCGCCCAGCCTTTCGACTCGCAGTATTTTGTGTACATTTTAAACAAATCGCCTGCAAATATGGCCGCTTCGTCGCCGCCTGTACCGCCGCGAATTTCAACAATGGCATTCTTTACATCTTCTGGGTCGGCTGGGACAAGGAGTAGTTTTATTTCTTCTTCCAGTGCCGGAAGTTGCGACTGCGCATTATCTATTTCTTCTTTAGCCATTGCTTTTAGTTCTGCGTCCGATTCTTCGGCCAGTACGGTTTTAGCCTCATCTAAATTCGACAGCAGTGTTCTGTATGCACGAGTAGCCTGTGTTAGTTTTTCTAAATCTTTATATTCTTTTGTGAGTTTAACATAACGCTTCATATCTGCAATTACTGCAGGGTCAGTAATAAGCGTGCTAACCTCTTCAAAACGCGACTCTATTCCGTCTAGTCGCGATAGTAATGAGTTTTCTGACATTTAAACACGTTGTTTAAAGCTGTTTTATACCATAATATTGGCTTTTAGCAGCCAATATAACATTCTTTAAAATGCGAATTTACAAAATTATTGTCAAACACAGGCTTTAAAACACACCAAAACGTGTCGTCATGTACGCTTCATCTTAAAAAACAATATCCCTGACAAAATTGCCAGGGATATTCATTTGCAATGTTATGGGTTTAAACCTGATGTTAAAAAATCTTTGAAGTGTGAAATGTTTTCGTCGTAAGATACCGGTCCTGATATCAAATTCCCGTCATTGTCCAGAACAACATAATATGGCTGGGCGTTTGCACTGAACTTATGACGTTGCAGATAGCTCCATTTGTCTCCGTATGTTTCAAGAAGTATGTTTTTGCCATTTTCGCTTACTTCTATTGGCTCAGGCAGGGGCCTTTTGTCGTCAACCATTAGTTTTATCATTACGAAGTTGTTCGTAATCAGGTTTTTTATTTCTTCGTTATCCAGCACGGCACCTTCCATTTTTCTGCAGTTGACACATCCATAGCCTGAAAAGTCAACCAGTACAGGAAGTTTGAGTTTCTGTGCCTGCTCCATTCCTTTGTCGTAATCGTCATATTCCACAAAGGAATCTCCGTAAAGGTTGAAATCCTGAGTGTAGAGTGGGGGAACAAACGCGCTGACTCCTTTTAAAGGCGCTCCCCACAAGCCGGGTATAAGGTATACGGCAAATGCAAACGAGGCAAGGGCTCCCGTAAATCGGGCAATTCCTATGCCGTCGGTTTTTGCATATGCATAGTGTTTGAAGTTGAACCACCCCATAAGGTATGCGCCCAATAAAGTAAACACTACAATCCATATGGATAAAAATGCCTCTCTGTCAAGAATGTGCCAGCCGTATGCCAAATCGGCAACCGACAGGAATTTCAGCGACAGGGCTAATTCTACAAAGCCGAGTACCACTTTTACAGTGTTCATCCAGTTGCCCGACCGTGGCGCGCCCTGTAACCACGACGGGAACATGGCAAACAAACAGAACGGAATTGCAAGGGCAAGTGAGAATCCGAACATGCCTACAAGCGGTCCCAAATTCGAGCCGCTTGTGGCTGCTTCAACCAAAAGTGTGCCGATTATTGGCCCTGTACACGAAAAAGAAACAAGGGTAAGGGTAAAGGCCATAAAAAATATGCCTAGAATCCCGGTTGTTTTTTCTGCCTTTGAATCAACGCTGTTTGTCAGGCGCGACGGTAGTGTTATGTCGAACGCACCGAAAAAAGAGAAAGCGAAAATAACAAGCAGCAAAAAGAAAATTATGTTGAATACAGCCCCTGTTGCAAGCTCGTTCAATATCTGTGGGCCGAAAAGGGCCGAAACGGCCAGACCGAGCAATAAATATATAACTATTATGGAAATTCCGTATACAACGGCTTCGGCAATTGCTTTTGCCCTGCTTTTATTCTTTTTTAAAAAGAAACTTACCGTCATTGGAATCATCGGCCACACGCAAGGCGTGAGCAGCGCTACAAATCCGCCAAGAAAACACATCCAGAATAAGTACCACATGCTTTGCCCCTGAGCTGTTGTGGCAGAGGATGCCGACGATGTGTCTACCGGCTGCCATAACGCAGCCTTGTCTGCGGCCTGTTCTGTATGTTTTACTGATGTCTTGTTTTGGCTGTTGTTTACAATTTCTTCCGGCTGGTCGTTATCAGTGTCGGCAATTGCTCCTGAGTTTGTTCCTGAAAAAGAAAATGCCTCTTTTGTAGGCGGTATACAGTTCTGGTTATTACAGGCCGAGTATAATATATTGCCTTGTATATGGTACTTGCTTGCTGTAAGCCGTAAATTCTGGCGAATGGTTGCCGACCCCGTCCACCAGCTCAGGTTTGCTCCGAACATGTCGTCATATTCCGAGTGCGGACGGCTATCGGCCGACACCCCTCCCACAGGTTCGGCTCCTTCCATATCTGTCCATATAAATTGTAACGGCGAGGGGCCGACATCCGGGTTTACTTCGTTAGAGTAAACATGCCAGCCATGGTCAATCTTCATTGTGGCAATAATTTGCGCTTCCGAAGCGTTGTTTTGTTCAATCTTTATGTCCCATTTTACTGGTTCCACCATCTGGGCTTTGCCCTGGTTAATACAAAGGAATACAATAATACAGATAAGGGTGTAAATTTTTCTCATAATTTCCTGCGTGGTTTCTGTTTAATTGCCTTTATTTTAGGATCATTAATTTTGTTTTCATTAAACTGCTTTTTATTTTTGTGCCTTTCCTGGACACGAAAATCCTGACAATCTGGAAACAATTCCCTGACAAGGTCGGTTCGGTTAATCCGGTGCAGCGACTTGATGATTCCCGGACGGTTAGCCTTGTCATACCAGAAAAAGTATTGCCTCTGGGCTTGTTTGTGTTCAGGTGTTACGGCACAATATACCGCTTCTCCTGTGTATGGGTGATAACCTGAATAATATATTTCGGTTGAAACTGTCATTGGGGTTGGCGTGAAATCCTGAACCTGCTCGAGGTGCATTCCCAAGTTTCGCGTGTCTGCCGCCAGTTGGGCCATATCGGCTTCCGAACATCCCGGATGCGACGAAATAAAATAAGGTATAAGCTGTTGCCGCAGGCCGTTTTTTTGATTTATTCTGTCAAACAGGCTTTTAAATTGGTAAAACTGCTTGAACGACGGTTTGCGCATTATGTTCAGAACAAAGTCCGACGTATGTTCCGGTGCCACTTTGAGCCGTCCCGATACATGGTTTCTTATAAGTTCGCTGCAATATTCCGCATTTACATTGTCGGTTGTCTGTATCCCGGTTTTGTGCATTGCCAGATCATACCGCACACCGCTGCCTACAAATGATTTTTTCAATCCCGGAAGTTTGTCTACTTCGTGATATATTTCTAGTAATTGTTTGTGCGATGTATTCAGATTTGGGCATGGCGACGGATGGAGGCATGACGGTCTCATGCATACTGCGCATTTTCCTTTGTCGTGTCCGCCCATGCCGTACATATTTGCCGAAGGTCCGCCCAAATCGCTTATATATCCCTTGAAGTCGGGCATCATGGTTATTGCACGAGCCTCCTTGAGTATTGACGCTTTGCTTCGTGAGGCAATAAATTTGCCTTGATGGGCCGATATTGTACAGAATGAGCATCCTCCGAAACAGCCGCGGTGCATACACAGCGAGTGGCGTATCATGTCGTAGGCCGGAATACGCTTGCCCCTGTAGCGTGGATGCGGCATTCGTGTATAGGGCAAGTCGTACGATTTATCAATTTCCTCTGTGGTTAATGGCGTATACATTGGATTCACCTTAACGCATGCCTGGTCCGACAATTGCTGCCATAAGGTTGCGCCGCCATCAAATTTATTTGCCTGTTGCTCTATATGTTTAAAATTAGCCGATTGCTTTCTCTTATCTTTTAAACATTCTGTATATGGGTTTAGAACAATGTTGTTTCTATCTGTTTCTGCTGGCAGGTGGGCCAACGGCATTATTATTGCCGTTTGCCTTATGTCTGTAATCGAGGCAATATTTTCTCCATTCTTAAGCCTGTGGGCAATTTCCAGAATTGATTTTTCGCCCATGCCGTAGCTAATCATGTCTATAGGCGCATCGGCCAGTATTGACGGACGTAGGCGGTTCTGCCAATAGTCGTAATGCGACAGCCTGCGCATTGATGCTTCTATTCCGCCGGCAACAATGGGCACATCGGGATATAGTTTGCGCAATATCTCTGCATATACAATTGTAGGGTAATCCGGTCGCATTCCGTGTTTGCCTCCCGGCGTGTAGGCATCGTCCGACCGCAAGCGCCTGGCTGCGGTATAATGGTTTACCATCGAGTCCATTGCCCCGGCTGAAATACCGAAAAACAATTTGGGTTTTCCAAGTTTACGGAAATCCCTTAAATCGTCGCGCCAGTTTGGCTGGGGAACAATGGCCACTTTGTAGCCGTTGGCCTGCAGTGTGCGGCCAATAACGGCTGCGCCGAACGACGGGTGGTCTACATATGCATCGCCGGAAAAAAGTATTACGTCGAGCTGGCCGTAGCCCAATGCCTCTACTTCTTTGGCTGATGTTGGAAGCCATAATGAGTTGTCCATTCCGTATGTCGGAATAATTTCTGGCTGAGGCTGTGCTGACGAAATATTTATATTGCGTTTTGTCATTCTGATAACTCTCTTATCCTTTCTTCTGTTTTAACGAGTTCGTCACGCAGGCGTGCCGCTTCCATAAACTCCATTTGTTTGGCCGCTTCGGCCATTTCTGTGCGCAGTCGGTCGGCCATGCGCCTGAGCTCGTCAAGCGACATGTATGGAACCACCGGGTCGGCGGCAATATCAACATTGTTAACATACTCTTGCAAATAAGGCACTTTCTTTATTGCTTGCGAACTGCTGGTTTTATTACGCCCGGTTTGTGGCGGTGCCGAATCCTCTTTGTCAACACCTATAATTATTTGACGGGCTTTGACTATCGCTTGAGGTGTTATACCGTTTTGCTCGTTATATTCAAGCTGTAGCGAGCGCCGGCGTTCGGTTTCTTCAATTGTGAGACGCATAGAGTCTGTAATTTTGTCGGCATACATTATCACGGTTCCGTTAAGGTTGCGCGCTGCGCGTCCCACTGTTTGCGTAAGCGAACGGTGGCTGCGTAAAAAGCCTTCTTTATCTGCATCCAGAATGGCAACAAGCGACACCTCTGGCAAATCCAGGCCCTCTCTAAGCAAGTTAACCCCTATCAGAACGTCATAATTGCCGGCCCTGAGGTCGTCAAGAATTCGGATACGTTCCAAAGTGTCTACATCACTATGTATGTATGCCGACTTTACACGTATCCTTAACAGATAATCGTTGAGTTCCTCTGCCATACGCTTTGTAAGCGTGGTTACAAGCACACGTTCGTCAGCATCTATGCGCAGTTGTATTTCTTCCAGCAAATCATCAATCTGGTCCATTGAGGGCCGTACGCATATCAATGGGTCGAGTAGTCCGGTAGGGCGTATTATCTGCTCCACAACCACACCCTCGCTTTTCTGAAGTTCGTAGTCGGCAGGCGTGGCGCTGACAAAAATTGTCTGGTTTGTCAATTGTTCGAATTCTTCAAATTTAAGCGGACGGTTGTCAAGTGCCGACGGAAGCCGGAACCCATATTCCACCAGGTTCAGTTTTCTCGACAAATCGCCTCCAAACATTGCGCGTATTTGCGGAACGGTAACATGGCTTTCGTCTATAATTGTCAGAAAATCATCGGGAAAATAATCAAGCAGGCAGAATGGGCGCATGCCGGGCTCACGACCGTCGAAGTAGCGGCTGTAATTTTCTATACCGGGGCAATGTCCTATCTCCCTTATCATTTCAATGTCGTAAGTGGTACGCTCATACAGCCGGCTTGCTTCAAGCTCCTTGGCCTCGTTTCTGAAAAATCCAACCTGTTCGCCTAAGTCTGTCTCCATCTTGGCAAGGGCCTTGCCTATTCGTTCGCGTGTTGTTACGAATATGTTGGCCGGGAATATTTTAAACTGGTCGTGTTGTCCGAGCGATGTCCCGTCTTCGGCATGAATGGTTGATATTGATTCTATTTCATCGCCCCAGAAAATTACACGCAGGGTAATTTCTTCATAAGCAAGGCGTATGTCAACCGTGTCGCCTTTTACACGGAAAGTGCCTCTTGAAAGTTCTATTTCGTTACGTGAATAAAGAGCGTCAACAAGTTGCCGTAGAAATACGTTCCTAGTTATTTTTTGCCCGGTTTTTATATTGATTACCGAGGCATTGAAATCTTCAGGATTCCCAATGCCATAAAGACAGGAAACCGACGATATAACAATCACGTCTTTTCTGCCTGACAATAATGCCGAAGTGGTTGCCAGACGCAGTTTGTCAATTTCGTCGTTAATCATAAGGTCTTTTTCTATATACTTGTCTGCCGACGGTATATAGGCTTCCGGTTGGTAATAGTCGTAATAACTCACAAAATACTCTACAGCATTGTCTGGAAAAAATGCCTTGAATTCGGCATATAGCTGGGCTGCAAGGGTTTTATTGTGACTTAAAATAAGGGTAGGGCGGTTTATACGCTCTATAACATTTGCCATAGTAAATGTTTTTCCTGAACCGGTAACACCCATAAGAGTCTGCGACTGAACTCCGGAGTTCAGTCCGTCAACCAGTTGGTCTATGGCTTGTGGCTGGTCGCCTGTAGGCGAATATTTCGACTTGAGTTGAAAATCCATAACTTACAAAGATACGCATAAGTTGAGCGCAATGCCAAATTTATTTGGGCATTGCCGAGCGGAAGTATCTAGGACGTAGTCAAAGATAGCAATAAATGGCGATGTATACGGGCATAATGCCGCTAATCCGTATTAAAAATTCTTAAGCAGGATTCCGCTGCTATTAGCGTCTCTTTGTATGGATTGGCTGTAGGCACATGTATGGCCCACGACTGGTGTTTCTGACATATCGAACCGGCATTACACTTCTATTGGCCGGAGGTCATACATGTGTTTAACCCCACTGTGGCGAAGCCTCGGTGGGGAATACATGGCTATTTGAGGTATATACCTCGTAGAGGTTCCATGTTAGATATCGGTTGAGGCGGGCCTATGTAGAACTCACGTGTGTTTATAAATTACTTATGTATACCAACGCTAAAAAGCGAGTTAGATGTCGTTCCTAACTCGCTTCTTATCAGCAGGTGTATCTATATTTTAGTCAAAAAACACACCGCAGCAGGGGTTAAGGCCGCCGGCATCGAAACTTTCCACGAAATTGCCGTTGCGGTCGAAACGGTAAATGGTGCCGTTTGTTACGAAATCCGATTTGCTGATGTAAATATCGCCGTTATTGTCGTTTATTTCAAGCATATAAATTCCAGCTGTCTTAAGCGCTTCGGGCATGTCGCGCAGGAACGAAGCATTGTTTACAACTCCTGTCTCGATGTTGTATGTGTAAAGCGTATTGGTGGCTTTTTTTGTACTCCAGTCGGTTACAGAGTTTATAACATACAGTATGCCATCTTTTTCGGCCATTTGCGATGCATAGCCTATCTGCTTTACTTCATTGTTTTTACGGGTGTTTATCTGTTGCAGCACATATCCGCCGGCCGAGGTATAATCGCATGATATGACAAACACTTTGTCATCTTCCTCAAGCAGATAGCGCGGATTCTGTGCCACTTCAATCGTGTTTTCCAATGTGAATGTACGGGTATCGATAACGCGTATGTCGCGGAAATATACCCAGTCGGAGTTGCAGCTGTTGGCCACGTATAGTTTGCCGTTGTCTTCTACAATGCCTTCCAGATTGTCGCCAAGTCCGGTTAGTGTGGCTTCTATTTTAAGATTGTTTGCATTGATTTTAGCAACTGCGCCGCCGTAGAATGTTGCGTAAATATAACCGTCGTCGGCAACCATGTATCGTACTCCGCCCTGAAGTTCGGGCACGTCGGTGAAAGTTACACGGGCTTCTTCAACAGCCGCCGCGCTTAGCTTGGCTATATAGTTCGACTTGTTGACGCTTACATACATGCATCCGCGGTATTTGATCAGGTCAACTGCCGTGTCGCCTAGACGCTGGTTGTTCTGTTTGTAAAAAATGTCGTCGGTGCTTAATTCGGAGTTTGTTGGTGCATATAGCTTGATGTTTGCATTGTTGTCGTTCATATTTCCTTCATTTAGGAAATAAGCCCGGTGTTTTGCCGGAAGTTCTACTTTCGACCCCTGGTTTGTAAGGTTGTCGTTTTCTGAACACGATGCAAGGCCTAGTGTCAGGCTTAAAGTGCAAATTGATGCAACAAATAGATTTAATTTTCTCATTTTAGTTTTGTTAAGATTAATATGTTTTTTATTGTTATTTTTATTCTATTTTAGAATGTCAACGAGGCGGTTATACGCCAGTTTCGTCCTGGCATGGGATAGTATTTTATAACATCATACTGTTCGTTTGTCAGGTTAAGTAAATCACCTTTCAGATTTAGTATTAACCCTGGCTTCAACTTGAAGTCGTGTTGAATGCTTAACGAATGGTCCTGATAGGCTCCTATTTCGTTTTCAGGTAGGTTTTGGGCAAGGTAATACCGTTTTCCTACGCAGACAATTGAGTAGCCGGCTGTAATCCACGGGGTCTTTATTGTTATTGAGACATTTCCGTTGTTTCGTGGTGTGTATGGTAGTTGGTGCCGGTAATTTTTTTTATTTTTGGATGTTACGTCAATTGCTTTTTGCCAGGTATAGGCTCCTTGCAGGGTTAGTTCCGCCCATTGGAGCGGTTTGAAAACCGCCTGGATGTTTACGTCTACGCCTGTGGCATGAACTTTTCCATAGTTTTGCATTTTCCAGGCAAAAGTAGTTGGTATTGCCACAATCTTGTCTGTAACCCGGTTATAGTACCAGTCGGCAGTTATGATAACAGACTCAAGCCAGTGCGTGACATAATTAGGCGAATATGTAATGCCGGCGTTAAATTCCCTTGCTTTTTCCGGTTTAAGCCCCGTATTGCCTATACGGTAATAATACATGTCGTTGAACGAGGGAAGGCGGAATGTGCCTTTATACAAGAACCTTGTGTATAGGTTCTGACCAGGCAGGGGGCTTATTCTAATAGATGCCGCAGGGGCAAGTTGGCGGAAATTATCGGGTGTTTTTCCATATTTTACATGTTCGTCGGTTATATAGAGCACTCCGCCGGCATTTGCAAGTAAAAATTCGGCAGGCTCGTAT
>SSTG01000159.1 GCA_004801635.1 Muribaculum caecicola | reverse complement strand
TCATATTCCGTCTGTGCAATATCTACGCCTAAACACAGGTCTATTACCATGCGCCACTATTACCATGCGCCCTGTACCACAGGGCGAGATTCAGAGACACAAAAAGAGAACCAAACTATTATTGTTCAGCTCTCTTTTTTGTTGTCTTGGAAGGATTCGAACCCTCACAGGCGGAACCAGAATCCGACGTGCTACCATTACACCACAAGACAATTCTTGTCGGCAAAACCAACCGGTTAGGTTGTTTCGGTTTTGCGATTGCAAAGTTAAGGCGAAATATAGTATCATGCAAATATTTGCGGCCATTTTTTTATTTTTTTTATCAACAAACTAAATATCAGCACAATATACAAACACCATATTTTTTTGTTTTTTATACCCAATATACCCAAACAGCCAACCACCCCTACTTTGATAGCCATATGACGTGTATTTTCGTCTATTTTACGTAATTTTGTAGTTAGAATTTAGCATCAAGGCATACTTTATTGACAAGATTCTATAAAATATTACGTTCCATAATCGTTTTTCTGGCAGTGCTTTTGTTAGTTTTGCCAGCATTTGCATATGTAATATTATCATTACCGGAAATTGACCAAAGAATATGCAATGTTGCAAAAAAAGAACTATCGGAACTACTTGGAGCAAATGTAAATATATCATCGGCAGAAATTAAACCATTTAGTCAAGTTGCATTGAATAATATATCGGTAACCATTGCCGATTGCGATACCGTGCTCACGGCCAAAAGGCTCAGTGCAGGCATCAGGCTGGACAAACTGTTTTTTCACCGCTCCATAGTTATCAGTTATATAGAGTTGATAGAACCAGACATAAGTTTATGGAAAGATTCAGCAAATTCCCATATAAACATACAGCCTATAATAACAAAGCTAAAAGGCAATGGCAGCAGCAAGACAAAATCGTTTGAACTGGCCATTAATTCTGTAGTTATAAGAAAAGGCAAATTCAGCTATAATGTTCTTTCTGAAAAAAGAAGCGACACATATGGTAAATTTGACTATAACAACATTAATATAAGCGATATCAAAGCCGACATAAAATTACCAAAGATATACGAATATGGAGCTGAAATACAGCTCAAGCGACTTTCGATGCAAGAAAATTCGGGATTCAAGGTCAAATCATTATCAACAACAATATCAATTTCCGACTCAATTGTGCATGCTTCAAATTTAAAGCTTGCATTAAACAACAGCCTTATTGACATAGACAGCGCTTATGTGAAAAAAGCACATAAAGACGGCAAAATAAACCACGACTCGGAAATTGCACTAAACATATCTAAAAACACGGTTATAAGTACTCGCGACATTGCATATTGCACAAGCATCCCGACCGGATTAGACAATTCAAAACTATATTTATCACTTGACGCATACGGCACTGTAGGACAAATACAACTGTCCGAACTGGCAATTAAATCGGACGACGAATTCATTAGTCTAGCTGTTAACAATGCTATTTGTTCGGGGCTTCCTGTTACAGATTCAGTAAAAATAAACATACCTCGCATCAAGGCAGACATATATCCGTCAAAAGCACCGGAATCAATATCTGCCAAATTAAAAAGCTGTCTGGACTCTTTAGGATATATAAACCTTGATGGCAATGTAAATGCTTGTATGAACGGGCAGTCGCAAGCAATGGTAAGCCTAAACAGCAATATTGGCAACATACATATTGAATCCAAATTCAACGGTATGTTACACTTATTGTCCGGACAACTAAAAAGCAACATACTTATTGACAACCTAAACCTAGGTAAAATTACCCACAACAGTAATATAGGGTGCCTAACAGCATCTATTACTTCTGAAGCCGGCATAGACAAAACTATAAAGTCGGCAAACATTGCCGGGACAATCGAATCGGCAGATATCAAAGGTTACAACTACAATAACCTAAGCTTCATTGGCAAGCACAATCCAAACGAAACGTCTGGCGAGGCAACCATAAACAACACCGGCATCAGCACCGATGTCAAATTCACGTTGCAGCATAAACCTAAAGAACGGCACTATTTAAAAACAAATCTAAAAATAAACAGTTTTAATCCCAATGCCCTAAACCTGACAAAAGATTACCCTGATTACGTAGCCTCAGCTTCAGTTATAGCCTCAGCCAGGTTTAGCAATATAGACAACATTGACGGCAAACTGGAAATTTACGACCTTAATTTCAAAAAAGGAGACAATGAAAACGGCATAGCAATGAATCATTTCATGCTAGCCACATCGTCATCTACTGTGCCAAACTATACGCTAGTACATTCCGACATAATGGACGGAAACATGACCGGAAACTACAAACTGTCAAAACTTATTTCGGCCGTTAAAACATCGTTTTTCTCCGTATTCCCCTCACTATCTGATAAGGACACCAATAATATCCAAAGCCCGGATCACAATAATCCAGGCAACATGAACATTAACCTTAACTTAAACATACGCTCAAACCAAACTACCAGCAAATGGCTGTCGTTCTTCAAATTGCCGGTAGATATAGTCCACCCATTGAACGCCACAGCAAATTTCAACGAGTCGCAAAACAAACTTACCGCACAGCTAAAAGCCCCATATCTGCTAAAAAAAGACAAGTTCATTGATTCAACATTTGTAACAGCAACAATCGACGGCTTACATTCCCAGGCCAGACTGCATGCATCAACCAAGTTACCATCCAAACAAGGACCGGCAACAATAAACGTAGAAATTGCTGCCGAAAAAGATTCAATAGAAATGGAGACAAACTGGCTCATAGAATCGAATAAACGATTTGCCGGTATGGTCGACATCAACATGAACCTTAAAAATGAGCCGGCCAACAAAAAAAATGCCATTGTCAATATCAAGCCAAGCCAAATAATTATAAACGACACCATATGGCAAATAAACCCGGCCAAAATAAACATTGCCGACAAGAATATTGAAATTAACAATTTCGATGTAACGGGCAACAAACAGTTTATAAAAATAAACGGTGTTATCTCCGACAATCCGTTCGACAATCTTTGCCTTGAACTTCTTAACATTGACCTTGATTATATTTTCGAAACCCTGAATATTGGAAACGCCATGTTCGGGGGGCGTGCAACCGGCCGTTTTTATGCTTCGCACCTATTTAGTGATGAACCTTTACTAGCAACCCCCGGGTTACATGTTGACGGTTTTAAATACAATTTTTCAAAACTTGGAGACGCTGACATTAAAAGCTACTGGGATGCCGAAACTCGCGGAATCATAATCAAAGCCGACATAGTGGGCAAAAATAAAAAACACAGTTTCGTTGACGGTGCAATATATCCGCTAAACAATTCGCTCGACATAAATTTTAACGCCGACATGCTTGACGTGGGATTCATGAAGCCATTCATGTCGGCATTCGCATCGGAAGTAACAGGGTCGGCTTCAGGTAAGGCGCGCCTATTCGGCACATTCAAGAATGTCAACCTTGAAGGCGGTATAATAGCCAACGACCTGCGCCTAAAACTAGACTTTACCAACACACACTACCACACAACAGATTCTATATACCTGTCACCCGGCCTGATAAAATTCGACAATATCAAACTGTTTGACGACTATGGAAATAAAGCCCGACTGGATGGATGGCTTACACATGATTATTTCCGCAATCCAGAATATGAGTTCCGTATAACAGACGCTAACAAGCTTCTATGTTTCAACCTAACCAATCAGCAAAATCCAAACTGGTACGGCCATGTTTTCTGCAACGGCAATGCCACACTAAAAGGCAAGCCTGGTTTTATCGACATGAACATTGATGTTTCTACTGCTCCTGAATCAGTATTCACATTTGTACTAAACGACAATGTAACAGCCGACGAATACACATTCCTTCAGTTTAACGACCGGCAGCAGTCAACATCAGACCTTCTACTTGCCGTGGAACATCCAGAAGACGCAAACGTAAAACGCATAAAAAACTATTATCAGAATCTGAAACAGCAATCCGAATCTGGCACATCGTCGGTTTTCCGAATAAATCTGCAGCTTGATGCCAATCCCGATGGAGAAATCAACCTTGTCATGGACCCCGTAAGCGGTGACAAGATACGTGCACGCGGCAACGGCAACATGAGGCTGTTATATATTTCTACAAACGACGACCTGCGCATGTTCGGAACATACACCCTCACACAAGGCACATATAATTTCACCCTTCAGGACATTATAATAAAAGATTTTTCCATAAATCCAGGCAGCGCCATCACTTTTCGTGGCGACCCGTATACTGCACAACTCGACATACAGGCAGCCTATTCGGTTAATGCCAACCTGAGCGACCTTGACGAATCGTTTATGCAGGACAAAGACCTTAACCGAACCAATGTACCAGTTCAGGCATTGCTGAATGTTAACGGAGACATGCGTCAGCCGGAAATAACATTCGACCTTGGCTTCCCTACCCTCTCTCAAGACGTTTACAGAAAAGTAAAATCAATAGTAAGTACACCGGAAATGATGAACCGGCAGATTATATACCTGCTTGCCCTTAACCGTTTTTACACGCCTGACTACATTGCCTCTACCACACGAAGCAACGAACTAATGTCGGTGGCATCGTCAACAATATCGTCGCAACTAACAAACATACTAGGACAATTGTCCGACAAGTGGAGTATATCGCCTAATTTCAGAAGTTCAAAAGGTGATTTCTCCGACATGGAAGTAGACCTAGCCCTGTCAAGCCACCTGCTAAACAACCGCCTGCTGTTTAACGGAAATTTTGGATATCGCGACAAATCGCTTAACAACAACACCTTTATTGGCGATTTCGACATAGAATACTTATTAAACAAATCTGGAAATATAAGATTAAAGGCCTATAACCGTTACAACGACCAAAACTATTTTGTCAGATCTGCACTTACCACACAAGGCGTAGGCGTGATTTTCAAACGAGATTTCGACACAATATTTCCATTTCTAAA
>SSTG01000158.1 GCA_004801635.1 Muribaculum caecicola | reverse complement strand
CAATAATGCTTGTTTCGTATTCCAGTGCGTCAGGGTCGTCAACATGGTCTATATGTATAAACCAGTAGTGGTCGGCTCGCTTGGGCTGTTTGTTTATTATTGAATATATAAGTTTGCTTTCTATCATTGATTTGTTTGACGAACGGCTCAGATATACCAGGTTTGAGGAAAATTTAGGTATTTCATTGTCTGATTTTATTGCAGAAATCAAACCGGTATAATCGTGTATGGGACGCAGTTCTATGAACTTGGCGCGTTTCAGGGTTGAGTTACGCCAAATTATCATTATTGCGGCTATAATTGCTGCGATAAAAAGGCTGTACCACCCTCCGTGTGTGAATTTAAATAAATTTGCAATGAAGAATATACCTTCGACGGTTGCGAAGACCACAATAAAAATACCACATAAAATTTTACTTATGCCATGTTTGCGGAGCCAGAATGTGAGCAATATTGTGGTCATTAACATTGTTATCGTTATGGCAAGTCCGTAAGCGGCTTCCATGCGCCCGGAGTCGCGGAATATTGCCACTGTCAGCAGGCAGCCGGCCAGAAGTGCCCAGTTTACCGACGGTATATACAGCCGTCCTTTTTCTATTGACGGGTATGCAATTTTCAGTCTTGGCCAAAATCCAAGGTTTATGGCTTCTGAAAATATGGTGAACGATCCGCTTAATAATGCCTGGCTGGCTATGATTGCCGCACCTGTAGACATGATTACGCCTATAAGTGTGAACCCGGAAGGCATGATGGCATAAAACGGATTTATCTGTAAAGTATCATGGCCGATGTTGGTTATGAGCCATGCCCCTTGACCCAGATAATTTAGTATAAGCGTCGCCTTAACAAAAATCCAGCTTACGGATATGTTTTTTTTCCCACAATGGCCTAAATCGGAGTATAGGGCTTCTGCTCCTGTTGTACAAAGGAAAACAGCTCCAAGAATAAGAAACCATCCTGGTGAATACAGCAATAGCTTTACTGCATACCATGGATTGAAGGCTTTCAGTATGACAGGATAGGCAGAAAGGTTCATCAAGCCTAATATGCCAAGCATAAGGAACCATGCGAGCATGAAAGGACCGAAATAATTGCCAATTTTCTCCGTTCCGGCCTGCTGTACAATGAATATCGATATTATTATTGCTAAAACAACTGGTGTTACGGGTACAGTGGGTGTGATAATGCGTAAACCTTCTATTGCAGAAGTCACAGTAATTGCCGGTGTTATTACCCCGTCTGCAATAAGTGCGGCAGCTCCGACAGCGGCTACAATGTAAAGCCATTTTTTTGGCAGGCGGCGTAGAAGGGAGAATAAAGCCAGTATTCCTCCTTCTCCTTTATTATCGGCACGCAAAGCCAGCCATACGTATTTTATTGTGGTTTGCAGTGTGAGGGTCCATATAATACATGATATGGCCCCGGTTATGTAGTCGGCATCGAAATACGGATTCACACCGACAATAGCCTTCATTACATATAGCGGTGAAGTGCCTATGTCGCCGAATACTATCCCGATTGTAACCAGTAGTCCGGTAAATGATAGTTGTTTTAGTGACGATTTATGTGATGAACCGTTGCAAGTCATATTTTTGAAACACATCTACAACGGTTTTTGTTTACCGGTATTTTAAGGATTATCCTGTTGAGTACCTATGCCGATTAGTTCAAGATTGTCAAGAACAGTTTCCTGTGCAACATTTTGCAAGTATCGGGCTGTTTCTTCGGGCAGGGTATGAAAAAATTCCGATTCGTAGCTTTTTTGAATTATTGTGGTTAGAATCACGTTTGCTGCCAGGTAGCTTCCTGCCGCACCCGGGTGATGCTGGTCGTCAACATATAGGTCTATATCGGGGCGTTTGTTGCGTACTCGTTGCCAGGCAATACCTACCGGTGCGCACTAGCTGTTGTTTTCATGTGCCATTTTTCTGCTGAACCTCAGCCAAGTCATCTTTATAAGGGATATGGAAGTCCGACTGATTTTCAGATCAGAGCCTATGACCTAAACAAGGTTGTAATTGACGACCGTGATATAACGACTTCTTTTTTGCCCGGAGCATCTGGTAATTCCAATGTAGTAATGGCCAACGTATGGGCATATGAACCGGGGTGCACAGTAAAGATGCTCCGTCGACTGACGGTAACGGACCTCAGGATATAACATTTGAGGGAAAAGCCTCAAACTGTTGGAATTTGTTTACTTATAAGCGAATAAGCGATAGCTATGCATTTCCAATATCATGCGTAGATGTTGTTTTTAAAGGAGTGAAACCTGGCGAGCGCATTGGTTGGACAAATTATCAGACTTTGCACTAGGGATATACGCCACGCAAATATAGTTCAACATCGGGCATTGACAATATAGATAATGATGAATCTGACGAACCGGTAGTTTGCTATAACATGCAGGGTGTGCGTGTTGACAATCCGACAAGCGGCCTCTACATAATGCGTACCGGTTCTAATTCAAAAAAGGTTGTTTTTTAATAACGGTTTTACAGTATTCTGATTTGGGGCGTTGCGCACGGTTTTTATCGTAACGCCCTTTTTATTAACTTTAGCTGATCTTTTTGATTTGCGAAACTAAAATTATACTATGATGATTAAGAAAGATGTTGTTGTTGGGATAGGGGAAGTTCTTTGGGACCTGCTTCCGCAAGGTAAACAAATTGGTGGGGCTCCGGCCAACTTCGCTTACCATGTTTCTCAATTTGGGCTTAATGGCTGTGTTGTAAGCGCGGTGGGTAATGACACGCTCGGACTTGAAATAATTGAAAATTTTAAGGACAAGGGATTAAACTGCATTATAGAAAGAATATCATATCCAACAGGTACGGTGCAGGTAGAAATAGACGATGCCGGAATTCCAAAATATGAAATAACAAAATATGTGGCATGGGATAATATACCATATACTGCTGAATTGGAAGCGCTTGCTAAAAATACAAAGGCCGTATGCTTTGGCTCGCTAGCTCAGCGTAGTGCCGTTTCGCGTAACACTATAAACAGGTTTCTTGATACAATTCCGCGTAATGAGGATAGCCTGGTAGTGTTCGATATAAACTTTAGACAGGATTATTATGACAAAGATATAATATGCAAGTCTATGGAACGGTGCAATATTCTTAAGATAAACGACGAAGAACTTGTTGAACTTGGCAACATGTTCGGATATGAGGATATTGATTTTCAGGATAAATGTTGGATATTGCTTGAAAAATATAAACTGAAAACACTTATACTTACTTGCGGCATAAATGGAAGCTACGTATTTACTCCTGGAAAAGTGTATTTTCAAGCTACTCCATGCGTAAAAGTGGAAGATACAGTTGGTGCCGGCGATTCATTTACTGCCGCCTTTGTATCATGTCTGCTTAAGGGGAAATCAGTAGAGGATGCGCATTTAGCCGCGGTGCAAACATCGGCATTTGTTTGCTCTGTGAAAGGTGCCATGCCGGTACTGCCATTGCAATATGTGAAATAAATTTTAATATGGCTGACTTTGTAATCAGTTTGGTTGACGATAACAAGGAAATTTATATGCCTCTGTTGCTGATTGGGGATGAATCGGAAAAAATGATTAACCGATATCTGGACAGGTGTACTCTGTATGTGGTCATATTAAATAGAACTGTGATTGCAGTTTGTGCGGTTACGGAAGAATCACATGACATTATAGAGGTTAAAAATCTCGCTGTTGCCCCTGATTTTAGACGGAAAGGATACGGCAGAAAAATGTTGGAATATGTTGAACAGGCTTATGTGAAAAAGACGATTTATATCGGCACCGGTGAGACCCCTTCAAATTTGGCGTTCTACAAAGCATGCGGATTCAAGTATTCACACCGTATCAGCAATTTCTTTAGCGACAATTATCCATACCCGATAATAGAAGAAGGCATTGAACTATGTGATATGGTGTATTTGAAGAAAAAACATGATATAGATTAGGGTTGGAATAATAGGGTTACTTAATTTTATATAATAATATAAACGTTTCTAAGATATAATTATCTGGTAATTGGCGGTTATTGTCGTAACTTTGTTGCAAAAAGACGATTATGAAAGAAGTAAATCCTGGCGAAACTACCCGTTCTTACGCATTTGATATGTGGATGAACGCACCTATGCCCATGGTGACATTTTTCAAGAAACTTGATGTGTCTCGCATTGTGCATCTTAGCAGAAAACATGGTCTCAAGTTTAATATGCTTATGTGCTGGTGTATAGGCAGGGCGGCAAGTAAAGTGAAAGAATTTTATATGCTTCCTGTTGGCGATAAGTTTATTCAATACGATAATATAGCAGTCAATACCATTGTAATGAATAGAGAAGGGGAAGTTAGTTCGTGCGATGTACCTTTTTCGGACAATTTGCATGTGTTTAATGAAAACTATTTGTACCTTACTCGCAAGGTTGCAGAATCGTGTGAAAATCACGACCTGCCGGATAGCATGGTAATTGGTACATCGGCCCTAGCCAGGTATGATATAGATGGAGCTGTGGGTATGTACAGCGGCATATTTAACAACCCTTTCATGATATGGGGCAAATACCGTAAAAAATGGTTCAGAACAACTTTGACCGTATCTTTTCAGTTTCACCACACACAGATGGACGGTGCTCATGCAGCCATGTTCCTTGATACTTTACAAAAAGAAATCAACAATCTCAAAACGCATCAAAGTATATAGATGCGTTTTATTTATTCGGATTATTTGATTATTGTAATATACCGATGCAGTGTTAACAACTATAATTGTATCAAGGAGTTGCAGTTTAAATGGTTCATGCCTGATTTTGGTAAGTTATTGACTTGGCGAAACCGTCTTTTCTTGTTGTTCGAGGCTGTCGCAGCCTCTATTTCTAAGCCACACCAGGCTTGCTGCTTTCGTCTGCAAAATTAGCGATAATCTTGCGAGCTGACAAGGGTCCTCCGACCTAAAAATCGGTCGGATGCCTTAAAAACGGTCGGATTAGGAATCATTTCGGTCGGAT
>SSTG01000157.1 GCA_004801635.1 Muribaculum caecicola | reverse complement strand
GTTGCGTGAAAGCGAGTTAGCTTCATTTGCCGGCAACTGGCGGTCCATAATAGGCACGCCGCCATACTGGCGCACCAGCAGGAAGTAGAAGTAAGCACGAAGGAAACGGGCTTCATACTGGTAGTTCTGATAACGGTATAACTCGCCCTTATAAGTAGGGTTAGCCTTCAGTTCCTCAAAATCCAGGTTCTGGAATTCCTCCAGGAAGTGATTTGCAGCACGTATACCGGTAAACATACTGGTCCACAACGAACCCTTTGCATTGGTAGCCGACCAGCCTCCGTTATAGAAGTCCTCAATCGCGTTACCAATCTTGCTGTACTCGCTCTCGTCAGTAGCAGATGCCTGCATGGCACCATTACTATAGTTGCCGAAGTCATAGTCGACAGCCTTGTAAAGCTGCGACATGAAACCGCCCACATTGCCGAAGGTCAGTTCAACGAATTCCTTATCAACTACAGTATATTCGTTATAGTTCATATTATCCTCGCATGCTGCGAAGGCAAGGCCAAGCGCAACAATGGGAATAATCAATTTTTTTGTCTTCATGTCTTATTCGTTAAGGAATTAAGAATTAAAATGTAACGCTTAGGCCAAATGCCACACTCTTGTTAACAGGATCGATTCCGTAGCATTCGGGGTCGTTCTTTGGCACATTGCTGGTGGCAAAAAGGTCGATAGCACGCACGTACAGTTTCGCGCCGGAAACAACCTTAAGGTTGTCTTTCAAGAATTTGCCGGGAAGGTTATAGTAAACCTCTATGTTGCGGAGCTTCAAGAACGAACGGTTACGCAGCCACAATGTCGAAGTCTGGTAGTTGTTGGCGTTGTTAGAACTGCTCAAACGAGGGAACAATGCATCCTGATGGTCAGGTGTCCAACGGTTGTCATACGCATACTGCGAAATGGTAGTATTGTTAATCAACGGCCAGTACATACTCTTTGTGTTAAGAACCGCACTGTAGTTGCCGGTACCCTGGAAGAATGCATACATTCCGAGGCCTTTCCATTCAGCACCGAGACGGAAGTTGTAGAAAATTTCCGGAGCCCTGGTGCTGTAGCCAATAGCCACCTTGTCGTTTGCGTCAATTACACCGTCGTCGTTAACATCTTCATACTTGATATCGCCCGGGCGCACGGTAGAGAATGTCTGGGGAATGCTGTTGAGAATATCAGCATCGTCTTTGAAGAAACCGATAGCCTTCAAACCGTAAAGCTGGTCAACCGAATTGCCTGTCTGAACAAGGTTTGCATAGTCACGGGGTTCTTCCATCATTTTTACAATCTTGTTCTTGTTGTAGCTGAAGTTACCGCCTACGCTCAATGTAACGTCACCGAATGTCTTGTTATAGTCGGCAGAGATTTCAATACCCTTGCTGTCTACAATACCGCCGTTTTCATAAGGAGCCGTCATACCGATAAGCGAGCTATACTTACCTGCCGAAGAAACCCAGATGCCTTTACGGCGTTCTTTGAACAAGTCAACGCTGACATTTAGCCCGTCAACAGGCGAAGCGTCAACACCCACATTGAACTTATATGCTTTTTCATGACCCGGATCTGGTGTAGCCATCTGACCCAGTGTTGTCTGCTGCCAGGGGTTCCATGTGTTGTCAAACGGATACAGGCCTCCACCAATAACGTACTGCTGTGCGTAGTATGTCCATACTTCGTTGCCGTACTTGTCCTTAGGCAGGAAGTCTGCGTTAAGCATACCGGCAGTAGCACGAAGTTTCAGATAACGGTCGGGGTTGCTCCAGAAGTTTTCGTTAGAAATAACCCAGCCCAAACCCAAAGTTGGCGAGAAATTCCACTTTGTTCCGGGAGCCAGACGGCTGCTTCCGCTTTCAACCAGAGTAAGGTCGAGCAGATAACGCGACTTATAGTTCAAGTGTGTCCACCATGTAACGTTTTGGCGGTAAACGGTATTGTTAATACCGTTCGGGTCAGTGTATTCATAATCCCATTTCAACTGAGAGTACAGGTCAAGGTCACCGAACTTCTTTTCGTAGTTGAAACCTCCGTCAAAGTGGAAATAACGGTGATATGTACCGGGATCGGCTTTAGAACCCATTTCGCCGTCAACACCATAAATACTAGTTGTATATGTGGGTTCGGCTGCACCATTGGGCCATGACGGTGTTGTTACGGAATAAACATATGTCTTGCTGTGGTTCTCGAAAATGTTTGCCATATTGTCGTAGGCAACACGGACGTTTGCACTCAGGCCTTCGAGAATCATGCCCAAGTCCTGACGAATCGTAAGGTCGGCCGACAAGGCACGCCGATGGTTCTTATAGTAAGCCGCACCCTGCGACTGTGCCACCGGGTTCAGAGTTCCGGCCCATGTGTCACTTCCTGCCCATTTTCCGTCCGGGCCCTTGATGGGGAATGCTGCAGATGGAACAGTGTAAATCATATCCCACAAGTTGGCTTTGTCGCCTGGCTGCTGGTTTTCTGTAAGCGAACCGAATATGTTCAACTTAACGAGAGTTGTAGGTGTCAGGTCGATGTCTAGGTTCATACGCACGTTACCGCGTGAGAACTTATCCTGAGTGGAATAACCGCTGTTTTCATTCGGTTTAGCTATGAAGCCCGAATTTGTCAACAGGTTTATAGACGTATAGTAACGGAACTTGTCTGTACCGCCGCGGAACTGTATGGCATACTTGTTTGTGTGCGAAGTACTGCCCATAGTTTCGTCAAGCCAGTTAACATTAGGATAAAGTTCAGGATATGTCTGGTCTTTAAGTGCGGTAAGTTCCTGTGGAAGGTACCGCACACCTAGCCCGTCATTCTGACGGGCTTCGTTTATCGCGAGGCCGTAGGTGTAGCCGTTTACAAACTTCGGAGTATGTGCAAAGAAACGGAATTCGTGGTCATAACTGATTGTTATTTCACGCGTGTTCGCCTTACCGCGCTTTGTTGTAACAACAACAACACCGTTTATGCCTTTGTAACCGTAGATAGCGGTTGCAGCGGCATCCTTGAGAATCTCAACACGTTCAACGTCTTCCGGCGATACCGACGTTATGTCGCGCTCTATACCGTCAACTATGAACAGGGGTGTATTGTTATCGTTCAGTGTCTGCAATCCGCGCACATAGAACGTGGGATTCTGATCCACATAACGGCCGGCTCCCTGTAGTGATATCAAACCGCTTCCCTGCCCGAGAATGTCATTACCTATATCCTTGGCATTGCGGCGGTTGAGCTGGTTGCCCGTAATCACCGACACAGCGCCGGTAGTCTCACCGAGAGAGAACACCTTGTCGCTCCCGATGTCGGCAGGCTGCGAAGGCGACAGGCTGCTTTTAATCGAATCGTTTTGTGCCATTGCTCCTGCCGATACTAGGGCCATTGAAGCCAGCACTGATATATATTTCTTATACATAGTTAATTTCCTTTATTAACATTGCTATTAAAATGTGGATGTGGCATTGTAATTACCAACCGGGGTTCTGATCGAGGCCGTAGCCTTTGTTTACCTCAGAAAGAGGGAACGGCTGTAGGAACCACTTGCAGTCAAATCCGTCGGTCCACCATATGCGAGCACCTGTAGTGATTTCGAATTTCTCATATTCGAACTTATTGGGTTCGTAGAAGCGCTCGTCGTTTTCATTGTCAATTGACGACTGCTCTGTATCGTACCACGGAGTCTCCGTGCGTTCTCCGTTTGCATTCAAACGATAGATACGCAATCCGTGTAGCTTACGTTCAAACAAATCGGCACGTTTGTAGCGAACCATATCGTAGTAACGTGTACACTGCAGGGCAAATTCGCAAGCGCGTTCACGAAGGATTTCTTCAAGCAGGTTTTCCTTGTTTGTTGTAAGGTTCTTATCGGGATTACATTCTGCCAGACCTTTCAAACCAACACGTGCGCGAACTTGGTCAACGTAGCTAATTGCATCTGTCAGCGATCCGCCGTCCTGGAGAATTGCCTCGGCATAAGTCAGGTAGACATCGCTAAGCTGGAGCCAGCTCCACTGCGGATTTTTACGGCGGAAGAATTCTCCACCTACATATTTAAGGTTGCGGTAGCCCGTAGCCCATACACCTGTATTTGTAGCCGGCTGCTGTGATGCATCCGATCCGCCTACCCATGCTTCCCAGTTTGCACCACTTGATGTACCGCTGGAGTAGTCAAGACCCATAAGCGCGCCGTTTACACCCATTGTTTCATACATACGGGGGTCACGGGTATATACGCGGTTCTGGAGCATTTTCTGTCCGGGAACGCGGTCGCCTTTAACAAACATTTCGTCGAGTTTGCCTTCTGCTGCTGTCTTGTCCCAGTCGAAAGGAGTACCGTCGGCCCATGGGAACATTTCGGCATATTCCTGAGTTGGGTTGGGGGCACAACGTTCGTTTGTACCGCCACCGTCGGCAGCGCCACCCCATCCGAGGTTATACCATCCGTAGTCATTACCGTGGGCTTTGTTGGCCGTACGCACCGAATGAAGAATTTCGGGGCTGTCCTGATACATATATGCCTGACGGTATGCATAGCGGTAGCCTTCCTGTGTGTTTTCTACAGGCACCACCAAATGGTACACGCCGTTTGCATTAAGTGCTGTAAAGAAATCCTTGCAAGCCTTGCGGAGTGCGGTCCAACGGGTTTTATCGTAGCCTAGCCACACATATTCGGGATGCGCCATTGTGTATTTGCCTTCATAATAAGGGGCTTCGGAGTTCATAAGCGGTGATGCCGCAAACTGAAGAATCTGAATTTTCTGAGCCATGGCTCCGGCAAGCGTCCAGTGTCCTGTTTCAGAAGCTGCTGCCGCGCCTGTATAGCCCCACGGGAGCTTCTTGGCTTCAATAACCTCGTCGAGAAGTCCGAGCATGAAGTCTAGTGTTTCCTGAGCAGACTTACGGCCTTCGTAAGAAGACTCTGTTCCGCTGAAAGTACCCTTTATTATAGGCATACCTCCAAAGAAACGGAATGCGGTAAAGTATTGTGCTGCAAGCAGACATTTGGCTTCGTCGCGTATACGGTCTTTTTCGTCCTGATCCATGTTTGGAACTTCGTTTATACGCTCTATTATAAGCCAGCAGGCACGTACGTTTTCCCAGATACCTTCATTGTTATAAGGAT
>SSTG01000156.1 GCA_004801635.1 Muribaculum caecicola | reverse complement strand
CTCCAAACATAGGCAAAGACAAACTGATGCGCGACCCAAGCATATGCCAGGGTCCTGACGGCACGTACCACATGGTATGGACCAGCGGATGGTGGGACCGTATAATAGGCTATGCAAGCTCGAAAGACCTTGTCAACTGGTCGGAACAAAAAGCCATACCTGTAATGGAACACGAACCTGAAGCCAAAAATTCATGGGCCCCGGAACTGTTTTACGACGACGCTACCCGTACATACTATATATTATGGGCCACTACAATACCCGGCCGGCATTCCGAAGTGGCGACAAGTAAATCGGAAAATGGGCTAAGTCACCGCATTTATTATGTCACAACAAAGGATTTCAATACATTTTCTGACACAAAAATATTTTTTAATCCTGATTTTTGCGCAATTGACGCTGCAATAATGAAACAAGCCGACGGACAATACATGATGGCTGTGAAAAACGAAAATTTGGCTCCTGCCGAAAAAAACATACGTATCACCCGTACCACAAGCCTTAATAGCGGATTCCCAACCCGGGTATCCGAACCAATTACAGGCGACTATTGGGCCGAGGGTCCGTCACCATTGCAAATTGACGATTATACCTACATCTATTTTGACAAATATACGCAGCACAAATACGGGGCCGTACGCTCTAAAGACGGACAAAACTGGGAAGACGTGTCTGAAATGACTGAATTTCCCCAAGGAACACGTCACGGAACAGCTTTCACTGTTCCTGAACATGTGCTACAATTACTGCTTAAACAAAAATAATATTACGCTCATACATTTTTATGAGGCAAATTCCACTTGTATATTGAAATGTTTTTGAGGATATACAAAAAATTTGGCAAAGCTATTGCATAGTATAAAATATATTTCTAATTTTGTACTCGCAAAACCGAAAGAGGTTAGCAAACCCATGGTTCCTTGGCCGAGTGGTTAGGCACCGGTCTGCAAAACCGTTTACAGCAGTTCGAATCTGCTAGGAACCTCGACAAACTAACGCCGGCTTCGAATTAAATCGAATCCGGCGTTTTCATTAATCTATGACACATATATCAACACGCCATGGCATTCTTGCCATTTCACCTATATTAGTATTTTTATCCAGTTATGTAGCCGTATCGGTTATAGCCGGCGATTTTTATAAAATGCCATTGTCAGTAGCCTTGATAATAGCATCGGCATGGGCTGTTATAATTATGCCGGATATGTCGTTGCACAAAAAGGTGGAGGTGTTTTCGCGCGATGCAGGCTCACCCACGGTTATGTACATGGTATGGATTTTCATACTTGCCGGCGCATTTGCCGCTTTGGCTCGCGAAGTTGGCGCGGTGGAATCAACAGTGAATATAGCAATCAAGGTTCTTCCTGCACAGATGCTGGTGCCTGGATTATTTGTCGCGGCATGCTTTATATCGCTATCAATAGGCACATCAGTAGGCACGGTAGTCGCACTATCGCCCCTTGCGGTAGAACTGGCACAAACAGGGTCGGAATCAGTTCCATTTTATATAGCAGTAGTGCTAGGCGGTGCGTTTTTCGGCGACAACCTGTCATTTATATCCGACACTACAATAGCAGCCACACGTACACAGGGGTGCCAGATGCGCGACAAATTCAGGGCAAACCTGTGGATAGCGCTTCCTGCCGCTTTAGCCGTACTGGCTGTTTACGTTGCCATAGGGCTAAACAATTCCGGTGACGACGGACACATACACGGCCTTGATACAAACCCGTTGCTGGTTATTCCGTATCTGTTAGTGATTGCAACAGCATTGATGGGAATAAATGTAACATTGGTATTAAGTATAGGCATTGTTTCCACCATTATACTTGCCATAACCTACGGGCACACGCCCACCGAATTATTCGGATATATGGGCAAAGGAATTGACTCCGTTGGCAATCTGACAATTATAACATTACTAGCGGCCGGAATGCTGGGGCTGATAAAGGAACTTGGTGGCATAAACTATATTTTGCAAGTCATTACCTTAAAGATAAGTCATTCACGCGGAGCACAATTCAGCATTGCCGCACTTGTGAGTATCGTAAACCTTTGCACAGCAAACAACACTGTGGCAATTATAACTGTTGGCGAACTTGCCCGGAATATTTCGGCCAAATTCGGCATAGATCCCCGTAAAACGGCTTCGCTGCTCGACACCTGCTCATGCATAACACAAAGCCTGATTCCATATGGAGCCCAAACACTTCTGGCAACATCGCTGGCAGGTATTTCGCCAGTAGCCCCATGGCCGTATATGTACTATCCGTGGGCACTTACCGCAATGGTAGCTTTATCTATTATTTTTCAGCTACCACGCAGGTTAAACAAACAACAAACAAACTAAGGCTTGTTACGCCTAAGCTGCCAAAAAGCAACAGCCGACGCCGCTGCTACATTTAGCGAATCGACCCCATGGCTCATCGGTATACGCACAACATAATCCGCACTGCTTATTACATTATGCGACAAGCCGTCGCCTTCCGTACCCATTATTATTGCAAGCTTCGGTTCGGACTCCAGTTTGGCCGAATCAAGAGGGATTGAATTGTCAGACAAAGCCATTGCTACGGTTTTAAAACCGATTTCCTTCATTTCTGAAACAGAATCATCCACCCACGCCCACGGCACCAGAAACACAGATCCCATCGACACCCGTATGGAACGACGGTTCAAGGGGTCGCAAGACGCACGTGTAAGAGCCACCGCGTCAATGCCTAACGCTGCCGCCGACCGGAATATGGCCCCTATATTGGTTGTATCCACCACCCCGTCAATAACACATACACGGCTTGCGCCGTTGCATGCCTGCCGGAGCGACAACGGCTCAGGCCTGCGCATGGCGCACAGAACACCACGCGTAAGCGTATAGCCCGTAATACGGGCAAGCACATCGCGACTTCCAGAATAAACAGAAATACCGGCACAACTTTCAATTATGTCTTTTGCATCGCCGTAAATGTGCTTTTCCTCACAAAGCAACGAAACCGGAACATATCCGGCATTTAAAGCCACTTGTATAACCTTAGGGCTTTCTGCAATGAACACACCTTCGGACGGGCTTAACCGGTTCTTTAGCTGAGCCTCTGTCAACCGGCAATATACCTGTACACGCGGATCATCTACATTGTCAATTCTAATTATTTCTACCATATTGTTAAAAGCTAAGCGTGCCTCGACCAAATAAAGTTCGGGCACGCTTGCATATTGTCAAAGCGAGTATATTACAAAATCTGCTTGTAGATTGCAACTATGTCGTCACGGGTAACTTCGCGCGGATTTCCGGGAGTACATACGTCTGCAATAGCCTGGTCGGCCAGAGCCTGTATATCTTCCTCTTTTATGCCAAGTTCCGACAAGTGCTGAGGAATGCCTACAAGCTTCGAAAGATCTTCAATAGCCTTGCATGCTGCCTCAACAGCCTGGTCAGTTGTCATACCAGTCTCATAAACACCGCATGCTTTGGCAATCTCGGCATATTTTTCTTTAGCAGCCGGGGCATTGAAGCGCATAACAACCGGCAGCAACATTGCACATGCAACTCCGTGAGGAACATCGTGAAGCGCGCTTAGCGGATGAGCCATGCCGTGGTCAACGCCAAGACCCACGTTAGAGAACGCCATACCGGCAATGTACTGCGCTACAGCCATTCCGTTGCGGCCTTCCGGATTTGAAGGCTCCTGAACCGCGATAGGCAGATATTTGTATATCATTTCTATTGCCTTTATTTCAAACATATCGCTCATTTCCCATGCGCCCTTTGTAATAAGGCCTTCGATGGCGTGAGTCATTGCGTCCATACCGGTTGCGGCAGTAAGGCTCTTTGGCAGCGAATACATCAGTTCGGCATCAACAATTGCACAAACAGGAATGTCGTGAGGGTCAACGCAAACCATCTTTTTATGGTTTGCCTCGTCAATAATCACATAGTTTATTGTAGTTTCGGCAGCTGTACCTGCAGTTGTAGGCAATGCTATGATAGGGAGACTTTTATTTTTAGTAGGAGCCACTCCTTCTAGCGATACTATGTCGCTGAATTCAGGATTGTTGCAAACGATACCGATACCTTTTGCGGTATCCATGGCCGAACCACCGCCGATAGCTACAATAAAGTCGGCTCCTGCATTCTTACAAGCAGCAATACCGTCCTTTACGTTTGTCACTGTCGGGTTTGGCTTAACCTCGTCGAAAATTTCATAAGGTATCCCTGCAGAATCAAGTTCGTCAATCACTCTCTGTGCAACTCCGAACTTCATCAAACCCTTGTCTGTTACAACGAGGGCTTTTTTGAATCCCATACTTTTAACAACACCGGGAAGTTCTTTGCGAGCACCCGGACCGAAGTAAGATACTTCGTTGAGTATAAATCTGTTTACCATTTTGAATGTAAATTGGTATGAAATGTGTTGGTTTTAGATTGTTTAACAACAACGCAAATATAGAAATAATTCCGCAATTATACAAATTAATGATTCCTACCTTTATACCATAAAATTGCATGCTTACAAAACAAACTGCCGGCTATTATATAGTTAAAAATATATAACTGTGACGATTGTATTTGCACGCTATCTGGGATTTGATTATGTTTGCGTATGACCGATAACTGATGCCTGCTTTAACCAATCAGCGCCACTATGACTATACGGCATTGAAACCTTACTTCTACGAAGGCACTATCTTAAAAACCGGCATAAACACTTGCTAAGCATAAACAACCCTATTAACCATGATTGCAACAAGGACTCTCCATATTGTAATTGGCTCATTGTCGACAAGATTATCGCAACCCAACAGACACATTGCGCTGAACATGCTATTGAAACAGGTCTTTGTCGTATTGCTTTTTGTTATGCCGAACAGCATGAACGGCCGTGATGTAAGCCAACAAATTACGGCTTCAGACATAAACACAGTCCTTAACAGGCTTGACTCGCTTGTAGCCAAGCAAAAATTAATCTATGAGAAGCGAGAAAAGAAAATTACAGAAATGGAAACAATACACCAAGTTGAATGTACTGATTCCATTAAAGCCTATCTTGCACTTGCCGACAGCATGAGAACGTATTGCATTCGCTACTCGCTCAAATATGCCACGCAAGCCGATAAAATGG
>SSTG01000155.1 GCA_004801635.1 Muribaculum caecicola | reverse complement strand
AGTGGCACCTACTGAAAATGCAGTAGTAACATCCCACTGTACACCTGGATTTATTATAAACCTCATTCCTTTGGTTTCAAGGCGTGGGTCAGATTCGTCTGACATTACTCCGACATTATAGTCGGCATTTATACCGAATCGGAAAACGTTAGAAACATTATACGACATACGCCCGTTAACACGAAACCGCTCCGTATTATAATCACTCGGTTCAGAGTCAGCCAATATAAACGGGTTAAGCTTATTCTGGAACAATGACGAATTCCAACAACGCGACCTGTCATTCTGATTGAAATAAGCCAAGCCGCCTTCAAATACAACCCTGTCAAGGCGTTTTATACCGTAAGCATCAACACTAAGGCCGTTGCTGTGACCGGAATCGTCTATACGGTGATAGTCACCCTGTCGCCAATTATAACCAGCACTTATAACTGCAAGTTCGTTTATAGGAATGCCACTTGCTGAAACAGGGTTCAGACTTCCGTATTCCAGATTATGCACATAATTGAAATCACTATATTGCATCTGCCGGACAACGGAATTATCCCCCTCTCCGCCTGCAGAGGCAGAGAACGGGGATAATAAAGCTATAGACGCTAATAACTTTTGCATAAAATCTATAATTAATCCACAACGGTAGGTATAATGCCTGGAGTGGGAGTCTGGTCACGAAGGAAATCCTCGGTAGAGTTATTTGTATCCTTAAAAATCACACGACCTGCCTCTGTTATACTTTCTACCTTGCGACGTATGCTTTTCCCTGCATACGGTTTTTCCATATACACTATTCCGGCATCAATTTCCGAGCGCAGACGTATAACTCGCTGGTCGGGCTTATCGGCATTATTCACAATATTAAGGCCGTCGAGCACATATTCCTGAGGAATCATCAGATATTTCTGACCGGCATAGCTTCCGTCGGGACGTTCTTTGAAATTGGCATCATTCTTGGCATAGTCCACCGGGCTTACACCGTCGGGGAGTTTTGCAAAAATAATAGCATTTCCGGTTATGGGCAACGAGAAATAATTCTGCGTTCCCTGTGCGCAGATAACAGTCATGTTGGGAACATCGGCATTGTCAATCGAAACGGCCGGCTTATAATCGCCAAGGAACACCTCATAGTCGGCATTCAGCAGATTGACAGGCGATTTCATTGCACCGTCATTGGGTTCATACATCTTCTCTGTTTCAGCAATATGGTTCTGTGCCTGTCCGGCTATAACCACGCTTTTACCCGGTTCCAACGGATAGTCCTTACCGGTCTGGCTTACAAACGCAACCGTATAATAACCCAAGGCATACTCTTTCATAATCTCGCCGTTTTCCTGCCAAGCCGTGGGCAATTTACCCTGCGAACCCTCCAGGAAACCGAGAATACAGTTGTCCAGATAAAGAACCTCGTCGGAATTGTTGTATATTTCAAAGAACTGGTCGCGCATATACGGCATCTTACCGTTCGGCTTAACCATGTTATAATAAACTTCCTTGAAAATCAAACCACCGGAAACGCTTTTTGTCAATTCCAGAGTAACAGGTGTGTCCTCATACACGGGCACCGACTTAGACGCGCTGTACGAAACCACCGAACCGCCGTCGTTTACACGCAAAGCGGCCGTAACGCTGTATGTTCCACCGGGGAGTTCAAATGAATAATCCGACTTGATTTCATTGTCAGAATATTCCCGTCCTGTCTGGGAGTTTATAACAACTACCGAAGCAGACGTAAAATCGGCAACAGAAACACCTTCCGGCATTTCAAGACTTACACTGAGTTTGTAATAAGTAGTCGTATCGTCATTGTCGCTGCACGAAACCAATGTTCCGGCAAAAGCCACTAACGACAGAACTGCATAAAGTAACTTTTTCATTGTGATATAATTAAGTGATTTATATATTGTTTTGTCAGAATTTCGCCTTAATTTCGGCACCGAAATACATCGGACTGTACAGTTCTTTATAGCCGCCTATTTTATTCTGACGGTACACCTTGCTGAACTTAAGGAAGTTATTTGCTATCATTGAAATCTGTACATACTTTTTTATTTCCTTGGTAAGCTTGAAGTTAAGCATACACGTAACCGGATAATCCTGACGGGTGAAATAGTCCGGATTTGAATATCGTGTAACAAGTTCTTCCGGACGTTCCACTCCCGATGGATTCCAATTAAAATAATTCATTTCCTTATCGTAGTATCCAACGGGCAACACCTCGAGCATCGGCTTGCCATACGACGAAGTGGCGGCACGGTACAAGGGATTGCCGTCGGCATCCTCGTAAATATTACGCACGCTTTCCTGCCATACAACCTGGAGAGTTGTAGACAATATTAGCCTTATAGCCGGTATATGCGTTACAAAACGGAAATTTGTATTCACCCTTGAACGTACAGAACCGCTACCGGCCGGCATCACAGCCAGATAGGTATTATAATTTGTAATGCCGCTTGCCGGATCAACATCGGTCACAACCCTGCTGGAATTAAAGCCATTTCCGGTTGAACGGCGCTTTATCCAGAACCAGGCCCCGTCTATTATAAGATCGGTCGACAAAGGCTTTATCTTACCAAAATTAAAGGTATACTCGATACCGTGCTTATCCGTTTCATATACATTGGCCGGCATAGAATAAGATCTTACCTCTCGCTGAAAGTAGGCCGGGGCTTTTTTCACAGTACCGTCGGCCATAGTATAATGTAATGCTCCATCAATGTACGACGGTATGGTAGATGAAACCATATCAGCCTGTGGTATTACATACCGGTTATAACCTGCACTTATTGGAACTGACTGAAAGCCGTACTCATTATCAATATTCTCTTTAAAGAATGTTATAGAGCCAAGCACGCGGCCTACACGTCCATTTAGCCCGATTTCAAATTTTTTGGAACACGCCGGTTTCAGATTATGATTAGCGGTATTCGGAACCACAAAAGTAGTCATTACGGCCAAGTTTCGCGGATTGTCGGCCCCGGCATAACTGTTATAGCTCACAAAATCGAAATACGCAGGTGTCGGGTACAGATATGCCATCGTAGGCATTTTTGTAGCAAGCCCGTATCCGCCTACCAGCGAAAGATTGTCAAACACATGGTTATTGTCGGCCGTCAGGAACTTATACGACACATTCACACGCGGATCCACGGCATTTATATCGCCTCGTAATGCCTGTGCCTTGTCAATCATAAGCCTGCTTACACGCACACCGGGCTGTATTGACAACACCGTAGTTCCAATAGAATACTCCGTATGGTTTTCAACAAATGCAGACAGAGTATGCATAGACGGCAAAGACTCGTATGAACGCGGACGCACCGACTGGCCGTCGCCCTGTATAGGCGGAAAGTCGTGGTCATAAACCATTCCTCCGCCTTTGTTGGCACTCAGCGTATAGTCAATTCCTAATTTAAAGTTTACGGTACCTTTTGGGAAAATAAACATGCGGTTCGCCTTTAGCTGTGCAAACACATTTATCGGCTTTCCATCAAGCACATAATGGCACATGTAGGAACCGGGCAGAAAGCTAACCTGCATTTCACCCGGCAGATATGAATGCGAATAAGGCACAACACCGCTGCCAACGCTCTTGTTATATATATCCTGCTGATGGGCATATTGTAACGATGCCGAATAATTCAGGTTGGATACAACTTTATTATTAAGCCGCCACATTCCGTTAACGGCCAGGCGCACGCCCTGATCCTCGTTTTTAAAATATTCGCCTTTCAGCATCGCCTCGTCACTCTTGGTGTCGCTTATATTTCTATAATATGTACCTCTGAAATTAAACGACAAGGGATTACTTGACTGAAAAAACATTTTGGAATAAGAAACATTGGCAGTAAGGCGGTCGTAACCTAAATATGTTTTTCTGCGATCGGCATTCGACTTTGTATAGTCTACCGCAAAATTTACAGACCCGTTGTTACCACCTAAACGCAAACCTTTTCCAAATGACAAAAGTTTAGAATTCGGGTCAGCCTTGACCAAGACTTCCCACGGAGTAGCCCCGGCTTTAGTGTTTATAATCACCGCGCCCGACGTAAGGTTTCCATACTCAACCGAAGGTATTCCGCGCACAACCTCTATTGATTCTATATTGTCGGGTGAAATCTGGCGCAAGTCAACACCGCGCCCCGACGTTGTCTGGTCGTTCATCGTATTTGTCTGTACCGACGAATTGCTTCCTGAACGTGCCGTGGAAAACACCTGCATATTTGCATCGTTCGACAATGGGGAACCATCAACTACCACGGCTGTACCCAGCGAATTATTTGAATTTTCACCTGCATCGATTTCACGTATCGAGGCCTGTCCGGCATTTGTAAGGTCAGGATTTTTAGTCACTGCCCCGGGCAAGAGTTGCAGCATGTCCTCCACGCTTTTAGCCTGCAAATGCTGTATAGCCGACTGTCCTATAAGCGACGATGAGCCCATTTTACCTTCCCTGGCAGTAACTACAACTTCCTTCAAGGCCAGACTCGACGGAGACAGGCGTATAGTCATGTCTGATATGTTATTTTTTATCTCAAACTCACCTTTAGCAGTTTCAAAACCAAGATATGCCACCTCGTACTGGTATTTCCCCGAAGGTAGTTTTGGAAAACGAAACTTACCGTCACTATCCGTAACAGCCCAGTCCAACGTATTCAACCTAACAGTAGCAAATTCTACCGGTTCACGGTCTTCTGCCGAAATAATCCGGCCTTCAAGACTATAAACGTCTGCAGCAACAGCTGTCAATGCTCCCGACAAATACACACAAACAATAAAGACCAGACTGGTTATTATTTTTTTACTCATTGCTTATTTAATATAGGCTTAATATAATCGGTTCCAAATGCTATAGTATACTTGCTACATATCCGGCATACTTATTCCTATTGCAAAAATACACCTACAAAAAGCATGCGGCAATACTTAAAAATAATGATTTTTCTAATAGCCGACGTATGGAAAATAGCATTTAAAATCACAAGTATTCAATTCGCAAAATTACTAATTATTTTAAATATCACAACAATATAAACATTATAATATCAAATATTTCCATACATATTTAAATTTTAAGCTAAAAAAGCATTACACAAACGAATCAAATTTTCATAAAACAGATCCTTAGACAACGAACAAGGGGGGGCAGTATCCAATATTGGATACTGCCCCCCCTTGTTCGTT
>SSTG01000154.1 GCA_004801635.1 Muribaculum caecicola | reverse complement strand
TATTTAAACAGCTTTCAGAAAAAGGCGCACTAGAGGCTGCATCGTTACAAAAGATGGGTGTGTGCCAGCAGCGGTTGGGGAATACGTCAGATGCATTGCAGACGTATCTTAAGGCAGAACTGATGTGTCCCGACAGCTTGTGGACAATGCGTAGGATTGCATCATGCCACCGTATGCTTGGAAATATAAAGTCTGCGTTAGAGTATTATAAGCGGATAGAGGAACATCGTCCAAATGATATAGAGCTGGCTTTAAATATCGGGCATTGCCTTTTGGAGACAGGAGAATACAAAGAAGCCTTAAAATATTATTTTAAGGTAGAATACCTGTCGCCCGAATCGCATAAGGCAATTCGCCCAATAGCATGGTGCTCGTTTGTAATGGGGCAATATGAACAAAGCGGTAAGTATTATGAACGAATAATGCTTGATAACCCTGCGCACTCCGATTATTTGAACATGGGTCACCTCAATATGGCCCTTAACGATATCAGGGAAGCTTTAAACTGTTATGCTTTGGCTCTTGAACAGCCTGGAGTGGAAAAAGAAGACTTTATTTCCGATTTGCAGTCAGATTATGTATGGCTGGAACGTGCAGGTGTTGATTTGAGCGTGATGCCACTAATAATTGATGCTATTTTATATGGCAAGATAGATAAAATTTAAATAAAATACTAAATATTACGCTGATTATAGCTATTTTTGCATAGATATCAATTCAAATCATTAATGCAATAAACAGAAAAATCAATCAGCATCTTGATGAAAAAATTAAAATTGGCCATTGCGGCATCTTTAGCAATTATGACACAAGCCCAACCAGTACATTCTCAGAATCAGGGCAATGTTAACCCGTTCTATCAGGAATATACAACAGTTCATAAAACAGTACCGTTTTCTTTAGTCAGAAATGAGCATTACATGCCGGCTATAGAGCGCGGAATTAAACTGCACAATGATGAAATTGATGCAATAGTAAACAACCCGTCTGCCCCTACATTTGAAAATACGATAGTGGCCCTTGAGCGCTCAGGAACTGATCTTAACAGGGTATTAAACACTTTTTATCCGTTACTTTCTGCCGATTCAGACGATGAATTGATGGAAATTTCGCTTGAAGTTTCAAAGAAGCTTTCGGCTCACAGTACAGGTATTTCTTTGAATCAGGGACTGTGGAAGCGGATAAAAGAGGTTTATGAAAACAAGGACTCGTATAAGTTGTTGCCGGAAGACAGTATGTTGCTTACAACAACTTATGACTCGTTTGCCCGTAACGGGGCAAATTTGCAGGGTGAGGAACGAGAACGTTATAGCACTCTGGTTTCTCGACTCTCGGAACTGACTACCCGTTTCGGACAAAATGTGCTTAAGGAACTTAATACATATGAAATATGGCTTAATGCCGACGATTTGTCCGGTTTGCCGGAAAGTTCTGTTGAGGCGGCATCGGCAGCTGCCAAGGCAAAAGGCCGTGAAGGCGAATACCTGTTTACCTTGCAGCAACCTGTTTACACGGCATTTTTAAAGTATAGCAAGCGTCCTGACCTGCGTGAAAAGTTTTACCGTTTGTACAATTCGAGAAATACAAAAGGTGAATATTCCAATATGCAGCTTATGGCTGACATAGCTGATACGCGTCGTCAGATTGCGAATTTGTTCGGACATGATACTTATGCCGATTATGCTTTGGAAAAAACAATGGCAGAAAATAAAGAAAATGTAAACTCTCTGCTTGACCAGTTGGCCAAGGCCTATATCCCGGCCCAACAAAAAGAATTTGCTGAACTTACAGCTTTTGCTAAGAAAAAAGAGGGCAGGGAGGTTGTGCTTCAGCCATGGGATTATAGTTATTATGCCAATTTACTTAAAGAGGAAAAATTCGGATATAATGAGGAAGAACTGCGTCCGTATTTTGAACTTAATAACGTTATTGACGGTGTATTTGGTCTGGCAACCAAACTATACGGGCTTACGTTTACTAAAAATGACGCAATTGAAGTTTATCATGCCGATGTTAACGCATACGATGTTACAGACAAGGACGGCTCTTTCCTGGGTGTTATTTATACCGACTTTTTCCCACGCGAATCTAAGCGCCCTGGCGCATGGATGACAGCTTTCCGTGAGGAAAGTATTGATGCTGACGGTAAAGCGACGCGGCCGCATGTTACTATTGTTATGAATTTTACCAAGCCTACGCCAACCAAGCCGTCGTTGCTCACACCGTATGAGGTTAGCACTTTCCTGCATGAGTTCGGTCACGCGTTGCACGGCCTTATGGCTTCAACTGTTTATTCATCGCTTTCTGGTACAAATGTTTATCGCGATTTTGTTGAACTGCCGTCGCAGTTCAATGAAAACTATCTGAAACAGAAAGAATTCCTTGATGGTTTTGCCCGTCATTATCAGACAGGTGCTTCTATACCGGCTGAACTGGTAAATAAAATAGTTGAAACATCGCAGTTTGGAGCCGGATATGCCTGTCTGCGCCAGCTTTCATTTGGCATGACGGATATGGCATGGCACACTACGACAGAACCAGTTAAGGACCCGGCTAAATTTGAAACAGAAGCTATGGCACGTGTAAATATGTTCCCGGTTGTTGACGGATGCCTTTTTTCACCACAATTCAGTCATATTTTTGCCGGAGGATATGCTGCCGGTTACTATAGCTATAAATGGGCCGAAGTTCTGGATGCCGATGCATTTGAAGTATTTCGCCAAAATGGTTTGTTTAACCGTGAAAAAGCCGATTCGTTTCGTGAAAACGTGTTGTCGCGCGGTGGTACCGAGCACCCTATGACTCTGTATAAGAGATTCCGTGGTCAGGAACCGACAATTGACGCTCTGCTTCGCCGAGACGGTATATTGCCACAATCCTTGCCGTCGGTTAAGAATTAAAAAACAATCGTAAATAATGCCGCCCAGGGTGATTCACCCTGGGCGGTAATTGTTCTGGCTAGCCAGAACACGAAGAGAGGAGAATGTATGTGTTTTTATGGTGTTCCAAATTTAGTTATTATTTTAGCCTGCTATGCCGTGTAATGGCGATATAATGTTGCTGGTTATATATTTTACTTTTATGTTAATGGTTTTTTACGGAAAAAATCATGTTATTGGTGAGAATTGCTTATTTTTGACGAAAAATAAATCCTATTTGTGAAAAAGATTGGTATACTTTCTGACACGCATTCTTATTGGGACGACCGTTATGCATTGTATTTCAATGCTTGTGATGAAATATGGCATGCAGGTGATGTCGGAGACATTGACTTGTTGCAACAATTAAAGGGTATATGTCCCGTTGTCCGCGCAGTGAGTGGGAATATTGACCATGGCATTGTAAGGCGTGTATGTCCTGAAACTATGAAATTTGAAACAGAAGGTGTCAAAGTGTTTCTTACCCATATCGGGGGGTATCCGGGACGTTATTCACCTGGTATAAAAAAAATGTTGACAGAAAGCGGAACCAGATTGTTTGTCTGTGGCCATAGTCATATTTTAAAGGTTATGCCAGATAAAGAATTAGGACTTCTACATATAAATCCTGGGGCAGCAGGTGTGCAAGGCTGGCAAACAGTAAGAACTATTGTCCGGTTAACTCTTTCGGAAGGCAACATATCGGATCTGGAAGTTGTTGAATTGACAAAAAGAGCATTTAATATATTATGAATTTGAAAAAATACATCAAAGCATTTCCGGTGGCTCTTATTCTCGCCGTTCTGGCAGGATGCAAACCAACAGAAGCAAACTATAGGGCGGCATATCTTGCGGCTAAAGAAAAAACTGAAGCAGAATCGCCTGTTGAGGCTACTATTTATGAGCGCATTCGAAAAGAAGCTGTAAATTCCGGTTTGATTTATGGTAACGATACAATACCAATGATGACCATGCCGGTGAAATGTACTCCCGGTTTGTCGGACCCATCTATGGTTAACCGGTATTCAGTGGCTGTTGCCCGGTTTAAACAAATTTTTAATGCTCGTTCAATGGCAGAGAGGCTGCGTGTTCAGGGCTATGAAAATGCAACAGTGGTAGAAAATGGCGAACCGCTTTATTATGTGATAGCTTCAACATATGCATCTGCTGATTCTGCCGTGGTTGGGTTTGGAAAGTTGGTTTCAGATGATAATGTTAAATGCCGTCCGCCATATCCGTGTATATTAAAGGCTGCAATATATCCGCTAGCGGAGTGATGCGGTGGTTTTTATTTTGCCGCCATTACCATTATGATTTCGTTATAGGTAATTCCGTCAACAACGCTTAATAACTGGTAGGCACTTGTGCATTCGGGGTGAGTGTCTATGGCCTTTCTCACAATTTCGGCTTTGGCATCAGGAATTACCTGGTTTAGATGTGCCTTTTTCTCTTTAATGAGCACGCATATATGTTGGGCTATCGTGTTTGTTGTCAGTCCGCGTTGCCGGGCAATTTCTTCGATTTGCAATCCCTGGTTTAAAAGCGATAATGTTTCTACAAGAGTCTGTCCTTTCTCTCTTTTCTTTTTAGGCTTTTTGTCCGTTTGCTTTTTGGTTGCAGCCAGTTGTGCTTCGCGCCTTTTGGCAAGTATTGTTTGTGGGTCTATACCTTCTGTCGAAATTTTTTGCAGAAGGTGGCGGCTGGCTTTTATGGCATCGCAAAGTTCCATATAGATTTCTGATATTCTTCGTGATGCTATTTTGTTGTCACTTTTAACCTTTTCAGTTAATTTAAGCCAGTCTCCATAGATGTTGTCAAGTTCGTCTATAAAGTATTTTGCCGCTGACTTGTACCTGGCTTGCAGTTGAGGTATGAATAATTGCTTTATGTCGAATGAATCAATTTTGTCTTGCCATTTTTTTGCAACGGCTGTGAATGTAGTTTCCAGCCTCTGTTTGGCATCATAATGGTTTGAGACAATTGAAGGAAACATGCTTGAGAAAGTTGCCTGTAGCAATTTGGTAAGCCGGTTTTGGGTATTTATAATTATGTCGAAATTAAATGCTGATTTTACAAGCTGGTGTTGAAAGCAGGCTTTCTGTTGGCTAAGTTGGGAAATGTTTTTATGCATGTTTTCTTCCTGCCGGGTAATGAAAGAGTCGACTTTATTGTCGGAAATAATACTCTCAGGAGTTATTCTGGATGAAAGAATCAGGCCTTCCAGTGTGCGGCAACGGCTTAAGGCTACATATACCTGTCCTGGTGCGAACGAAGATCCGGCATCAACTATAACTTTGTCGAAAGTAAGCCC
>SSTG01000153.1 GCA_004801635.1 Muribaculum caecicola | reverse complement strand
CTCTTTCTATGATAGGATAATGTTTAACCTGTCCAACTTTTTGGGGTCACTTCAAAACAGGCATGGCCTCATTTTTTAGCAGAATATTTTGGCAGACCACGCCATATGTATTAATTTTGCACGTCATTTGGCTTATTATATCCGCGCGTAACAACGGTTTTAATAACACGTATCTCCAAGCCAACACACGTGCAACCGGCCAAAAAATTAATTTAAGCCTCTAAAAATTTTTAAGGGCAAAATCTGACAAAATGGTAAAAAAAAGCCACAACGGTATATCGATCATATCTGCACAGCTAACCTCTACCGTAAGCGTAACGCTAGTGCTACTCTTATTAGGCATAATAGCCTTAATGGGAATTGCAGCCAACTCTGTAAAACAATCCATACAGGAAAGCATGGGGTTCAATATAGTGCTTGCCGACAGCATTCCCCAAAGCCACTTAAATAATATAAAACAGCTATGTTCGGCATCACCGGCCATTGCATCACAGCGATATGTAAGTTCAACAGATGCCCTGGCACAATGGCAACAGCAAACCGGCGACGACTTGATGGAAATTCTGGAAGTAAACCCGTTTAGTTCCGAAATAGAAATAAAGGTAAAATCCCAGTATGCCAACACTGATTCCATTGAAAAAATATCCGCGCCGATAAAAGCAATGCCGGGAGTAAGCGAAATTACGGTGCCAACGCAGATGGTAGACTCCATAAACCAGTCACTACGCTCACTGGCACTGGTGCTCACAGCAGTGTCAGCATTGTTACTTCTAATCTCGTTTGTACTTATAAACAACACCGTACATCTGGCCATTTATGCACGAAGGTTCACCATACACACAATGAAGCTAGTGGGCGCAACTGCCGGATTCATACGCAAACCGTTCATAACCAGTAATATTTTATGCGGAATAATTGCCGCATTGGCAGCAGATGCAATTCTGGCAGCCATAGTGGCATACGCCCATACAATAAGCACTGAAATAAGCAGGGCAGTCAACTGGGTTCATGCAACAGTGGTATTTGCAGTAATACTTATTGCCGGCATAATAATAACCGGGACAGCAGCATTCTTTTCAACAAACAAGTACCTGCGCTCCGACTACAACGATATGTTCAGGTAACTTTTAACCGTCATAAAAACAGAAATTATCATACAATGACACAACAAAAAGTCACACAGCAAAATCCATCAGGCAACGGCATAGACAAGCAACCCGATTCACAACGTCCGCTTCTGCGAAAAAACTACATTCTCATGATAGCGGCAGGAGCAATGATAATAGCCGGATTCCTGCTCATGCTAGGGTCAAGTTCAACCACAGAACAATTTAACCCCGACATATTCTCCACTCGCCGTATCGTAATAGGGCCCACAATAGCATTTCTTGGGTTCATATTCATGGGAGCGGCCATAGTATGGCTTCCACGAAAAAATAAAGAAATTCAATAAACTATAATTCACTTATTTTACCATATGGACTGGTTACAAGCTCTTATTTTAGGAATTGTACAAGGTTTGGCAGAATACCTGCCAATAAGTTCAAGCGGACATCTGGAAATATTCCGCGAAATACTTCACGTAAACCTGCCTGCCGACGAAATACTCGAATTCAACATAATGCTGCATGCAGCAACCGTACTTTCAACACTAGTTGTGCTATGGAAAGATTTCCTTCCGCTATGCCGCAGCTTTTTCACAATAAAGCTCGACAGTAACTTTTATTATGTATGCAAGATACTTCTGTCGTGCATCCCCGTAGCCATTGTCGGGTTCTGCTTTAAAGATTTTGTAGAGTCATTTTTCGGAGGCAGCCTTAGTACCGTAGGAATATGCCTGCTAATAACAGCGGCGCTGCTCACTTTTGCCTACACTTTCCGTACAAGGCCCCTGCTCAAGGCCAATATAGCTGGTGGCGGACGCGACATATCGTGGGCCGACGCATTTATAATAGGCATCGCGCAGGCCATAGCGGTCCTGCCAGGACTTTCGCGCTCAGGCACAACAATAGCAACAGGCATACTTCTAGGCGACAACCGTGAAAAAGTTGCATCATTCTCGTTCCTAATGGTAATAATCCCCATACTAGGCGAAGCCATGCTCAATGTCAAAGACATGCTCGACGCTCCTATATCGCAGGCATCGCAAGCCGTAGGTGCGTTAGAGCTCACAATAGGGTTCGTTGCCGCATTCATTGTAGGATGCGCGGCATGCCAGTGGATGCTCAATATAGTAAAAAAAGGAAAACTAGTCTGGTTTGCCGTATATTGTGCGGCAGTAGGAATTCTTTGCATCGTATGGTAACATCAAAATCAACGATGAACTATCTGGAAGGAGAAATTCTTTTTCTGGACAAGCCATACGGATGGACATCGTTCGACGTAGTAAAACGTATACGCGGAGAACTGTCTCGCAAACTTAAGTGCAAAAAAATAAAGGTAGGCCATGCCGGAACACTCGACCCTTTGGCAACAGGTGTAATGATTGTGTGTACAGGCAAAGCCACAAAGCAAATCGACAACCTTCAGGCAGGGGTAAAGGAATACGTGGCCACTATAGCCTTGGGAGCTACAACACCGTCGTTCGACCTTGAAACGGAAATAGATGCAAACTATCCCACCGAGCACATAACGATGCAGCTTGTAGAACAGACGCTGCCACAATTCCTCGGCACAATAAGCCAGATACCGCCGGCCTATTCAGCCTGCAAGGTAAACGGAGAACGCGCCTACCAGATAGCCAGGCGAGGCGACCAAGTGAATATAAAGCCTAAGACACTTGTCATTGACACAATCGAACTGCTTAAATACTCACAACAAGAAATAACGCTCCGCATAGTATGCTCCAAAGGAACATACATAAGGGCGCTTGCCCGCGACATAGGCATAGCCCTCGGAACAGGAGCGCATCTTACAGCCCTGCGCCGGACACGCGTCGGGCAAATAACCGACAAAGAATGCCTGTCTCCTTCAGAAATGGCAACTTTAATCAAAGAAAAACCGGTTGAAATGCCACAAGCCGACAACAACCAAATGCAAAAAACAAAACCATCGATATGAAACTGTCTCAATTCAAATTCAAACTCCCCGAAGAACTTATCGCATCAGAACCGGCAAAAAACCGCGACGAATCACGGTTAATGATAGTAAATCGAAAAACAGGCGAAATAGAACACCGCATATTCAAAGAAATCATACAATACTTCGACGAAGGCGACATGTTCATATTCAACGACACTCGCGTTTTCCCGGCCCGGCTCACTGGCAATAAGGAAAAAACCGGTGCAAAAATCGAAGTTTTCCTCTTGCGCGAACTCAACCAGGAGCACAAGTTATGGGATGTCCTTGTAGAGCCTGCGCGTAAAATACGCATAGGCAACAAATTATACTTCGGAGAAAACGAATCGATGGTAGCCGAGGTTATAGACAATACCACATCGCGCGGACGCACGCTACGTTTCTTATACGACGGACCGCATGCCGAATTCAAAGACGCGCTGTTCAAACTAGGGTTCACCCCGATACCTCCCTATATCAAACGCCAGCCGAACGAAGCCGATGCAGAAAACTACCAGTGTATATTCGCAAAAAACGAAGGGGCAGTAGTAGCTCCGGCTGCAGGCATGCACTTTTCGCGCGAACTGCTCAAACGCATGGAATTAAAGGGTGTAGAATCAGGATTCCTAACACTGCATTCCGGATTAGGCAACTACCGGGAAATAGATGTTGAAGACCTAACCAAACACCGCATGGACTCTGAAGAAATGGAGGTTACAGAAAGCCTTGTTGAAAAAGTCAATGCAACAAAAGACAACGGGCACAAGGTGTGCGCGGTAGGAACATCCGTACTGCGAGGCATTGAAAGCGCCGTATCAATGGGCGGCCATATGAAAACATTCAGCGGATGGACAAACAAGTTCATCTTCCCACCCTACGACTTCACCGTTCCCGATGCCATGGTAACAAACTTCCACATGCCATATTCAACCATGCTTATGATGGTTTGCGCTTTCGGAACATACGACCTGACAATGAAAGCGTATGCCGAAGCTATCGAAAAAGGCTATCGGTTCGGAGCATACGGCGACGCAATGCTTATACTATAAATACGGCACTGTCCCCAGACTAATTCTCAAATACACAATTGTTGTTAATATCAACTGTGTAACAAAAACAATTTGCAAAGGATTGTTAACCGCGGACCAAAATGTTTCACAAAAAACGTTCTGCAAACAAACCGCCATACTAACTTTGCAACAAAACCCAACAGAACAGTCATGTCAAACAACATACTGACAGGACTGGTGCACAACCAGTCAATAAAATATGGCGACCGAGCCGCCTTCTCATTCAAATGCGGACAAAGCGATGAGTGGGTAGACACATCCTGGACACAATTCTCAAAAGATGTCGACAATGCGGCTTTCGCAATGGACATAGCAGGCATTGAGCAAGAGCAAAAAATAGGAGTATTTACGGCAAACCGCCCCCAGGTACTTATAACTGATTTTGCCGCATTTCAAAACAGGGCAGTACCTGTTTCAATATACGCCACCAGTTCGTTTGAACAGGTTAAATATATTGTAAATGACGCAGCAATACAGGTGTTATTTGTTGGAGACAACGCCCAATACGAAATAGCCCGGCAGGTACAACGGCAATGCCCGTCGCTACGTCAGATAGTTGTTTACGATCAGGAAGTAAAGATACACCACGACGACCAGTCAACATTATCGTTTCAGGCATTTATAAACCTCGGGCAGGCCGCTACGGCAAACTGCCGTCAACGCGTTGACACACGCCGTGAACAAGCCTCAGAAAACGATATAGCCACACTGCTGTACACCTCTGGAACAACAGGCGAACCCAAAGGGGCAATTCTCACTCATTCATGTTTCAATGCCGCGCTAAGCATACACCGCGAGCGCCTTGAAAGCATTTCCGATTCAGACACGTCAATATGCTTCTTGCCACTCAGCCATATATTTGAAAAGGCATGGACATTTTTTTGCCTGTATTCGGGAATAAAGGTATATATAAACCTTGACCCACACGACATCCAGAATTCCATACGCGAAGTCAAGCCCACATGCATGTGCTCCGTACCCAGATTTTGGGAAAAAGTCTACACAGCAGTACAGGCAAAAATACAGCGCATGGGGGCCTTTCAGCGAATACTTGTAAAACGGGCCTTAAAAGTAGGGGAACAACGTAACCTGAACTACGTACGCC
>SSTG01000152.1 GCA_004801635.1 Muribaculum caecicola | reverse complement strand
ATCATCAGGTTCCAGATTGGCGTGCGCGGCGACACGGTGGTGCTTTTAAGCATTTTTACGTACAGCGACTGGTCTGACTGGGATATGTCGGCTGAAAATTCGCCAACCTGGAACACTTGTCCGTGGTATGTGTATTCGTAGGCCACGGCAAGTACTTCGTCGGCATGGAGAGCCGTCTTTATGGATATATATCCTAACGTGGGGTTTAGTGTGTACTCCGACGATTGCAGCAGTCGGGCGCTTTCAACTTTTTCGTAATCTTTACCACCGTCAATTCCATAGGCCTGAAGGGGTTCCAGTGCCTGGGTTACCGTGTTTATGTTTCGGGCATCAGGATATTCGGTCTTTATGGTTTGCAGCAGGTTGTTTGACTGGTTGCAGGTGTTGTCGTAGGCAGGGTTGGGTTGCCAGTAGTTGCTGGACAACACTTTGTTCTCTCCTAAATCCATAAAGCCCACAATGTTGCGCGACTGGTTGTAGTTGCCGCTTTTGTTTGTAACCCAGACTTCGATACGGGTTATCTGTACACCTGAACTGACGTAAGGTAGCCGCTGCGCAAACGTGTCGTAGTTGTCGCGGAAGAAGTGGCCTAGAAAGTAGTGCCGGTTTTCGTCGTATTCGTCGGCATTTATGGTGAAATCGGTTGTCTGTGCGCCTCCTTTGGTGTTTACCGACTGTGATTCGCTGTTTTGCTGAGAAACGAGGGCGGTTGCCGTGAGTTTGCCGAACTGCATTGTGGTTTTAAGGCCGAACAATGCCGTACCTCCGCGTATCAGCGACGAACCTGTTGTCATTGACACGTTTCCGGCCTCTATATTCTTTACAATATCGTCTTCTTTGCCTTCGTAAGCGAGTTTTATGTTTTTTGAGTCGAAGTCGAAAGTGGCATCGGTGTTGTAGGTCATGCCGAACTTCATGCGGTCGCCTACGGTGGCGTTTACGTTGGCTTGTATTTTTTGGTCGAAGTCGAAATAAGTTTTTCTTCTTGCCGTGAGTGACAGTGCAGGGTTGTCGGTTTTGTTGCTTTTTATTCCTGCCGATATCTGTACCGACCCCTGGGTTTTAAGCTGTACTCCGCCGGGTCCGAAAATTTTTTCCAACGGGCCTAGTGCGAAATTCATGTCGAGCACATTGAATGGTTCCTTTTCCGTTTTGCCTTTTACCAGTTCACCGTTGCGGCGGTTGAAGTATTGCTGCATGGAACGGCGCAACTCTATGTCGTTATACTGTTCCGGAGTGAGCATGAACGGTGTGCCGATTTCGAATTCTCCAACTTTTGTGCGTACGATGTAGCATCCCAGGGCCGGGTCGTATTCTACTTCGGTTTTTACATTGTCGGGGGTTTTCAGGTCGGCTGCCAGTGTGCTTTTTGCCAGTGCCTCATAGGTAGGTGGAATGGTTGGCGTCAGGTTGGGCATTCCGGCAGAATCGAGTGATGCCACACCCCATTGCGTGTCGTTGGACGGCGGAGGGGGAGGGAGTATGCCCGGATCTTTATATTGGGCTTTTGCAAAAAACTGCCCTGCCGTGAGTGCAATTGTTACAATCACGGACACACATAGCAAAATTCTATATATTGTTTTGTGCCTGTAGCTCATTTTTGTGTTGGCAAGTGCGTGGCTGTGATACACACTTAAAACAGCCGTAGCTCACGCTCTGCCTTGCTTAAAGCATTGACAATGCTTTCTTTATCGCAGCTTCTACTTTTACTGTGGCATCTTTGTCGAATATGGACTTGAGCACTTTGGCCGATTGCGGCCTTGCAAAGCCCAATGCAAGCAGGGCTGCCAGGGCTTCGTCGTAAGCAGCAGAAGTGAACTGTGGCTGCTCTATTAACGTGTTGCCCTGCGGTTTTATTTTATCTTTTAGGTCAACAGTTATTCTTTCGGCTGTTTTTGCCCCTATTCCCTTGATTTTTTTCAGACGCGCATGGTCGCCCGAAGCTATTGCCGATTCAAGTTCGGGTGCTGACAGAGAGCTTAATATGACGCGTGCCGTGTTGGCTCCTACGCCCGAAACGCCTATAAGTGACCTGAATAGCGAGCGCTCGCGTTCGGAACTGAACCCGTAAAGCAGGTGGGCATCCTCGCGTATAACTTCGTGAACCAGCAGCCGGGCAGAGGTTTGCCCTGCCAGTTGTTCGTATGTAAACAGGCTTGTGTTTAGCAAATAGCCGATGCCGCCATTGTCAATCACAACGTATGCCGGTGTCAGTTCGGCAATATTGCCGGTTATATATTCAATCATTTTATATGTCTTAGAAGTGTTGCCGGTATAAAACCGTATGCAAAGGTACGTATAATTTGTGCATTTTTTGGAAAATATTACTTTTACTTGTTGTTTTTAATTGTATATCTATTCCACTGTCAGCTTCTGTTATTATTTCAGAAGATTTTTCAAAGTTTGTATTGGGTTCAGAGGATGCTCCTGATTTGCAGAATCCTGTTGCCACAGAGTCGTCGCCTATATCATCCGACCTGACTAATACACCGGGGTGGAGCGGTACGTTAGTGTATCAGGCTGGTGGCTGTGCCTATATTCAAATGATGGGTATGCTTATGCCTCCGGTATTTGATGCATCGAATAACGAAGGTAATTATACGGTTAAATTTCGTGCTCGTTCGCAGGATGGCAGCGACTGTTATGTTGTAGTTGCAGGTTATGGGGCATATGACGGAGTTACGGAAACTGTAGGTAGTGAATGGTCTGACCATTCCGTGCTTATGTCGGGAGGGAGTGCCGCTACGATGTTCTATTTTTTATCAATAGGAAATGTGTTGATTGATGATATATTTGTTGATGACGGAGGTGTGTCGGTGCCTTCCCCTCTCTCTGCTACAGAATTTACGAGTACTTCATTTAAGGCAAACTGGCTGGCCGTTGATAATGTCGACGCATATTCGCTAAATGTATATACATGGGTGATGGATGAGGAAGCAAAGATGACTAAGAAATATCTTATTCAGGGGGCGAGGGTGGAAGATACAAGTTATACTGTTACCGGAATAGATTTCGGCACACCTTATTATTATACAGTTGCATCAATTAAAGGTGATGTTGTTACGGCTGAATCAGCCCAGGTAACGGTTGTTCCTGAATGTGTTGACGCTCCTGTTGCTGATGAGGCATCTGTAGTGACTGCAACGGGATTTGTGGGAAATTGGAGTAGTGTGGATATTGCGACCAAGTACTACATGACGGTGTCCAAGTACCACAAAGCTCAGAATACATTCAGGTATAAGCTTCTTGATACTGATTATTCGAGATATACTGATGGTTCTATAGGGCAGCCTGTTAAGGAACTTGCAGGAATTACTGACGGAGACTGGACTGCGAATATGCCTGTATATGCCAATGGTATGTTCGGACTTAACAATCAGGATCCCAATTTGTTTAAGACAGCTTCTATGATGTCGCCGGTGTATGACCTTTCTCATGACAACGGGCGGTTTGTGCTTGGTTTTCACGCTGTGGGAAATAAAAATCTCAAGGCTACAGTCAGTACATATAAATATGTAGGGGATGTTCCTACTCTGACAGCAACAAAAGATTTTGACGTTACAACCCAACTTAAGGAATACTCGTTTGATTTTGATGGTGGAACGGAGCAATCGTTTATTACAATAACATTGAATGAGATTGGCGATATTTTGTATTTCGACGACATGTGTGTTTCTGTAAATCTGTCGGAGGGAGACGAAGTTGCAGCTCCGGTACGCACGTATGAAACTATTGAAACTATTGAAACATCTTGTATGGCCGACAATCTGTCGCTGATTTCCGGCGACAGGATAGCGTATTTTGTTCGGGCTTCTTATTGCGACAATAAAGGATATATTCCGGAAGTGATGAGTGATATGTCTAATATTGTTGTTGTCAAGCTCGCTACTTCGGGTGTGGATGATTTGTCTGCAGACATGCTTGTTCCTACGGTGTCTGTTTCTGGAGATAAGGTTGTAGTTTCAAATAATAAGGGTGGCGAAGTGTTGGTTTGCGGAATTGACGGGCGCATCGTTTTTTCTGCTCCAGTAGTTGAATCGGAGCTGACATTTACCCTTCCTATGACGGGAGTCTATATAATAAAAGCAGGAAACAGCACATTCAAAATTGTTTATTAACACGAACGTAAAATTTAGTGTATTAAGCTGATTTGTAGGTATACAAAGAATTTTAACGCTATCAGATTTTTTTAGTCTGATAGCGTTTTTTGTTATTAGTCGAAGCTGATATTTGTTTGTGATTTTTGTCAATAAAGTTTGTTTAGAGGCAGTAAATGGCTAATTTTACATTTATATATAATAGAATTTATCATAAGGATATGAAACGTTTTTTGTTTTTTGTTGTGAGTTTGTGTGCGGCTGTGTCTGGAATGAGTGCGGCAGAGCCGGTTTTTGACGGGTGGGCGCTGCCTGTTGTTTCTGTGGCGCATATGAGGGGGAGGCCGGCGCATTCGGCTGAAATGGTTTCGCAGGTGCTTATGGGTATGCCGTTAAGGGTGGCTGCGTCTGAAAAAGAGGGGTGGCTGCTGGTTAAGTCGCCTGAGGGCTATTCGGGTTATGTTATTAAAAATTCGTTGCAACTGATGGATTCGTTGCAGATGGCGCGATGGCGTAGTTCCAAACGGCTGATTGCAACGGCTCTGAACGAGATAAAGATATATGCTGACACTCTTGGACGGCGTGTGGTGTCGGATATTGTTCCGGGTGATATAGTCGAGGACAGGGGGAGTTCGGGCCGTTGGGCGGCTGTTGTTTTGCCTGATGGCCGTAAGGGTTGGGCCAACCGCAGTTGTTTTACTTCGTTGTCGGGTTGGGCTGTGCAGCCGGAAAGCGCCCGTTCGGTGATTTCGATGGCTATGGCTCAGACGGGTGCCCCGTATGTATGGGGCGGAATGTCGGTGAAGGGGATGGATTGCTCTGGGTTGAGCAAGATGGCTTATTACCACAATGGTATAATTTTGCGGCGTGATGCGTCGCAACAGGCTTTGTGTGGAAAGCTTGTTGAAAATATGTCAGATTTGAAACCTGGCGACTTGTTGTTTTTTGGAAATAAGAATACCGGTAAGGTTGATCACGTGGGTATTTTTATTGATGGTGATAATTTTATAGAATCGTCGGGCAGGGTGCGTGTGTCGTCGGTAAAGGCACAGAAACGCCTGTTGTATGCGCGCCGTGTGTTAGGCTATACGTCGGATCCGGGCATTACAAGGGCTGTTGACCATGCCTGGTATTTTAATCGAGAAAGACGGTGAGTACGGAGTCGA
>SSTG01000151.1 GCA_004801635.1 Muribaculum caecicola | reverse complement strand
TTACGTGAGCGAAGTCGTCCATTGTTCCCGGGCGGTTGTCCATGCGCATGGACCATAACAGTGAGTCGGCCTGCTGTTGCATCGACATGGTTATGGTGTCGGCTACGAACGACGGCGATTTTAGCCGTGTCAGCTGTGCGTCCATATGTATGGCCGAATCGTTTTTTGCACTTACGCTGAATCCTTTATAGGTAATTTTCGAATCGGTTAAAAATCCGTTGATAATACTTTTTGAGCCGGAATTTATGTTGAGTGACAATACCGGAAGGGCATGGTGTATAGAGTCGATGTGTACTCTTTTTTGTGACATAACCGTGTCTATCACTGTTGAAACGTTGCTGAACGAGGCTAGCAGTGAGTCAAGATTGCAGGCAGCGTCAAATCTGGCCGCCAGGGTTTCGTTGTCAATGGTTGCAGTTACGGTTGAGTCGGTTGATGTAAAGTGGGTTGTTATTTCCGGAGTAGACAGTTCTGTGTTTCCAAGAACCCAGTCTACGGCGGTTATTTTTATGTTTGCATCATAATTTTGTTTATCGGGGTGCATGGTGACATGTCCGCCCATTGATAGCGAGCCGCCGTTATCGGTTTCCGACAATCCGAGTTTTTTCAGGTCTAGCCGCCTTATATCTCCGTCAATGTCGAGGTTGTATAATAGCGAATCGAGGTTTCCGCTTACGGTTACGTCGAAATCGGCATATGTGTTAAATGACACTATTCCGGCATCGGCGTTTCCGGAATTGAGCCGGGCCCACATTCTGACATCTTTTAAAGTGTGCTGTTTGAAAGGCAGTTCGACAATTGTTACATCGGCATCGATATGGGTTGATTTTTGCTGTGGATTGAACCCGTGGCCGTTTACCGTTGCCGTTGCTGTTAGATGTCCCAGGCCTGCATCCGGTAAAAATGCATTGATTGGGAACGTGTTGGCTTTCAGGTCAAGGTTGTAATTTGTCAGCCGGCCGTTCCAAATGGCATCTAGGGCAATGTCGCCACTTTCTGTTGTTGCCTGAAGGTTTCCGTTTATAACACCGCGGTTCATGAGCACCATGCCGTTTAGCTCCATTTTCGGTATGCTGAGTGCCATGTTCGGGCTTAGTTGGGCCAGCAAGGGCTTTAACGGGGCCGGTTGGGTTATAGACCCGTGCAGGGAAACGCGGGCGTTCATGTTGTCTGGCTTTGAAATGCCCGACATGCTTCCGTTTGCAGCTAAGGTTATGCATTCTGGAAGCGATACCTGCAGTTTGTTTATGTTTAAATGTTCGGATGTGCCAGACACATCGGCAGAAAGCACAATGTCGTTATACGTGGGCAGTGGCTCAAGCACAGGCTTTAGCGACGGGTAAAGCAGGTCGATGTCGTGTGCCCCTATTTTTGCATCAAGTTTGGCTGTTAGCGGAATTCCCTGCGGAGAGGAGAAGTTGCCAAGTCCCATTACGGCATCAAGCTTTATTTTGGAGAAAATGGTTTCGATATTGAAATTCCTGGCATACATTGCGGAAGAATCCATTTCGAAAGTTCCGTCGGCCGACAGTTTCACACCAGAACGTTCCGAAGCCTTTAGCGTGGTGAGAGGAACCTTGATTGTTGTTCCGCAGTTGTAGAACGAGTCGATGCGCACATATACGTCTGATACCTGTATGTAATTGAGGTCAAGCCCCGGCTGAGGAGTTGCCCCTGTCATGGCATATACTGCTTTATTTGCAGAAAGAGCCAGTGTGCCGGCATTTATTTGCCATGGTTTGGATATGCTGTCCGGTTCAATTACTGCCGAGTCCTGAGCAATTGAATCAGTGGCAGGAGGAAACATATAGCATACGTCTATGCTGTCAACCTGAAGCAACCGGCCGTCGATTTTGCTATTGGCCAGGTCGATAACGCCGTCTTCCAAACGGGCTGACGGTATGTGGGCATCTATAGAGTCGATGGTAGGCTGCATTTTCATGCGGTAATGCACGTTTGTCAAGGCAATTTTTTTAGCCTCGATAAGCATGTTCAGAGGTTCTGAAACAGAATCGGCTTTTTGTGTGTCATCGGGGTTTATGATTAGGTCAATGTCTGCCCCGTTAACAGTAGCATCGCTTATCTGTACATGTCCGGTTCGCAGGTTATAGCTTGCCGGTGCCAGATTGAAACTGTTAATACGTGCATTCAGATATATGGCAGAGTCGGGTGTGCCCATTTTGTATAGCACATCGTCAAGGCTTCCGTGCGCCCTTACATCCATGGCAAGCAACGGCATTGCCATTACTTCGAGTGAGGCTTGGCGCAGGGTGGCCATAGTGTCGGCTGGAGCGGTCAGAACAGTAACGCCTTCAAGCTGAAGCCTTAGCGGCCAACGTAGTCGGAAGTTCTCGGCCTTGATGGTCATACCAGATGATTCCGATACTTTTTCTAAAACTATTGGCACTATAAAGTCTTGAACCGCAGGTATGTATATTAGCAACGGAAATAAAATTACGCAGACAACCACCCAAAATAATGTTTTGATGGTTCGCCGTATTATTGTATTTTTAATAAAGTGTCCCAATGGAGTATAATTGGTCAGTTGAAACGAATGGCGTTAACAGCATTACCGGAAGCAATGCATTTGTTAATATAAACATAAAGTTACATATTTTGTTTTTAACATTCGCCTAACAATTTAATAAATTGCTTGTTTGGAGATATTTGTATTTATATATTTTTGATATTTAGGTTATTGTGAAAAATAGTCTCAAAAACTTGCAAGATATTTAAAAGGTGACTAACTTTGCAACACAACAAATAAGGGGTATTAGCTCATCTGGCTAGAGCGCGACACTGGCAGTGTCGAGGTGAGCGGTTCGAGTCCGCTATACTCCACAAAAAAAGGCTTCCAAATTTGGAAGCCTTTTTTTGCAATTAGTCCTTATACGAAATTTTTATAAAATGTTGGCAAGCGATTTGAACGACTGGATACCCTGATGGTTGATGTTCAGTTTTTCTGCTTCGTCAATATAGCGGTTGCTGCGTGTTTTATCGCCAAGTCCGGCATAACCAAGTCCGAGCATGTAAAGGCAGTGTATGCGGTTCATTTCATTCAGGCTGCCGTCCCATACTTGCAGGTCGGGTAGCGACACGGCGAAATAGTCCATTACAATTTCTTCGTGAAGATGCTGTTTTCCGTAAGCTACAAGCCTGTTAAAGTAGGCACGGGCCTTATTTTCGTTGCCTAGGGCACGGAATGCCAGGCCGGCATAAAATATTTTGTCGGGTTTGGCATCGTTGTAGTACATTGCTGCAGCAGGCTCGGTTGGGCCAAGTGTGGCTTGTTCAAAGCATTTTTCAGCATTGTCTTGTTGCCCCATGGCTTTATGGCAAAGTCCCATAAGGTAGTAGAAGTCGTTTTCCTGCGCTCCGTACAGTTTTCCCTCTCCTAGGTTATGCGGATATTGCAGGCATTCGTCTAGCAGGGCTACGGCATCGGCATAGCGGTTTTGGCCGATTGCTTGTTTGGCCATTTCAACGCGTGCTGTCTGATATTGCATTGGCACCTTGCCTTCGCCTCCTTCCCACGGGTGGAACTGACGGTTGTCGAGTTTTTGCCGGGCCTCGGCATATTTCCCTGTTTGGTTGAGCAGGGTAATTTCTTCAAGGGCAAGGTCGTCGCGCTTATCGATAAGGTGTGGGTATTTTTGTAGGAATGTCAGGCGTTCGCTGTGTGGACGTTGAAGTTTCTTGTAAAGTTGGTCAAGCTCCATTAACACGCGCGAGTCTGTTTCGTCGAGAAAGAATGCGCGTTCCATTGCATCCATGGCTTTTTGCTGATTGCCGGCTTTGTTGAAATAGTATAGGGCCAGATTGCGCCATGTTGTGGGGAAAGAGGGGTTTAGTTCTGCCGCGCGTTCCCAATAAGCCGATGCTAGGTCGTACTGGCGTTTGTCGTAGAACAGGTTGCCCAGATAATGGTTGGCATTGGCATCGCCGGGATTGATGTTCAAAGCGGCGCGCAGGGCTAGTATTGCCTCGGCACGGTTCGGGAACACCATGTGGGGACAACAGGCGGCCCCTTCGGCAAAAGTTTTTTGGGCAGCTTGCGCATTTCCGGCTTGAAGTTGGCACCATCCACGATAATAATATGTCATCGGTGTTGTTGCCCCTGACTTGATGGCAATGTCCCATATGGCTTCTGCCTCGCTCCATAGTCCTGCCGCACAAAATTCAAGAGCCGTTTCATCGTAGTTGTGCGCCGAGCCGTGCATAAGTTCTACAAGCGTATGCGTGTTGCCTGAAATAAACAGACAGCCATAATTAAACTTGTCAAGTTTAAGCGATTCAACGCATAGCTCGTTTGCTTCTTCGTGCCGGCCCATTCGTTTTAGTATTGCCGCTTTAATGGTGCGTGCCTTTGGGTTGTGCCAGTTGCGTAGCAAAGAACGGTCGGCTTCGTAAAGTGCTTCGGTGTAATTGCCTAGCATACAGGAAATCTGGGCGCAGGCAAAGTACCCGGCATCTTGCCAGGCCCCGTTCCAAGTTGATTTGTAGAAACGGTTGTAAGCCTCCTCGTGCCGGCCCTGATAACGGAGGGCAAGGCCCAGATTGTATATCGGTTCGCCGTCGTAAGGGTTGGGGTTGCGTTTCTGAAGTACTTTTACCGCTTTTTCCAGGTACTTTTCAGCTATGTCGAAGCGTCCTTTGCGTATGTACCACAGTCCAAGCGCGTTGTTGCAGCGAACGTCGTCGGGGTCGCGCCGCAGGCCTTCTTCATAATAATCTACAGGCGAATACGTGGCATGACGGTATTGTTCCAGATGAAGGCCTGTAAGGAACAGCTGTTCTACGGTCTTTATCTGATGTGGGAGCAGGGCGGCTTCGGCTGCATCAGGTATGGGGCGTATTTCGTCGGGTTCGGTGCGCCACTCCATTATGGTGCGTCCGTCTTTGACAAATTTCACCGAAACAGATTCGAAAGGAGTGCCTTGAGTGTCTATTTCCTGTTCAAATATTTTTTCTGGGTTTATTGTTACTGTCTTGTCAAGGAGTGTGCAGCCGTTGTCGCAGCTTGCAGTTATGTTTACAGTTTGCCGGTTTGTTGCAAACACTTTAAGGTGTGCCTTGCCATTGTCGGCAGGCTCGATGTTCATCAATAGGTCCTTGGTGGCGTTTTTTACCACGCCTAGTTCGCGGTAAGGGAGGAAGTATTGTGTGAATTCTTTTTCCTCGTATGGCATCAGCCATGTGAAATCGGGTTGGTTTTCGGTGTATACACCGGCCATAAGTTCAATATATGGCCCGTCGTTGTCGGTAAGGCAC
>SSTG01000150.1 GCA_004801635.1 Muribaculum caecicola | reverse complement strand
GGACAAGCCAGTCAACATCGTCCATAGTTAGGTTGTTGCGTTCGGCAACTTTGAGCGATGAGCTTAACATATTGGACACGGCGTGTTTGTATACTGAACGCCCTTCCTGATACAGGTAGTGTTCGCCAGCATCGAGTGTCTGTTGCGTGGTTGGGTGAACAGAGCCTCCTCCTTTCATTACCAGGTGGGGCAGGCCTTCTCCGTCAACGTGGAATACGCCGTCGATTATGCCTACTTTTTTGTCAGATGGCTGGATGAGCATACATCCGGCTCCGTCTCCAAACAAGGTGCATGTTGTGCGGTCGGCATAGTTTACCATTGACGACATTTTTTCAGCGGCAACGACAACTATGTTCTTGTACATTCCGGCCCGGCAGTATGCAGCGGCATCGTTCAGTGCTACAAGGAATCCTGCGCAGGCAGCCTGTATGTCGTAAGCGTAGCAGTTTTTTAAACCGCATTGGTGTGCTATGATAGATCCTGTTGAAGGAAACCTGTAGTCGGGATTTGAGGTCGCGCAAATCAGCAGGTCTATATCTTCGGCGTTTATTCCTGTCGATTCAAGGAGTTTGTTTACGGCCTGTATGCCTAAAAATGATGAACCTTGGCCCTCAGAGCGTAGTATGCGGCGTTGTTTGATTCCTACGCGAGTTGTAATCCATTCGTCGGTTGTCTCGACCATTTTTGACAACATTTCGTTGTCGAGTATGTCGTCGGGTGCGTATGACGCTATTCCGGCTATGCGTGGATAGAGCATGTGGGTGCTATTCTAGTTGTTAGTTTTATTTTTGCAGATGTGTGTTGCCGTTTTATATGTTATATAACATATCTTCCCGAGTTTGCCATATGCTTTTCCGCATATGGCTTTCCCGGGGATTATATGTCATATTCGCAACCGGCAATGCCCGGATGCAAATGTTTTCGGGCTTTGAGAATTTTGGCCGTTTTTTAAACGGCTGCTTCTTTCTCGATGGCTATTTTGCCACGGTAGTAGCCGCAAACTGGGCATACACAGTGGTAAACATGCCAAGAACCGCAGTGAGAGCATACTGCCAGTGTGGGCTCGATGGCTTTGTCGTGAGTACGGCGCTTGGCTGTGCGGGTTTTGGATTGTTTTCGTTTGGGATGTGCCATTGTTTTTTGTATTTATAATTATTATATGTTGTCTGTTAATTTTTTCAATTCGTTCCAGCGAGGGTCGGCAGGTTCCTGAAATGTTGCTGCTGAATCATCAACTGTATCATCGCCGTCAAATATCTCGTCGTCGATAATGTCGTCCTGCATTTCATCGTCTCCTATTGCTGTTGCACGGTGTTTGCGCAGCAGTGAGCTCATTGCCCGGTTGCATTTGCCCAACGGGTGTACATGCTTTATGGGTATGTTCAGTGCTATTGTGTCGTATATCATATATGCTACATTCAGGTAGCTGTCTGATTCCGGTATTACAAGGAGGTCGTCAGAATCGTCATTGAAATTCTGTCCGTATTTTACAGCGATATGGTAGACAGTGTCGATTGGCCACTGCATTTCGTCCAGACAGCGGTCGCAAAGCAGTGTGACTTCTCCTTTTATTTCAAAGTTTAAGTCGAAATACTGGCCTTTGTTATTGACAGTTGCGTGTACGTCAATACTACCGTCGCGAATGTCGGAACTTTCCATGTTAAGGAAGAATTCTTTATCGAGGCGATAATCGAAATCATGACTGCCGGCCGGCAGCGACTTCAAAGGAAGTTTGAATGCAGAAAATTTTCCCACAATTTTGTCTTTTTGAAAAACTGCGCAAAGTTAGTCTTTTTCTTTGTAAATTCCTAGTCTTAGGGGGAAATTATGTTTTTATGTTGTCCCTAAAGCCTGTATTGACTGTTGTAGGTGCTGCTTTAACCGGTTGTTGAAATGTAAGGAGACTGGCTGGGGTTGAATTTGCCGGTTTTAAGGTGGTTATATATTTGTAGGCATGCCCAGGCATCAATTGACGCATATTGTTGTTGCTGCGGCGTAAGGGAGTCGGCTTCCCAGTTTGACAACCGCTGGTGTTTTGATATGCGTTGTCCGAAGATTATGGCGAATATTTTTTGTAGTGAGGCATCGGTTATAGAATAGTTTTTTACAAATGTCTGCAGGTCGATAAATGCCTGTGGCTCGAATGGGGCCAGACGGTGCAGTACGTGAAAGTCGTCACGGAGTGACAGTCCTATTTTTGTTATACGGGTATTTTGTAAAAAATCGACCAGGCATTGTGTAAGCCCGAATTTGCTTATGCGGAAAAGATAGCAACAGTGGTCGGTGGCTATCTGTATCAGCGCCACGGAATTGATATGCCCTTTTTTGAACGACGGCCTTGTTTCGGTATCGATACCTACGGTTTTGGACATGAGTATTTGTTTAAATGCATCCACGGCCTCACTATCGGTGTTGATTACCTGTATTTTTCCTGGATATGAAACTACCGGTAATTGTGACAGTTGTTCTTTTGTTATGGAGATGCTTACCTGCTCAACGTTCATTATTTTAGTGCTGTTAAATGGCTGGCATATTTATTCAAGCGTTATCTTGGTTCCCGACCCGGGGGAATGTATATTTTCGGCCTGAGTTATGGTTACGAGCTTGACTCCTTGGCGCAATGCTGTGAGGGCATTTTCTATTTTGGGTATCATGCCTCCGGTAATTGTCCCGTTTTCAGTGAGCTCACTGAAAATTTGTGGAGTTATTACGGGTATTACGTCTTCGGCTAGGTCTGTGTCGGTTTTCATTACACCCGGTTTTTCGAATGTATATGTCAGTTCTACATCGAAATATGGAGCCAGCCCGGTGGCTACTGCCTGTGCCATTGTGTCGGCATTTGTGTTCAGCATATTCCCATGCCCGTCGTGTGTCAGAGGGGCTATTACGGGTATTATTCCTGATTCTAGCAGCATTTGCAGTGGCTTGGGGCTAATACGGTCAACGTCGCCTACCCAGCCGAAATCGGCTTGTGGTGTCGGCGGACGTTTGTGCGAGCGTATTATATCGGCATCAGCACCGGTCATTCCCAGGGCCTGCATTTCCAGGGCCTGCATAGTGGCTACTATTGATTTGTTTACCTGTCCGGCATAAACCATTGTTACTATGCGAAGCATCTGGCTGTCGGTTACACGCCGGCCGTTTATCATTGTGGTTTCCACGCCCATTTGCGTCGCTAGAGCGGTTGCCGACCGGCCGCCGCCATGTACGAGTATTTTTTTTCCTTCTATTTGTTTGAAGGCGTTAAGAAGGGTTAGCAGGGAGTCGGGCTGCTCCACAATTTTCCCTCCTACTTTTATAACGGTAAGTTTTTCCATTGTTTGAACAGTCACTTATTACGTTTAATCTTCTTTTTGGGCAAATTGCATGAGATAATCTTTTATGAACGGGTCGAGGTTACCGTCCATAACGGCGTTTACATCGGATGTCTGGTGATTTGTACGATGGTCCTTTACGCGCCTGTCGTCGAATACGTACGACCGTATCTGCGAGCCCCATTCAATTTTTAGTTTAGAGTCTTCTATTTTTCTTTGTTCGGCAAGACGGTGTTGCAATTCTTTTTCGTAAAGCATTGACTTTAGCAGCCTCAAGGCATTTTCCTTGTTCTTGGGCTGGTCGCGTGTCTCGGTGTTTTCAATTAGGATTTCTTCCTGTTCGCCGGTATAGGGATCTGTGTACTGGTAGCGTAAGCGCACTCCCGACTCTACTTTATTGACATTTTGTCCGCCTGCGCCTCCGCTTCGGAAGGTGTCCCATGACATCAGTGCCGGGTCGAGGCGTACTTCTATTGTGTCGTCGACCAACGGTGTGACAAACACAGATGCAAACGATGTCATTCGCTTGCCTTGTGCGTTGTATGGCGAAACGCGGACCAGGCGGTGTACGCCGTTTTCACTTTTTAAGTATCCGTATGCAAAAGCACCGTCTACGTTGATAGTTACGGATTTGATGCCGGCTTCGTCGCCGTCTATCAGATGCGCTATCGACGTTTTATATCCTTTTGATTCGGCCCAGCGCAGGTACATGCGCATCAGCATCGAGGCCCAGTCCTGACTTTCTGTTCCTCCTGCTCCTGAGTTGATTTTTAATACAGCCGGAAGTGAGTCTTCCTCGCGACGGAGCATGTTTAACAACTCTAGGGCCTGTACTTTTTCTGTTGCCTTGGCGTATAGCTGGTCAAGTTCGTCCTCGTCGACAAGGCCTTCTTTTATAAACTCGGCAGCGAGCGAGAGCTCCTGTGTGATTTTGTCAAGTTCGTCGTAACTGTCAATCCAGTTGCGCAGGTCTTTTATTTTTTTCATTTGCACCTGGGCTGCTTTGGGATTTTCCCAGAAGCCAGGGACATGGGTGCGTAATTCTTCTTCTTCTATCTGGATTCTTTTCGAATCGATGTCAAAGATACCTCCCCAGCGCGGACTTGCGCTCTATCGTCTGTTTTATCTGGTCCTGTGTTGTCATGATTGTTTGTTTAACTGCTTTGTTGTGCCGTGTTACTGTGCGTACATGGCTTCTATTATATTTGCGTATTTTTTGTTTATTACCGGACGGCGTAGCTTGAGCGTATTTGTGAGTTCGCCGTTTTCCATTGAAAATTCACATGGCAGAAGTGTGAATTTTTTTATCTTTTCGTAGTTGGCAAATCCTTTCTGAAGCCGGTCAACCCGGTCTTGTATGAGTTTGCGTATTTCAGAATTATTTACCAGGTCTTGCAGTGACTTATATGCGATTTTCTTTTTTAATGCATATTCCTTTAGGGCTTCGAAAGCCGGTATTATTATGGCTGTCACGTATTTGCGCTGGTCGCCGATTACGGCAACCTGCTCAATGAATTCGTCTTCGCCCAGTTTGCTTTCCAAGGCTTGCGGCGCTATGTATTTTCCGTTCGATGTTTTAAAGAGGTCTTTTATACGATCTGTCAGTATGAGTGCGCCCGAGTCGTCTATTTTGCCAGCATCGCCTGTCCTGAACCAGCCGTCTTCAGTAAAGGCTTCTGCTGTGGCCTGGGTTTTGTTATAATACCCCTTCATTACGGTGGGGCCGCTGACCAATATTTCGCCTTCATCGGAAAGTTTCATCTGAATGCGTGGAAGAACCGTTCCGACAGTGCCTATTTTGTATCCGACTGCCGGGAAACATGTTACTGTTGCAGTGGTTTCAGACAATCCGTATCCTATTACGATGTTTATTCCGCATGAGTGCAGGAAGCGGCATATGGTGTCGGATAGCGGCGCACCGGCAATTGGAAACATATTGCCGTTGTCAATTCCTATTACTTTGCGCATAGGCGAGAACACGTGTCTGTCGAAGAAACGGTACTGCAAATCAAGCAGTAGCGGCACTTTGCGCCCAAGGCGTACGTAGTTCAGGTTACGTTGTTCCCCTACTTTTAAGGCCCGTTTTACAAG
>SSTG01000014.1 GCA_004801635.1 Muribaculum caecicola | reverse complement strand
TGCTGATTAGGGAATCGCATTGTTGAACGGTAACTTGCCCGACAGGGTATGGTAGTTGTACAATTTCTGTCACTATTGCACCGGGTATTATCGCTTTTTTCAGTTCGTTGGCTGATGGCGTGCTTTTTAGCTGGGCATATTGCCTGTATGTGAATTTTGTAAAGGCAGTGTTCGGACTTATTCCTCGCCTGTCGAGCCAATAGCCCTGCGACAGTTTTATCGGGGCAGTTTGTTCTGTAATGTCGGATGGGGCTGGGAAGGATATTAATTTTTTACTGTCGGCACTCAGTGTTATTGGTACGTTGTTGCTGAAGTTGCCGTTGGTTTTGTATATTACGGCTTTGGGGTAGGCCATCTGTTTTTTTGTTCCTATTACTACAGGTTGCTCTATATTGTCAATAGTAGTGCCAGATGGCACTACTATTGAGTTGTTTGTTTGTCTGGACGGACTGCATGCCTGTATTGCTACACCCAGAGCCAGGATTGCTGTAATGGATATTTTCATTATTTTATAATAAGGCGTGTTACGGCCTGGCCGTTTGCTGTTACAGCCTGCATTATGTAGTGACCGCCTGAAAGCCTGGAAACATTTATAATTACGGATGTGTCTAAGCCGTCAAATTTCTCTGTCATTACTTGAGTGCCTTGCATTGAGTATATGTTTACTGCTTTTATTGCTGCATTAGCCGTTATTGTTGCTGCGTCGGAGGCCGGATTAGGAGTTACGTGTAGTTTTGTGCCGCAGTTTCCGTATACGTTTTCTATTCCTGATTCTTCATCGCCTAGGATAAAAAATACTTTTGTATTGCCTATCCTGTTATTGTTATAATAGGGGCGTGCAGAATATTCTCGTCCTATTTGACCTTCTGTTATAGAACCGCTGGCAGTAAAATTAACGGTTTCACCTGATGAAATGTTCAATATGTCAGTGTTTATAACTCCTACATGGTTTACTGATCCGTCGTTGTCGTCATCGAAGTTTTCAAATATATATAACGAAATTGCTCCGTGGAACGAACCGCCGGTAGACGTTGCCGTGCCGTTAAACACCATGTTGTTCATCGGTATGCGGCCTTCATTGATGTTTGCGGCAGATAGCGTTACCGACAGTTTTCCTGATTTTGTTACTTTGACTGGATATAGTTCGCTTATTATCACGGCTGAGTTTCCGGCACCTTCAACTAAATATGCAAAATAATAGTTTCCTTCGCTTATGTTTTGTGCCTGAATTTCTATGTCGACATTGGTGGTTTCGTTTTGGCCTATTTCGGCAAATACGTTGCCAGCCATAGCAGCAAGCGAGGCCGCGTTTGATGCAGGGTTATAGTTGAGGAACGCACCATATACCGGGCCGTAAAAATATGACCCTGTGTTTGATATCTCTCCTGTTATTGTATATACCCCGTTGGTTAATACTTCGTCCGGTACTGTAAGTTTTGCCGATAGTTCTGCCTCCGTAGACGGAACCGATACGTTTATCTCGCTATCTGTTACGTTGAGAAGTATATATTGTGGAGCTGTTTTTGGTATTAATACATTATGCCATGTGGCTCCTCCGTCTAACGAGAATACAGGCGAAACCTTATATGTGCCTTTTTGTGTGATTCTGGAGCCGTATACGGTAAGGGAAGAATATCCATAATTGGGTTTTAGACCGTTGAGTGACAAACCTTGCTGGTATGTTGTTTCATTGGTTGTTGTATTTACCAATTTAGTGCCTATGTAGCATTTTGATGTCAATGTGGCCGTACTGTTGTTGTAAAATACAGTTCCGCCTGTTACTTTGCCGTTTGGATTAGGGAAGTATTGTATGTTTTCGTTGCGCGACCTGGTTCCTTCTACCGCTGATAGCCCTCCGTTTGACATAATTTCAATTATTACGCTGGATATGGCTTGAGGCTTCTGTATGTTTATAACCGCTCCTTGCGAAAAGTTAAAACCTCCGGTTCCTCCGCCTATGCCTAGTGCGTCAGGATCGAGGGCAGACAGTTTGAAATATCCGTCGGAAGATCCGCCCCATCCCCAGTTTATGTGGAAGTATCCGTTACCGTCATATCCGTCGCAAACAAAAGAGTGTCCGCCTCCGTCGCCATGTCCGCTGTATTGTACCGGCCTGCCGTTTGCAAGCTCGTTGTAGATTATGTCTTCCCATTCTACCGAGGTGTAATAGTCTCTCTGCCGGTAATATACGCTACTGTCGTAGTTGAAGAAGTTCAGGTAGGCTTTTGGAAGGTTTGAACTTACAGCCCCGCTTTCTTTTTGTCCGTAGCCCATGTTGACCGACACTCCGCATGCGTGCATTAGTGTTGCTACAGCATCAATCTGCTGGCTGTTCGATGAGGAATTATATGTGTTTTGCATCAGGTCCCAGTTGAACGATACTTTGCTGAAGTCCATGGCCTCTGATGCCAATCCGGTTTGTTGTATGTTGTTCTCTATATATGAGTACTGGTAGTTGTATTGGTTGCTTCCTTGTCCTTTTTCTGGCCATTGATGATAGCGCATTACTTGTGCCATGGCTGTTGCTACGCATCCTGTTGGGGCCTGTCGTCCTTTTAGTATAGGACACTGGTTGTTGTATGGCGCTCCTTGGTTCCATGTGGTTTTTATTAAAGAGGCTATTTCTTTTTTTTGTTCCGTTGAAGCCTCGGTTTTTGATATTACTATCTGACGGCTTTTATGTGTGGCTGCATATTCAATTTGTTCCTGATATGATTTGAGCCACCATTTCATGGCTGGTGGCATGTTTGCGTAGTCGAATTGTCCGGTGGTGGTATAGCCTAATATTGGTTCGGTCTGATCGTTTGCAGATAGGATTATATAGCCGTTATCGTTGTTTTTATTGAAAACATAGAATGTTTCTATTCCGCTTTTTTCTGATTCTGCTGTGTATGCCAGCGTGACATCATTGTTTTTTATAATGCCTACAGCTGTTTTTTCAGTGTTTACCCTTGCTAATGCCTGCTGGGGCGATATTTGTTCGGCATTTGCTGTTTGCAGTATTGCTGCGGCTGTAATGGTGGCGAGTATTGATTTGTTCATTTTATAGGGTGTTGTTGATATAGTATGCTTAAAATTAGCGTAGATATGCAAATTAACGTAAAATAATCTGAACATGCAATTTTTATCCGGTATATGGTTGTGTTTATGGTATTAAAAATAAATATTTGGTAATAAACAAAGAGGTTCGTGCTAAATTTAGCGCGAACCTCTTTTGTGGTTGTAAAGAAATTATTTCTTTATTTTTTGCCAGAAAGACGCTCTTTCAGTGCGGCGAGTTCTTCGAGGTCGCCGAGTGTTGTGCGTTCTACAGCTGTTGCAGCAGCAGGCTGTTCTTCTTTCTTGGTCTGGCGACGAGCGGCTTTGCGTGCCTCGTTCTTTTCAGCTTTAGCTTCGTCTTCGAAGATGCGGCTGTGAGACAGGAATATACGCTTGTTGTCTTTGTTGAATTCGATAACTTTGAAGTCGAGGGCTTCGTTAACTTTGGCGGGTGTGCCGTCTTCCTTAACAAGGTGTTTTGGTGTTGCGAAACCTTCTACGCCGTGTGATAGTGCGACAACGCCGCCCTTGTCCTGAAGTTCAATGATGGTTCCGTTGTGTATTGAACCAACAGTGAATACGCTTTCAAGAGCATCCCATGGGTTTTCTTCGAGCTGTTTGTGTCCGAGTGACAAACGACGGTTGTCTTTGTCAATTTCCAGAACCTGAACATCGATGTCGGCACCAACCTGTGTAAATTCAGACGGGTGTTTGATTTTCTTTGTCCAAGAAAGGTCGCTGATGTGGATAAGGCCGTCAACGCCTTCTTCGATTTCAACGAATACGCCGAAGTTTGTGAAGTTGCGAACCTTGGCAGTGTGTTTGCTGCCGATAGGATATTTAACTTCGATGTCGTCCCACGGATCGTTTTTGAGCTGCTTGATGCCAAGCGACATTTTGCGTTCGTCGCGGTCGAGTGTTAATATTACGGCTTCTACCTCGTCGCCTACTTTCATGAAGTCCTGTGCTGAACGTAGGTGCTGGCTCCATGACATTTCAGAAACATGTATGAGGCCTTCGACGCCGGGAGCGATTTCAACAAATGCGCCGTAGTCGGCCATGACAACAACCTTACCGTTAACTTTGTCGCCGATTTTGAGGTCGGGGTTAAGGGCATCCCATGGGTGGGGCTGGAGCTGTTTCAAACCGAGAGCGATGCGCTTGCGTTCGTCGTCGAAGTCGAGGATAACAACGTCGAGCTCCTGGTCGAGCTTGACAATTTCTTCGGGGTGGCTTACGCGGCCCCAAGAAAGGTCGGTGATGTGGATAAGGCCGTCAACGCCGCCGAGGTCGATGAATACACCGTATGAAGTAATATTCTTGACAACACCTTTGAGTATTTGTCCGCGTTCGAGTTTGGCGATGATTTCGCGTTTTTGGGCTTCAAGTTCTGCTTCGATGAGGGCTTTGTGCGAAACAACGACGTTTTTGAATTCCTGGTTGATTTTAACAACCTTGAATTCCATTGTCTTGCCAACAAAGATATCATAGTCGCGAATTGGTTTAACGTCGATCTGTGATCCGGGAAGGAATGCTTCGATACCGAATACGTCGACAATCATGCCACCTTTAGTGCGGCATTTGATGAGGCCTTTGATGATTTCGTCGTTTTCGAGAGCCTGGTTGATGCGGTCCCAAGAACGAGACATGCGAGCCTTGCGGTGTGACAAAATCAGCTGGCCTTTTTTGTCTTCCTGATTTTCAATGAATACCTCTACAGTATCGCCGATTTTGATGTCGGGGTTGTATCGGAATTCGCTCATTGGTATGATTCCGTCGCTCTTGTAGCCGATGTTAACCACAGCTTCGCGTTTGTTAAGGGCGATAATGGTACCTTCGATTACGTCTTTGTCCTTGACGGTGTTGAGCGATTCGTCATAGGTTTTTGTGAGTTCTTCGCGGGTTTTGCCGGTCTGGGCGTCGCCGTTTTCGTAAGCGTCCCAGTCGAAGTCCTCGATGGGAGAAGTTTTTAGTTCTTCGTTCATTTAAATGGTTAGTAAAATAGGTTAATTAATATGCATTTTGTGTATATGCCTGAAGCGGTTGGCTACGGGCTGCAAAACGCGCTGCAAAATTAATATATAATTTTCACTATTACAAACATTTTTGTGTTTTCTTGGAATTTGTAGATTTTCGCTAAATTTGCGTATACTTAGTCACAATATGGAAATGTCAGGTGTTGTTAGTTTTAGCCGGAAGTATGCCGGCTGTTTTCTGCTGGTTATGGTGGCGCTTGTGTATGGTGTTTTTTCATATTTGGTGCCTTTTCAGTTGGATGATATATGGTATGCCGACTTGTATAAGGGGTTTAATGATGGAAGTGGACGGTTTTCGTTTGGTGAGTTTTGTGAAACTGGGCTGTATCACTGGCTGCACCAGAACGGGCGTTTGGGAAATTTGTTGTGTCCGTTGTTTGTAGCTGTGTTTCCAAAATGGCTTACTGCTTTTTTTGTTGGGTTGTGCTCTGCGCTTTTATATTGTGTATCGGTTAAACTGTATGCAGGCTCAAGACGCGTGGGGATTACTGAGCTGTTGTTGTTTCTGCTGGCTTTTGCTGTTTTGTTGCCGTGGCACGATAATATTATGGTGGCGGATTTTGCTTTGAATTATTTGCTGTCGGCATTGTTTAACGTATTGTTTATATTGCTTTTTTCAGGCATGCAGGCATGCAGGCATGTTGCCGGTAAATTCTTCTTATTGGCATCGGTGTCTGTCGCTTTTATGGCAGGGTGGATGCACGAGGGTGTTTCGTTGCCAGTGTTGTGTGGGCTGACGGTGTTGTTGGTCAGGCGGCATTTTAAGTTTGTTGCATTTGAATGGGTTTTGGCGATATCGTATGCGGCCGGAGCTGTTCTTGTTGCTTTTTCGCCAGGGTTATGGGGCCGCATTGACGGCGTTGATGTTGGTGGCGTTTCTTTTTCGGTGAGACATATGCTGCGTACGCTGGCCTTGTGTTTTCCTGTTTCGGGATTTTTGACGGCTGTGGTTTGTACCGGGTGTTTATGCAAGCGTTTGCGTGAGCGTATTGGCAATGTTATAAGTAGCGATTTGTTTGTTTTGTCGGTGTGTATTATGGTGAGTTCTTATTTCATTGTGATATTCAGCAAGGCATCATTTAGGGCTGCTTTCTTTTCTGAATTGCTTGGCATTGTGTTGGTTTTCAGGTTATCTGTAAACTTGATCCCGAGTTTTTGCAGGCGTGTGAGGATTGCCGCATGTGGTTTGTGCATAGTTGTTCTTTGTGCTTTTTATTCCGGTGTCTTGTTTTGGCAGTACCGGATTTATGAACAATGTAGATATATTTATGTTGAATTGGAAAACAGGCCTGTGCTCTTTGCGGATATGGTTGAGTATTCGCCATGGTACACATTAGGCCAGACTACTGACGGGCTATGGCGTAATCCGTTGCAGTTTCATGTGTTAAATGAGCATTATGGTGCTAATAAACAGGTTGTCGTTCTGCCTTATAGTCTGAAAGGTTTTGATTGTGACCGGGCTGTTGCGCTAGGGGGTGATGCCGGTGCTGTGGTTTATGAGGGCTACACACTAATTCCTCAGAATGATGCCCTTGCGGCAGAGTCGCAGCACCAGCCTTATGGTGAAATGTATATGAATGCCGGATTCCGTGTGAAAAATAGTGACGGCCGTGAATACGGGATTTATTCGGCTTTGATTGGATTTAACGATAAGGATGGTTGTGTGTGGTATCTGTTGAGGCCCGACCGGTGGTATTGGAACGATGCGTTTGTGAGTGTGGATTTTGATTGATTGGATATAAAAACAGGGCTTTCCGTGGATAAGCGGAAAGCCCTGCGTATTTGTTTGGCGTAGTTTATTCAAATTCTTTGGCAATTGCGGCGGCAATGTCGGCCATGTCTTTATTGTCAAGTGTTAGCTTTTCACGTCGGAAATCCATGTCGCCTTCTGTGTTGAGCGGAATTAGGTGTATGTGGACGTGTGGAACTTCCATTCCGATAACGGCTGTTCCTATGCGTTTGCAAGGCAGGGCCTTTTGCATTGCTTTTGCCACTCGTTTTGCAAAAAGTTGCAGCTGGGTGTATTCTTCGTCGTCAAGGTCGAAAATATAGTCGGATTCACGACGCGGAATTACGAGGGTATGGCCTGGTACTACGGGGTTTATATCTAAAAAAGCAAAGTGTTTGTCGTCACTTGCAACCTTATAGGACGGTATTTCGCCGTTGGCAATTTTTGTGAATATTGAAGCCATTATTTTTGTTAGAATGAGATTTCTACTATTTCGAATTTTGCTATTCCGGCCGGAATTTTTATTTCAACCACTTCGCCCAATTTGTGTCCGAGCAGGCCTTGGGCTATAGGTGTTGACGAGGCCAGCTTCTTTTCTTTCAGGTTGGCTTCGGAGTCGGCCACGATGGTGTATTCCATTACCATTCCGTTGGACACGTTTTTGATTTTTACTTTGTTTAGAATTTGAACTTCTTCACAATTTAGTTTGCTGTCGTCAATTATGCGCGAGTTGGCAACGAGGTCTTTGAGTTGCGAAATTTTCATTTCAAGCATGCCCTGGGCCTCTTTTGCGGCATCGTATTCTGCATTTTCTGATAAGTCGCCTTTGTCACGTGCTTCGGCGATTGCTCTGGAAATTTCGGGACGTTTAACAGATTCGAGGTAGGCTATTTCGTCCATTTTCTTTTTATAGCCTTCGCGTGTCATGTATGTTATTGCCATGGTTATATTATTTTAGATGGTAAAAAAAATTAAAGGAGTCTCGGCCGATGGCTTGGACGAGATCCTTCTATTGTCGATTTTCTGTAACGCATCTTTATGCGTTTTTACTACAATGCAAAGTTAATAATTATTTTTGAATTACCGGCAATATAGATTATATGTTATATAACATGTTGTTTTGTGTCATTGTTCTGAATACCTATAGTAAATGGTCTGAGCGGCTTTGGATAAGTTAAACTACAATATGCTTTGTGTTGTTTGGTTTGTATTTTCTATGTTTCAGCATTCTTGTAAATTGCTTGAATTTTAGTTCCCATTGTTTTTTTGTTGGAACTGGCGCTGTTTTATATGGAACGGGGTTTTGTATAATTTCTGATTTTTTACTTTCTATGTCGTTAAGAATTGCTTGTACCGTTTTGTCTATCTGTTCCATTTTCGGAATTTTGCTCCATTCGTGATGAAGATGTTTGCCGTATCTTTCCAAAATATTTTCTCGGTCAAGATATTCCCGTTGAGAATAAAAAGAGAAGTGAGATACGATAGTGTCTCCGTTGAAACAATTTGTCAGTCCGAGTTCTGTTGGTTTGATACATGACAGGTATTCTTCGTCATCGCCAGGTATAATTCCATTAAATTCTTTCATGTCTTTTCCAAACCATAAAATAGAATTAATAGAAAAGCGGTTCATTGCTATAGGGCGTTTGCCACAATAAAGCTGCCTGTATCTGGCATCGGGCAGCTGGGTTTTCAAAAACCAATCGTGTAGTTCAAAGGCAAATTCGCCGCTTCTCCATAGAATTGAGTGGTTGGCGCGTGCATTCATGTATTTTGACAGCTTTAATTTACCGGTTATTTGCAGGATATATGAGCTTAAGGCATTGTTAATTACCATAGGGGATACCAGAAAATAGCCGGGATTGTTTACTCTGAAAGCAACCATCTTTTCAAAAAAATCAGGTTCTGTCCAAATTATGTCATCGTCCATTTTCAGGTATATCGTATTTTCTTCCACACATGCTCTGTAAAAAGCATTTATTGAGTTAATTCCGTCCACAATACCGTCAGGCTGCCATACTAAATTGACTTTGGGGTATTTTTGAGCAATTAATTTGAAAAACTCTATATCACAAGCATCTACAGTGTTAATCCAGATGTCGTATCTGTCTATGATGTCGCTAGCTAGAATTGGTGGAAGCAGGTATTGCATATATCTGCGACGGCCGGCAGCCGTATTGCATACAATTTTATAGTTGTTATACATTATATAATTGTGTTAAAGCTATGATGAAAAACAAAATGTAGATTTGTTTCTAATGATTAAAGATTGTATTGACTAAGGTAAGCTTTTTTAGATTTTTGTAATTAAATTAAAGGGGCTATTAGCCAGTGTATGCCCCTGCCTCCGCAAGCTGTGTAGTTGAAGGCAAAATGCAGGAGCAATTTTTTCCAACTGCTGCATTCGTTTGACAGGGAAAAAGCCATCAGTCGTTTGCTGTTTGCCGTATCTCCTTCTTTTTTATAAATGGCGGCTAGAACTGCACGCTTTAGGTTTATATAGCGTGCGTAGCGAGGCATTGATGCTTGTTGGAAAATAGTCTGGCAGGAGTTTAGCGAGTTTTCCCATTTGGCAGGGCTTGACCTGAATGATGTACCGGTTATTGAGTTTTCCTGGCAGCGTACCTCTATTGCAGGTTTTGATTTTATATACATTATTGAGGGTTTGCAAAGGAGCAGACGCATACCGAGCTCATAGTCGTCCCAACCGGTAAGTTCCGGGTTCCAGCCTCCGCATTTTTGGAAAAGAGAGGTGGTTGCGGCATATTGTTGGGTGGACATTATTCCGTTGAATATGTTGTGCCATATATGTCGTTTTCTGGGAAAGTGCTTTATATATTTTTTCCCAGACAGGGATGTTACAATAACATTCCATCCTATAAGGTTTGCTTTGGGATTGTTTTCTATGTTGCAAACAAGGTTTTGTATGTGGCATGGGAGCATTATGTCGTCAGAATCGAAAAAGAGCGTCCATGGGGTGTCTACTTCTGATAGTCCGCGGTTTCTGGCCTGTGCTGCACCTTGATTTGGTTCTGACAGAATTTTTATTGGAAAATTTTTCTTTCTATTTTCCTGTGCCCATTCTGTTATTACCGACATTGTATTGTCGGTTGAATTGTTGTCAACTATAATCAGGCTTGGCAGAGCGGTTTGGCAGGCAATGCTGTCGAGTGTCTCAACAACAAGGTTGCTGCGGTTGAATACAGGAACGACAATTGTAACTATATTACATGCTAGTGCCATTTTTTGAGTCGTTTTACAAGTTGTTTTAACTGCCATGTTGTGTTCCAGAGCACTCTGTTTGTTGATGCTGCTAAATAAAGTTTTGTTGGTGCCGATATTGTTGTATTGCAGAGGCTGATTAGCTCCTTGGTTTTGTAACGCAGTTTGGGCTCTCTGGCGTTGAACATGAGTTTTGCCAGATGCTGTATGGAGCTTCGGTAAAAGGAGTCCAGATCGTTGTACGGTATGCTGTATGTTTTTTGTAATAGTTTTGTGAGCAATATTATACCATAGTAAAATGAGAATGCGGTTTGCGGCAGTTGTTGATTTGATGCCGTGTTTGGTGTAACTGTATAGTTGAGCGTTATTTCCGGTAAATAAGCAATATTTCCGCATGCAGCCAGTACGGTTGTTATCTGAATGTCTTCACAGGTTAGCCACGGGCTTCTGAACAAGTCTGGATAGGTGTTTATTGCTTTGATTACTATGTCGCGCCTGTACATGGCTGTGCACAGGTGTATGAGTGGCTTTACCTTATGGGCAACTATGGGAACAATTAAATCCTTGCCGCAGGTTTCTTTACAGAAATAGTTGGAATATTTGCCTGATAAGGTCTGTGATGGTGAAGTTGTGTTTTTTGACGGGTTGAAATATTGCCAAGCAGTGTGTACTAGCGATATTTTACTGTTTTTGCTGAGTATGTCGTATTGTTGTTGGAGTTTGGACGGGCATATCCAGAAATCGTCACCGGCACAATCGGCTATGAAGCGTCCGTTTGCTTCCTGTATTGATGTTATGTAGTTTGGCACCAGGCCAAGATTATGATCACGTCGTATGTGACGTATCAATTGGGGATATAGTTCGGAATAATTATGACAAATTTGCGATGTACGGTCTGTGGAACAATCGTCAGCAATTAGTATTTCGTATGGTACGGCGCACTTTTGTTCCAAAATGGAATCAATTGTTCTGGCAATTGTGCATTCCTGATTGTACGTGGCTACGATAACCGTTATTTCCGGATGGTTTGTCTGCATGTCAGGTTGTTTTGGTTAAAGGAGCTGGCGTATGCTGTTTGCAAACGTGTGTCGCAATGTGTTTGCATTGAAGCTGTTTTGCCATTGATTAAATGCGCTGGCGCGCATTTGCATGTATGCGTCGTTGTCGATTATATATGGCTGTATCTCACCTGCAATTTGTTTTGGATTGAAATCGGATGGTAATAATATGCCGGTTTCAGGTGTAACTATTTCTGAATTGCCGCCTACGTCGGTGGTTATGACGGGTATGCCGTAAGACATGGCCTCGGTTATTGCTATAGGCAAGCCTTCGGTTGTACTGAGCAGCATAAACCAGTGTATTGGTTCATTTTGATATATCTTGTGAACCTCGCTGTTCGGAAGTGGTCCGCGAAGTTCTATTGACAGGTTTGGCGGAAGCATGTCTGTCTGTGTTGCTTTTATTCGCAGACGGGGCATCAAAGGTCCGCCGCCGACATGAATCCATTTTATTTTTTTGAATGGATATGCTTCTGCTATTGCCGCGGCAGTTTTCAGGCATAGTTCTACGCGTTTTTCAGGAGCTACCCTTGAACATGAAAACAAGGTCATGACACAGCTTCCCGATTCTGGCAATGGTGCTTCTTTTTGAGGGGGCAGCGAGCCCAGAAGTTGTGTTGAAATTTTTGCAGAATGTTGCGGATATCTGTCGGACAGAAACTTGCAGCCGTCATTGCTTGCACAATATACTTTTTTGAGCGAGCTTAGGGTGTTGTTCCTTAGGAAGTTAATTCGGTGCGTTATGCCATAGTCGAAAATGTCGTGTCCATGTGCCCTTGTAATGGCTTTATACCGGTTTTTTAGATAGTCAAACGAGTCGGCTACATGATCGAACCAGAAGGAGTAGAGCAGGGTGGAGTCTGGTTTGAGGTTGTAGTATTTTAGCAGGTTGTTTATTGTTTTAGCCGACAGGTGCGTGTTTACAAGGTAGAACCATGCCGACATTAGTTTGTTTGGAGAATGTGTCTCTTTTAATAATGCCGGAATACGGCGCAGCACCCACGGACTTAGAAGCCAGGGTGCTTTTGCTAGCCGAAACCGTGTTGTGGGAGACTTTGCCATTGATAAGTTGACCGTTATGTTGGGCTGGCTTATATCAATGGGCTGGCCGGTTATTCTGTGCGGTACTATTATTACTTGTTGGAACTTGTTTGAAAGTTCTTGCAGTTCAGGCAAAACAAACACTTCTTCCGTATAGCATCGGAACGGGAATGAGTCGGTGAATAGCACCACCGTTGTCTTTGCAGTTGCCATATGTTGAACAGGACTACATGTTCTTTTCTATTGTCGAGGCAAGATTGTCGTAGTCCTGGATGCGTTCAACGAGTTGTCCGTTTACAAACAGGTATGATGTAGGCAAAGCCTGCACGTTATAGTTTACAAGAACTTTACGCGAGTCTTTGCCAACCGGCGGATTGTAGACAGTTATCCATGGAAGGTTCTTTGCCGATTGCTTCCAGTATAGTTCGTCCTCGTCAATGGCTATCTGGTATATCTCAAATCCGTTTGTATGGAATTTGTTATATATTTCGCCGAGAGCTACGTTTAGTGCCGGAGAAATTTCAGATCCGTAAATGGTGAAGTTGAGCAGTACTACTTTGTTGCGTTTTACAGCGTCGGACAATGCGTGGGATGTCCCAGTATTGTCGGATAGTGTTATGTCGAAAAAGTCAAGTTCCTTTATTTCTATAGTGTCTTTTGTCTCAGAACCTGCTGCTTCGGGGCGGTTTGCCAGATAAACCCTTTTAAGAAAGCGTGTGCGAGGGTCGTTGGGTCGCTGTTCTGAGAATGAGTTGGCAACGGCACCGAGTATGCGGTTGTCGTAATTCACTGCCGGGTCAAAAAGGAACTGGTTGCCAAGCTGCTTACATATTATGTAGTATGATACTATTCCGGCCGGGTTTGCCAGTATCATTTTAGCCAGGTCTTGTTTAAGCACTGAATCAGTTAGGGCACTTTGTGTACCTATTGAGTCGACGGTGTGCTTTATTCGTTTTTCAACAGCCACAATGCTGGCGGCAGATTCGGAGCCGCTTAATGTTGTGGGTTGGGAGAAGTTTTCGGCTGATGTGCGTATGGTTATTGTTTCTATGCTGTCGACGGGGAAATATACGTAATTTCCGTTCATGGCCAAACGCATTATGTCGGGATAGCCGAATGCTGCATGCGTGTATGAGAAGTTGCCTTCTTTATCCGTTGACAATGTGTCGACCGGAAGCCAGATGCCGTTTTCAGATGCTTCTATGGCAATAGGTGCGTTTGAGGCGCCTTCGATTGAGCCTTTAAGTGTCCATTCGTTTGGTTTTGAACACGACGTTAATATAACGGCAGCCGAGATAGCGGCGATATATATTTTATTTATATTTGTCATTGTGACTATGGTTGGTTTTATTTGTTGATTTTGTCAATTGTTATGCTGTTTGCAAATGTACGAATTTTTAGCTGTTATGTGCGGCCGTTGTATATGGTTTTTATGCCAGCAGGTCCTTCAGCTTGTCCATAGCATGATAGCAGTTGTTTATGTATGAGGTATAGTGTTCGTGTATCGCGTTTAGTTGAGGGTGATTCTGCGGGGTTCCGCGCACGGCTTCGAAATCGGCATCGCGGTAGTTTATGTCGTCGGGTGAAAAACCGATACGCATGTTCGGATCGAATTCCTTAAGTCCGTCGGCAAGTCTTTTGGATTTCATTGCAGCCACTGTCTCACACCAGCGTTCCAGTATGGTTATAAGGTTCTGTGGCGTGAGTTCGTCTGTGGTTATAGAGTATATTTTTTTGAAGTTTTGATGTAGGAAATCGGTAACCAGGTTATTGTAGTTATTTCCGATTTCGAAAAATTTCTCCTGTAATTCCTGTAATGACGATATATTGCCGGAAATTGTCGGCTTTATAATTTGGTCGCGAATAATATTTCTAGGAGCCAAGAGTCCTAATATATCTATCCATTTTTCGTTGTCAGGAAGCTCTTTAGGGAATAATTGCCGGCCAATTGGTATATTTTGCTCTAGTGTGGTTTCGTTGACTAGATTTGTCAGGTATTTTCCCATAAAGAAGTCTATTGCGAACGCATAGTTTTCGCGGCCTGAGGCTATTGTTTTGTTAATTAGCGTGAAATTGTATTTTTCTAAAGCGTCAGGGTCTGAATCGTATTTGGCCAGATATTCTAACCCGCGATACATTTTGGATACATTCAGCGGGCTGATTATATCGTAGTTTATTATGTCGAGGTTTTCAATGTCGTCATGCCTGTTGTCGCGTTTGGGCCATTTCAGGAGGTCGCGTATTAATCCTGACGTGCACACGGTGGCACCAGGCATTACAAATGTTTTGCCTTCGCGAGCAACAATTGTGGAGTAGGGGAACATGCTTGTATCAGGATGAGAGTAGTGGCTGCCGAGAATAATGGAGAATTGTCCGAAATCGGCCGGCCAAAGTACATACGAGTTACTTCCCGTTTTGCATCCACGTTCCATGATGCCTTGGTGCATAGGTCCAAGACGGTACATGTGATTGCTTTGATTGGTTGCACTGCCGGCGTTGAAAAAAGAGAATATACCGCCAATTAGCAGTGTTGATTTATGGTGTGATGCGGTATGGGGCCCGGCTATTATTGAGCATGCTTCGCCACATTGCAGGTTGCAGTTTGCAAAAATAAGCGAGTGCGTGGCTGTGAAGCCGTTTGCTATTATCGAGGCTTGTCCGATAAATGCGTTCTGTAGCATTGACCCGTTTGTGATGGATGCCTGCGAACTTATAATGAAGTTTTCTGCAATAACGCTATTTGCAACCTTTGCACGGCGGCCCACGGTACCGTTTGTAAGTACGGATACATTTGTTAGAACAGCTTCATCGTTTATTATGACATCAGAAATAGATGGGCAGTTTTCTATTATTACGTTTTTCCCTATGCGCCCGTTGTCGGATTTGCGCGAATTTATGTACACGTCGGTCATTTTATCGAGGGCCTCGATAAAATCGGGACGGTGGCGGTAGAGGGCGGCCATGTATGCGGTCTGGGCCGTCATGCAATCGTAAATGCGGATTGAGCGTCCTCCGGTCTCGTCCATAACGTCGGCATAGGTGCCGTTGCCGAACATGGCGTTTTTGTGGCAGCATATGCTGCCTATTACAGAAATGAACGAGCCTTCGCCTATTTTGTAGTTTGATATTGACCCGTCGACGCTTGAAATTCTGACATGGGGCCCTATTTCACAGTTGTGGATTGACGCATTATATATTCCGCAAGGCTTTTTAAGCCCGGCTGAATTGGTGAGCATTCCTCTTGCTGTTCCTAGTTTTATATTGCCGGAAAAGTTAACGTTGTAGTAGCGTTCCGGGTCGAAATCGTCAACAAGTATCTTGTGCCAGCTGTCGGCAGTACAATTTCGGCTTTTTAATATATTAATTTCCTGAGGAGTCAGTAATCGGTAGTTTTCCATATTGCAAGTTTTGTTGGGCTTTGTCGGTTCTATTGGTCGAGTTCCTGATCGTATTTCTGAAATAAGAAATCGTTATAGGGAAATCGCATTGTGTGGACTTCCTTTGCCTTTTGATAAAGAATTTCTTTTAGCTTGTCTATGTTTATCTGTTTTTTTGCAGATATGAATATGCATTCTTCGTTTTGTAGCCGGCGTTTCCACGATGCTTCCAGTTCGCAGAGCGGAATGTTCTCTTTTGTTCGAGGCGTAAGGTCGTCATCGTCCTTCGGCGTATATGAGAAGGCATCGATTTTATTGAATACCGTAATCATTTTTTTCTCAGAAGTATCGCCGCATATCTCTGAGAGGGTTTTGTTTACTACCTCTATCTGTTCTTCGAACTGAGGGTGGCTGATGTCTACGACATGCAGTAATATGTCGGCATCACGCACCTCGTCAAGTGTAGATTTGAATGAGTTTACAAGGTGTGTAGGAAGTTTGCGTATGAAGCCTACTGTATCTGTAAGTAGAAAAGGCAGATTGTCAATGATTACTTTTCTTACAGTAGTGTCGAGTGTGGCAAACAGTTTGTTTTCAGCAAAAACGTCACTTTTGCTAAGTAGGTTCATCAGTGTTGATTTTCCTACGTTTGTGTAGCCGACAAGGGCAACACGTGTTAGCTTGCCTCTGTTTTTGCGTTGGATAGATTTTTGCCGGTCAATGTTTGCGAGTTCTGTTTTTAGCCGTGAAATTTTGTCGAGGATAATACGCCGGTCGGTTTCTATCTGTGTTTCGCCGGGACCTCGCATACCTATACCGCCACGCTGACGTTCAAGGTGGGTCCACATTCGTGTAAGCCTTGGCAGCAAGTATTGATATTGTGCCAGTTCTACCTGTGTTTTTGCGTTTGCGGTCTGTGCCCTTTTTGCAAATATGTCCAGAATCAGACTGGTGCGGTCAAGTATTTTTATTTTTAGTTCGTTTTCAAGATTGGCAACTTGTTTCGAGGTAAGGTCGTCATCGAAAATAGCTAGTTCTATTTCGTTTTCCTCAACATAGTTGCATATTTCTTCAAGTTTTCCTTTGCCTACATATGTCCTCGGGTTGGGATAGTCGAGCCGCTGTAAGAACATTTTATATGTTACGGCACCGGCTGTATCGGCCAAAAAGGCAAGTTCGTCAAGATATTCCTTTGCCTTTGTTTCATTTTGCTGCTGGGTTATCAGGCCTACAAGTATGGCCCGTTCTGGTAGTTGGCTGTTTATGGAGGTGTCTATCATATACCTAGCAATTTATTGTATTCTTTTTTGTTGTTTATAATGGAGAGGGCTTCGTTGTAGACAGGCTCATGCTGGTTGTCAACAAGATAGTATGAGCCTGTCTGGTATAAATCGCGTGCCAGCAGGGCTTTGAGCGTGCGGCGTATTGTGGCATCGCTTTTGGCATACTGTTCGCTGTCGAATTTTATTTCAGCTTTTTCAGCGCGTTCTTTAAGTTGCGACATCATTTGGTCGGTAACAACAAAGTTTTGGCTGAAATCACGGTCGGACGGGTATTCTTTTAGAAGTTGGGCGCGATTTTTGTCAAGATAGCTTAGTGCATACTGTATGAATATGCCTTTTGCCATTATGTCGCGATAATATGGTGTGAACCATGTTGTGTCTAACGGAACAAATTTGTCAGGCATTATTCCGCCGCCACCGTAAACTATGCGGCCGGTGGTCAGTGTATGATATTTTAGAGAGTCGGCAACATGGATGGAGTCGCTGTGCATCAGTTCGCCGTTTGAGAGGCGGTTTTTGAGGTCGGAATAATAGTCGCTTTGATGCCCTTTGGTGTATGGTCGCTGTATTGAACGTCCGGAAGGGGTAAAATAACGGGCAGTTGTAAGCCTTATCATGGAGCCGTCGGGCATTGGGAAAGGGCGTTGCACGAGACCCTTGCCGAATGTGCGCCGTCCTATAATGACCGCGCGGTCGTGATCCTGCAAGGCTCCTGCAAGTATTTCGCTGGCCGATGCCGAATTCTGGTTGACAAGCACTGCTATGCGCCCGTCGAAACTGCTGGTATGTCTGGCCGTGTAGTTGTGTCGGGGCGAGTGCTTCCCTTCGGTGTAGACAACCATGTCGCCGTTGTTGAGGAACAGCGAAGCTATGCCATAGGCTGCATTCAGGTATCCGCCTGTGTTGTTTTGTAAATCAATAATCAGATTCTGCATACCCTGACGGTGGAGGCTCTGCATGGCTTCTTTGAATTCGGAGAGTGTGTTTTCTGCAAACCGCGATATGCGTATGTAGCCTGTGTGTAGGTCGGCCATGTACGATGCCTCGACGCTGTGAATTGGAATATCGTCGCGAGTAATGTTGAATTGCAACGGTTTGGGTTCGCCATTGCGTACAACTTTTACGTTTACCCGGGTTCCCTTTTTTCCACGCAGACGCTTCATTACGTCGCGTTGTTTCATTTTTACTCCAGCCACAATTGTGTCATCAACTTCAATTATACGGTCGCCAGCCATTATGCCTACTCTTTCTGACGGGCCTGATGCTATTGTGGATATTACGTATATTGTGTCGGTTGACATATTAAATGAAATTCCTATTCCGGAGAAATTCCCGTCGAGAGGTTCGGTTAGCTCGCGTGTTTCTTCGGCTGTGGAATATAGTGAGTGAGGGTCTAGTGTTTTCAGCATAGCTTTTATTGCTTCGTCTACTATGGTATCGGAATTGACATCTTCCATATAAAATTTTTCGACAAGCCCTTGCGCGTATTGCAGTTTTTTGGCTGGAGTGAACTGCATACGTTGCGCGTGTGCCGTGCTTAAATGCAGGCATGTAAGTATGAGCAATATATATGTTGCGAGATGAAAACTTGAAAACATCTTAGTCAGATTTTTATTATAACAACCGGTATGTGTCAAGGGTTTGCCTTGGCTTTTTAATTATTTTGCTGTTTGTCTTTGTTTTTGCATTCGGGGACGAAATGACTGATGTCGTAACCGCAGCGGTCAAGGTCGCGCACCATTGTAGAACTTATGTATTGCAGTTCGGGCAGGGTGTATAACAGCACTGTCTCTATTCCGGATATCTGGCGGTTGGCATATGCAAGGTTTCGTTCGTATTCATAGTCGGCAACCGTTCGCACTCCCCTTAATATGAACCCTGCATTGCATTTGCGAGCTACGTCTACAGTTAGCCCGTCGTAGCTGATTACTTGTACGCGGGGGTCTGAGGCCATTACTTCGGCTATGTGCTTTACCCGTTCCTGAGTGGGCCGGTAGCATCGTTTGTTGTCATTGATGCCTACGGCTATGATTATTTTGTCGAACAATTGCAGGCCGCGTTCTACAATTGATTTATGTCCTATTGTAAACGGGTCGAATGTGCCCGGGTATAGGGCTATGCGTTCATGATATCTGGGAGTCATCTTCAATTACAAGGTTGTTTATTATGAATTCCTGCCGGTCGGATGTGTTTTTGCCCATATAGAATTCCAACAGTTTGTCCACGGCATCTTCTTTTCGCAGAGTTACGCGGTCGAGCCTCATGTCAGGGCCGATAAATCCGCGGAATTCATCAGGAGATATTTCGCCAAGACCTTTGAACCTGGTTATTTCTGCCTTGTCGCCAAGTAGTTCTATTGCTTTTAGCCGTTCTTCGTCGTTGTAGCAATAGAATGTATCGCCTGATGGTTTCTGCGATTTTTGTTTTGAGCCCATGCGCCGTGTAGTGGTGCGGTTGCGAACTCGGAAAAGTGGAGTCTGCAAAACGTGTACATGGCCCATCTTAATCATGTCTGGGAAGAATTGCAGAAAGTAGGTTAACAGCAGCAGGCGTATGTGCATTCCGTCGACATCGGCATCGGTTGCTATGATAACTTTGTTGTAGCGCAGGTTGTTTATGCTTTCGTCAATATTTAATGCCGCCCTTAGCAGTGCAAATTCCTCGTTTTTGTATACTTCAGGCAATGGCATGCCATAGGTGTTGAGTGGTTTACCTCGCAGAGAGAACACGGCCTGTGTTTCAACATCTCGAATTTTTGTTATCGAGCCGGCGGCAGAGTCACCCTCGGTTATGAATATAGAGGATGCCAGTTTTAGGTCTTCGTCGCCTTTTGTGTCGTTAAGGTGTACGCGGCAGTCTAGTAACTTTTTATTGTGTATGGCTATTTTTTTTGTTTTTTCCCTGACGGCTTTTGTCATGCCGGCTACCGCTTTGCGGTCGTGCTCGTTTTGCTGTATTTTTTTCAGCAATATGTCGGCTGTTTCCAGATTTATATGCAGGTAGTCGTCAAGTTCTTTTTTTATAAAGTCGCTGACGAATTTTATTACCGACGGCCCGTCAGGCCCCATGTCGCGTGAACCCAGTTTTGTTTTTGTTTGTGATTCGAACTGTGGTTCCTGCACTTTTATTGAAATGGCGGCTGCAATGCCGTCGCGAATGTCGACGTATTCAAAATTTTTTCCAAAGTATTCTTTTATGGTGCGTGAAACTGCTTCGCGGAATGCCGACAGGTGCGTGCCCCCTTGTGTTGTGTGCTGGCCGTTTACGAACGAATAGTATTCTTCGCCATGCTGACGGGCATGCGTTATTACTACTTCTATGTCGTTGCCTCCCAAATGTATTATGGGGTAGAGCGGATCGGCTGTCAGTTTTTCGTTTAGCAGGTCAAGAAGTCCGTTTCGAGAGGTATATTTTTTACCGTTTAAATATATGCTCAGGCCGGTGTTGAGGTATGTATAGTTTTTTGTGAGCTGCACAATGTATGCTTCACGATATACATAATCGCGAAAAAGTGATGCATCGGGTGTGAATGTGACGCGTGTGCCGTTGGCTTCTTCTGTGGGAATAATTCCGGTGTCGGATTCTTTTTGCCCACGGCAATATGTTATTGTACGGGTTTGTCCCTGACGGCAGGATGTTATTGAAAAGTGTGTAGACAGTGCGTTTACGGCCTTTATGCCGACACCGTTTAGTCCTACTGACTTTTTAAAAGCCCTGGAGTCGTATTTTGCGCCGGTGTTCATCTTTGCCGAAACGTCTTCCAGTTTGTCGAGCGGTATGCCGCGCCCGTAGTCGCGTACTGTAATATGCGATTCGGTTGTGTCAATATCTATCTGGCGGCCGTTGCCCATCATAAATTCGTCGATTGAGTTGTCGACAACCTCTTTGAGTAGTACGTATATGCCGTCGTCACTTTGTGAACCGTCGCCAAGTTTGCCTATGTACATACCTGGCCGCAGCCTTATATGCTCGCACCATTCAAGAGTTTTTATGTTGTCTGACGTGTAGTCGGCTATTGATTCGTTTTGTTGACCGTCTAGGTTGAAATTTGATTCGGAATTAGTCATTTGCAGTTGGCTTTCGTGTGCTTTTTGCACTTAACCAACAAAGATACAAATTTTTTGTGAATTCAGAGTCTGAATTTTTCACTAAGAGGAATGTGTAATTGCTGTTTATATCGACGTAGGTTTTCGCGGCTTTTCTGTATTGTATGCGGATTCATGGCTGATTTTGCAAAGATGTCGTAGATATAGTTTATTGCCACGTCGGAAGGGTGTACCATGTCGTCAGCATAAAAACGGTAGTCGCGCAAATCGTCCATCATTATTTCATAGGCAGGAAAATATGTTGCGTTTTCGGGAAAGTCGGCTATAAGTTTGTCAGTAGCCATTAGCAAGGTTGATTTGCTGATGGTGTTTCCGTGTTGCCCGTCGGCAAGGTGGCGTATTGGGCTGACTGTAAATATTATCCTGAGATTTGGATTTCGAGCCAGCAGTTCGCGGATTATTTTTTTCCAAAGGCCATGTATCTGAGTTGCCGACAGCATTTCACGGGTAAATGTGTTAGGATGCAGCTTATGGCAGTTGGCTACTATCTGGTTTGTTTCTTTGTGCCTGAAAACGTAGGCGGTGCCGAACGTTATTGTCAGCACGGATGCCTGCCGGAGCTTGTTGGCGGTGGAAGCTATTGCGTTGTTTATTTTTGACAGGCATTCGTGTGGTGTAGCCGCGTTAAACCGTGAGTGGTGGCTAAAAGAATGCCACATGCCTTGGTGTTCGAATATGTCGTCGGGAGTATAGGTGCGTTCGTAGAGTATGTCAAGCAGTGATGATGCTATCGAGGCCGGATTGTATAGGGTGCCGCACGGGTTTACAAGCGCGTCGAAACCGTGCTGGCAAAGGAGGTTGCCTATATTATCGGTGAAGCATGACCCGATTAGTATTACAGGTTTGTCGAAACTGATTGATCCTTCTATTCCTTTTATGGGTGAGACGGTTGTTCTAAAATCCATGTGTGTTATGCTAATACATTTGATAATCAGTTGATAGGACTTGGAATTCTGTGCGACGGTTTATCTGGTCGGCTGTTTCCTGGTCGGGTTCGGACAGTTTTTCGATGAATTCCGGGGTTAGGGTGTCGCCTTCCTTGAATTGCGGATAAAGCCTTGCCAGTCGTTTAGTGATTGTTTTTGGCCTTGATTTTCCGTAACCTTGTGGCTGAAGCCGTTGTCGGGCTATTCCGGATTCTACCAGATAGTCTATGACGGACTGTGCTCGTCGTTGCGATAGTCCGATATTGTATTCGTCTGTACCCCAACGGTCGGTGTGCGATGCCATTTCGATTGTGACATTTGGGTTGTCGCGCAATACTTGTGCCATAGAATCGAGTGCTGTTTTAGATTCGGGCCTAAGCGTGGCTTTGTCAAAATCGTAGAAAATGTTGTCTACGACATTTGGCTTGTTTATGGATGCCAGAACAAAGTCTACATTGTATTCGGCATCTTCCTCGGCTGTGTCTGCCTCGAATTCCTGTTTTGCGTTTAGGTAGCCTCGTGCCCCGGCCAGCATAACGTAGTGAACCCCTCTTTGAAGTGGGAATGAGAATGTGCCGTCAGGTTTGCCGACGGCTTTTTGGTTTGATCCGTCGTTTCCTATTATGCGTATTACGGAGTTTGGTACAGGTTCCTCGTCTTTGTCAACAACAATTCCGCCTATGTTTATTTTCAAATCGGGCAGGATGAATGAATATATGTGGTCGTATCCTCGCCCGTCTGCCCGGTTTGAGCTGAAATAGCCGCTCTCGCCCTTGCCGAAAGTAATGCCGAAATCGTCGGATGACGAGTTTATGGGGGTGCCCATGTTTACTACCTTCCATCCGCCCATAGGTGTAATTTGGGCTTTGAAAATATCAAGACCGCCAAGTCCGGCGTGCCCGTTGCTTGAAAAATACATTATAGAGTCGGTGCGTATGTATGGGAATTCTTCGTCGCCCGGTGTGTTTATGAATTCGCCAAGGTTTTCGAGTGATCCGGCTCGTTCTTTTAAATTTATGCGCCATATGTCTTTTCCTCCGTATCCTCCCGGCATATCGGAGCAGAAATATAGCCAGTTTCCGTCGGGCGATACTGCCGGGTGTCCGTAGCTGGATAGCGTGTCGGCGGTTATTTCGAATTTTACCGGTGCGCTCCAAGAGGCATCGGAGCGTTGTGAAGTGAATATTTCTACAGCGGTGTGGGCATTTAGTTCGCGACGTGCACGGGTCAGGTACATGGTGGAGCCGTCGGGTGAGAAGGAAATTATTCCTTCTTCGTGCTCGGTGTTAAGTTCGCCTTCTGCAGGTTGTGGCCGTTCCCATTGTCCGCGTTCGTTTTTGCGTGCCATCCATATGTCGTGTTTTTTCATGCCGGTTATCTCGCTGCGTCGGCTGCCGGTTACTTTTTCATTTGTTGAAGTAAAGTATAATATGTCGTAGTCGCTGCCGGGTAGGAACATCGGGGCGAAGTCGGCCCTTCGTGAATTAAACAGTTTGGCGTTTTTTACAATGTAGCGCGTGGGGTTTTGTTTTATTTCGGCCCCCATTTTGCAACCGGCTATTCCTGTTAGGGCGGTTGCCGAGTCGGACGGGTGTGTTGCCAGGTATTCGGTATATGCGTTTTGTGCTTCGCGATACCGTCCTTCTGCCTGTAGGGCCTGGGCCATGAACAATATTGCCGTTGAGTCGGGCCATTCGTAGCGTATGGCGTTCTGAAATGCGGCAGACGCTCTTGCATTCATGCTTAGTTTGCGATAGCATAGCCCCATTTTATATGCTATTTCGCCTCGTTGTGGACGTTCTTCGCGCTTTGTAAGTTTGTTGTACACTTTCCGGTATGTGCGTTGGGCATCGTAGTATTCACCACGTTCCATTTGCTCGTTGGCTACAGAAAGTTTTGCTCCGGAGCATCCGTATGTGGTTATGATTGCAAAAAGTGCTATGGTAAATATCAGTCTGTTCATGTTTTTCTGATTGGCAGGCATGTTTGCCTATTGGTGCCATGCTTTGTTTATAACGCTGTGTACCCGTTGTTTATTTTATGGATTATGTATTGTTGTGCCGTCGATGTCTGATAGCTTTTTTTGTAAAATGTCGGCATGGTCGCTTCTGATAGACAGCTTCATATAACAACTGTTGTCGAATATTTGCTCCATTATGTCTGAACCGCTGTCTTTTATTGTTTTCATAACGGAGTTCATGGATATGTACGGGAATGTTACCTCTATCTGCGTTTGCTCATGTAGCTCTATGATATTTGCGCCAATAATGGCTTCGCGTGCAGCTTCTTTGTAGGCTGCTATGAGGCCGCTTGTGCCAAGTTTTATGCCCCCGAAATACCTAACGACAATAATTACAATGTTGGTTAGCTGAAACGAGTTTATTTGTCCTAATATAGGCCGTCCGGCAGTTCCTGATGGTTCGCCGTTATCGTTACTTTGAAATTCTGTGCGAGAGGCTCCGATCATGTATGCCCAGCATACATGCCGGGCATCGTGGTATTTTTTTTGATATTCGGCTATGTGTTGTCTGGCTTGTTCGGCACTGGTAACAGGTATTGCAAATGCGAGGAATTTGCTCATTTTTTCGCGATACCAGCCTTGCGAGGCGGCTTGGAGTGTGAGGTATGTGTCGGCCATGTCTATATATTATATATATTGCATTTTTCGTGTCATACCGCCGTCTATTACTATGTTTTCGCCATTAATGAAGCCGTTTTCTTCCATTGACAGCCATAAACAAGCGCGGGCAATATCGTCAGGGTTGCCAACGCGCTTTGACGGATGCTGTAAGTGATCCTCTGGCCGCAGTTCCTGAGGTTTTCCGGTGTGTATCCATCCTGGCGAAATGCAGTTTACTGTTATTGAGAATTCCGATAAAGATGCCGTTAGTGCGTGTGTAAGGGCGGTTATACCTCCTTTCGATGCAGAATATGGCTCTGTTCCAGATTCACTCATTATGGCGCGTGTTGACGAAATGTTTATTATGCGGCCGTAGGAATTTGCTGCCTGCTTGCTTTTTCGTAGGCGGCCAAGAAAGCGTGCTGTTATGAATATTGGTCGGAGGTTTATGGCCAGGGTTTTGTCGAATTGCTCTACCGTACAGTCTGTGAGCGGTGTGTATGAGAATGTTCCGGCGTTGTTTATTATTATGTCAATGTCGCCCCATGTGTCGGCAATGTGTTGGAGGCCGGCTTCCAGCGCTTGTACATCGGCTACATCTATATGCAAAAAGCGGGCTCCTGTTTCCTGTGCGGTCAGGTTGCCGTTTTTGGCATCGATATCGCAAAAAGCTACCTGGCATCCTGCATTACAGAATGCTTTTACTATGGCTTTGCCAATTCCTGAGGCTCCACCGCTGACAAATACCCGTTTTGGCGGATATTTGATGTACAAGTGCCCTGCTTTTTGTCCGGTAGGTGTGAGCCTGGGGCGATATTTTTTTGCAGAGGCGTTGCGCCTGTGTTCCTCCATTTTGTTTTCCAAGTAATTGTCAGCCATTTTAAATGTGGTTTGTTATTGGCAAGGGCGTGCCGCTTTATAGGAGGCACGCCCTGGTGATGTATTATTTAAAATTTTTATCTGGCTTCCCATGCCAGTGCGCTTGCCCCGAGCACGGCGGCATCGCTGTCTTTAAGTTCTGACAACAGAAGTTTTGTTTTGCCTTTGAATGCCGACATAATGTTGCGGTCTATTGATTCCTGTATCGGCTTCATGAGCAAGTCGCCCGACTTTGCAAGTCCGCCGAATAGCACAATCGCTTCCGGGCTGGAGAAAGCTATGAAGTTGCAGAATGCGCGCCCCATTATGTCGCCAGTATATTGAAATATTTCTTTTGCCAGCTTGTCGCCAAGCACGGCGGCATCGTAAACGTCTTTCGAAGTAATGTCTTCAATGGGGATGTCTCTCAGACGGGAGGGGTCGGTTCGCGTTTCGAGGAATTCGCGAGCTGTACGTGCAACACCTGTAGCCGAGCAGTATGCCTCAAGGCACCCTGTCCGTCCGCAACCGCACATGCGTCCGTTGTTTGGTTTTACTGTGACGTGTCCAAGCTCGCCGGCAAATCCGTCGTGTCCGTATATTAATTGCCCGTTGGCAACTATTCCGCTTCCGACACCTGTTCCTAGCGTGATCATGATAAAGTCTTTCATTCCTCTAGCCACGCCATATGTCATTTCGCCTATTGCGGCGGCATTAGCATCGTTGGTTATTGCTACTGGCACGTTAAAGCGGTCTTTAAGCATTTGCGCGAGTGGTATTTCGCCATTCCAAGGAAGGTTTGCCGGATTTTCAACACAACCTGTGAAGAAGTTGGCATTCGGCGCACCGACACCTATACCGTTAATCTTGTCGGCTGCATCATTGCTTTCCAGCAGGTTGTCAAGGGCTTCGGAAAGTTCGTTGATATAGTCGTTCACATCGGAATGCTTGGCTGTTTTGATGGAGCTGCTTGCAATAACGTTTCCACGAGCGTCAACGATTCCGAATACGGTATTTGTTCCGCCGATATCTATTCCTACTACATATGGTTTCATTTTAGTATATTTTAGTTGGTTGTTATATGTTCTGCAATTATTTAAATGCAACTTTACAAATATACGGATTATTGGGTCAAAAGTAGGTATGTTTGTATAAATTATGTCTTAAATTTATTAAAAGTTCCGAATGGAACTTTTTGCGTAGTTTTTACGGGTAATTAATACGTGCGGTTGTGTTACGTGGAACGTGTTGGATTATAGCGTTTTTGATGTTTAATAATTGTTGGTTTTGTTTAATAAGTCGGTTTTTAAAATATCTTTTTGAAATAAAAAACGAAAAAACAGTGTGTCAAATTTTGGTAAACAAAAAAAATGTTTTAATTTTGCATCCGAAAACGAGAACAAAACGGCTCCTTAGCTCAACTGAATAGAGCATCT
>SSTG01000149.1 GCA_004801635.1 Muribaculum caecicola | reverse complement strand
CAGGTATTATTATGCCTCCGGGGCACATGCAGAACGAGTAAACCGCACGGTCGCGAACCCTGGTAAGCATTGAATATTCGGCAGGAGGCAGATATTGGCCCCTTCCTTTTGGGGAATGGTATTGTATGCAGTCTATAAGGTGCTGTGGGTGTTCGAGACGGCATCCCACGGCAATACCTTTCGGTTCGAGTGTCACGCCGTGTTCTATAAGCATTTCGTAGACATCGCGTGCCGAATGCCCGGTGGCCATGATTACGGGTCCGCTGTATTCTTGGTTGTCGGCTGTTTGTACGCCGACTACTTTTGATGCATTGTCGGTAAGTAGCCTGGTAACTCTTTGCCCGAACAATACGCGGCCTCCGCAACGTTCAATTGTGTGGCGGATGTTTTTTATAACAACCGGCAGTCGGTCGGACCCGATGTGGGGATGTGCGTCAATAAGAATTTTTTCTGTTGCGCCATGCTGGCATAATACCTGCAGCACGTGTTCTACCGGTCCTCGTTTCTTGCTGCGTGTATATAGTTTTCCGTCGGAAAAAGCCCCGGCACCACCTTCGCCAAAGCAATAGTTTGAATCGGGGTTTACGGTTGCCTGACGTGATATTGCCGCCATATCGTGCCGGCGTTTGTCAACGTCTTTTCCTCGTTCCAGAATAACAGGGCGTATTCCGCGCTGAATCAGACGAAGTGCGGCGAAAAGACCGGCCGGCCCTGCTCCCACTACAATGCATTGTGGAGCATTTTCCGGAACCGTCGTATAGTTAACAGGGTTGAACAGCGGTATTTGTTCACAGGTGTCTGTCTGTATTCTTAAAGTAAGGTTTACGGCAACGCTTCGCCCTCTTGCATCAATGGACCGCTTTGTAATTATCAGTTCCTTGATTCGTCCTGGTTCTATTTTGAGTTGACGGGCAGAAGTTTGTAGCAGCAGGTTTTGTGTAGCGGCTGTAACCGGGTCTACCCTTAGGTTCAGTATTGTTATCATTGTTGTGATGCTTTGGTTTGCAATGGTGTTGCGTTGTCAAAATGGCGGTTGAGGCGCTTCATCATTACCCAAAGTGTTATAATTGCTAAAAAGAAAGATAACATGTCGGATGCTGCCATTGATGCCCATACACCGTCAACGCCGTAATATCTTGGCAACAATACGAGCATGGGGATAAGGAATATAAGCTGCCGTGTAAGGGACAGGAATATGCTCAGGCGTGGTTTGCCTATTGATTGAAAGAAATTCTGGATAACAATCTGGCATCCTACCAGTGGGTAGCATATGAAGTATATTCTGAAACCGTTACGTGCTAGCCTTATAAGTATTTCGTCGGAAGTGAACATCGCGCTTATTGTGTCGGGGAATGATTCTGTAAGTACAAAGCCGATGAATGTAATGGCCACGCCGGCCCATATGCCTATATTTAGCGTGCGCTTTACGCGTGGCCACATGGATGCTCCGTAATTGTAGCCAAGAATAGGCTGCATTCCTTGTGTTACACCGAAAACAATCATTACGAAGAACATGGTTGTGCGGTTAACTATGCCGTATGCCCCTACCGCCAGGTTTGCCTCGGCACCGCCATAATTAAGGAGCGCGCGGTTAATGAATATTACTACAATGCACGCGCATACGTTCATTAGAAATGGAGACATGCCTATTGAGTATATTCGGCTTATTATTGAACGCGTAATCCATCTGGCATTGAATTTAAGGTGTATATAGCTAGACTTTGACAAAAAGTGATGCAGCACCCACACGAAGGCGGTAAATTGTCCGCATACGGTGGCGAATGCCGCTCCGCCTATGCCCCAGTCGAATACGAATATGAACAATGGGGCAAGAACCACATTTACTGCAACAGAAAGCAATGCCGATATCATTGCCTTTTTGGGGTATCCGGTGGCACGCATTAGATTGTTAAGCCCTATAAAGACATAGGCTATGGGCGTGCCCAGGAGGATTATACGCATAAATTCGCGTGCATACGGTATTGTTTCTTCAGTGGCACCGAAGAAATATAGTATAGGGTCAAGGAATATAAGCGTCAGCCCTCCGAATACGATTGAATGTATCAGACAAAGCGACATAACGTTGTTTGTTACATCGGTAGCGCGTTGAATGTTTTTCTGGCCAAGAAAAATAGATGTAATTGTAGCACCGCCCACAGCTATAAGCGTGCAGAACGCAATAACCAGGTTCATTAGGGGGAATGTGATTGCCAGGCCGGCAATAGCCATCGGGCCGACTCCGCGACCTATAAATATGGAGTCGACAATGTTGTAAAGCGATGTGGCCACACTGGCAATGATTGCCGGAACGGAATATTGAACCAGTAATTGTGTTATTGATTTTGTGCCGAGTGCGACAGGATTATCTGATGTTGACATTATTATGCAAAATTAGCAAATAGAGTTGTGTTTATTTTTTCATAATGAGAGTTTTAATATTATTTAAATAATGGATGTTTGCCGGCAAACAATGCCGCAACAGTGAACTTTTTCTAAAAATCAATGTTTTAGTAGTAGCTTAAACAGAATAACATAATTGTGTTACGGCTATTATAATCACAAAATCAAATTATAGACATGGAGAAAAGCATCAAGGGTACGCGTACCGAACAAAACTTATTGAAATCGTTTGCCGGCGAATCGCAGGCACGTGGCCGTTATACTATATTTGCCGAAGTGGCAAAAAAGGAAGGTTATGAACAGATTGCCGCCATATTTATGGAAACTGCCGAACAGGAGTTTGCTCATGCTAAGAATTTCTTTTCATACCTGGACGAGGGAATGCTTGAAATAACGGCATCGTATCCGGCCGGACCTATAGGCGATACTGCACGCAACCTTAAAGAGGCTGCAATGGGTGAGCACGAAGAATGGTCGGAAATGTATGTTGAATTTGCCAGAGTTGCCCAGGATGAGGGATTTCCTCATATTGCCGCCCTGTTCAGGGGTGTGGCAAAGGTGGAACAGATGCACGAGGCACGCTATCTGAAATTACTTGAAAGGGTTCAGACAGGTACGGTGTTTGCTTCAAGTGAGGACGACACGCAGTGGATTTGTCGTTATTGCGGATATGTGCATACTGGCAAAGAAGCTCCAAAACGCTGTCCGGTTTGCAAGAAAGAACAGGCTTATTTCGAGCGTAAACCGGAAAACTATTAGCCTATATTCTACTTAAAATACAATATTTTATCCCAGGCACCATTCGGTTTGATTGGTGTCTGGGATTTTGCGCTGTGTTATGACTATCGCAGCCTGATATTCTTTTCCTGAAATATTCTGAGTATATTTGATGTAGTCTTGGGTTAATATTTTGACTACAAGGTTATTTTTGAGAATTCGCGTGAGGATGGGCAATGGATAAGAAATTGGCAGTGTGTTTGGTTACGCTATATTTTTCACGCTTTCAAATAACTCTTTTACTTTGATGCAAAGTTGGCATTTATTTTGGATTACGCCTCATTCCGGGGCGTAATTCTCTTTTATATTGACTTTTCCGAGTCGCAGAAGCGACTGTATTTCAATAAGGAGATACGGAATAAGGATACCATCATATAGATGACGGAGTTTCCATAACCACAGGCAAAGGTAGTCCGTGTTCTTATCAACCGTGCAAGGTCAGGCCCTTCGGGTTTCGTGGAAAAATACCGCAAGCCCCTCGGGGCGCGGAAGATTTTTCCCGAAAACCTTGCACGGCTGGAACACGACCTTTTAAGCCTGTAGTTATGGGAACTCCGGCCCATTATTCTTTTATTTTTCTTAAATTTGCGATATGAAGCAGATGAGAAAAGCAGCAAGGCAGAAAGATGAGGACTGGGCGCTTAATGTGTTTGACCGTGCTCCCTTTGTAACGATGTCGATGATACGACCGGACGGAACGCCATACGGACTCCCGCTGTCGTTGATACGGGGGGAGGGGCACACGTTTTATTTCCATTGCGCCGACGAGGGGGAGAAGATGGATTGCATAAGGGCCAATCCCATTGTCAGTCTGAGTGCCGTCAGCCGATGCTCCCCGAAATTTGAGACCGGGAAAAAGAATTTTACTATGTATTATGACTCTGCCATCGCTTTAGGGGAGGCGGAGATTGTGACTGATAACGCGGAAAAGATTATGGCTTTGCGTCTGCTATGCCAACGCTTTTTACCTAATTACATGGGGAATTTTGATGAAGCGATCAAGCGTAGCCTCGACCGCACAACCGTTGTCAAAATAACACTCACAGAACCGCCGGTCGGCAAATCCAAACCATAAATGAAGATAGAATACGAAATCAGGATCGTAAGAGAGATGATCCGTCTATATTGCCGCCTGAAAGAGGGAAATAGAGATACTTGTCCCGGGTGTGAGAATTTGGCGAGGTATGCCGAAAGCCGTCTGCGCCATTGTCCTTTCAGCGATTCGAAAGGAAGTTGCCGCAAATGCAGGATACATTGTTACCGTCCGGATATGAAAGAAAAAATAAAGACGGTCATGCGCTTTTCCGGCCCGAGGATGCTCATTTATCACCCGATAATGGCTATCCGACATCTAATCGGGAAATAATAAAGGCATCCGGGGAGTCCATACCCTCAGGATGCCTGAAGACCGAACGATGCCGTGCTCATGCGTTGAGCTTTGTGACAAGAACCTTGAACCGTTCCGTAGCCTTTAAGGAATGTTTCACACCCGGTGTCATAGTGAGCGCATCACCCTCTTTCAACTCAAGTACTTTATCCTCAATGTTGAACTCCATGCTCCCATCTATTACCTGGACGAGCACGTCGGCATTAGCCGTATGTGTGGGAATCTCAAGTCCCTTGTCAACTGCCATAAGGAGCGAAAGCCCGCTATGGTTCTGCATGACAATCTCCTTCGCTATGGAGCCGTCAGCGTATGGAATTCTGTCTTTTAATCTGAACATGTCGTAAATTTATTTAGAGGTTTCTTTTTTGCGAATCTTCATAGTGATGACAAAGCCGATGCCGAATATCAGAAAATATAAAGCGGCAAAGACAAGCCCGAGGCAGAGGAACAGTTCGGATGATATTTTCATAGCTTTACAGACTGGAAGGTTTCCTGCAAACGCGGGGGTATTCGCCCGTTCATATATTTCTGCCATCCGGCGTTAAGTATGATGAGGAGCAATATCCACCATTCGGGGTATTTCAGAAAAAGCAACGACAGGGTTATTGCTACCGCTATGTTCACGACAATCCATCCCCACAATCCGGCCTTCCTGAAATCAATTCTAACATCACCGGCAGCGGCCGCCACGCGCCATGTGCCCAGTCCGGACTCACAGACATATGCACAATATGCCATGAGCGTGGAGCCGAGAAGCGCCTCGGCAGCCGAATATCCGTGGTCAAGATGGAAATATGCGGCAAGAGACAGCGCCGCCAGCCAAAGGATGGCGTGCGCCGCCGCTATCACATATTTATGGATAAACCGATTCACATTCCGACCGTCCATTTCTTTCAACCGATAAGGGTAGCCAAATCTTCGTCAACGGTGGCGATGGTACCTATATTGAACTTCTCCTGAAGCACTTTCAGAATTTCGGGGGTGAAAAACGCCGGCAGCGTCGGGCCGGTGTGGATATTCTTCACTCCGAGGCTCAACAGGGCCAGAAGCACTATCACCGCCTTCTGCTCATACCATGCGATGTTGTAGACAATCGGCAGATTGTTGACACTCTCCAGGCCGAAAGCGTCCTTGAGAGCATTGGCAATCACGACGAGCGAATAGGAGTCGTTACACTGTCCGGCATC
>SSTG01000148.1 GCA_004801635.1 Muribaculum caecicola | reverse complement strand
GTTCAACTTCAAGCCTGCATTCTATCAAACATGGTGGGCATACCTTATATATGCCCTGGCTGCGGCATTGGCAATATTCTTTCTTGTAAGGTATAATCTGAAAATACAAAGCCGTAAAAACGAACGCATGTGGAACGAATCGTCGGAAATGATGAAAATGCGCAATTACCTAGAGGCTCCGGCTCCAACACAGCTTCCTGAATTTGAAGAACTGGACAAAGCCCTTTTCAACAAGGGGGTATCAGTAATAGAAGCAAACCTGTCCGACCCTGATTTTGGCGTTGATTCGTTCGCCAAAGCCATGAACATGTCTCGCTCAACATTGTCGAGAAAACTAAAGATTATATATGGAGGGACTCCGCTCGACCTTATTCGCGACATACGCATGCGACACGCCAAATCACTATTGTCCAATCCAAACCTAAATGTTTCCGACGTTGCCGAAGCCGTCGGTTTTCCCGACAGAAGATACTTTTCATCCTCGTTCAAAAAAGCAATAGGCATGTCACCATCCGATTACCAGCGCCGTTTGCGAGGGATCAATGAAACCGGAAGTGAAACAAATACAGCGAAAGACAACTAATATTGCCAACATTCCGGCAAAGCACCCAGTATTTTATAATGCTCCAAATTTATCACCCTAAACAACGTGGTAAATTTGGAGCATTATGGGTGTAAAATCCGCCCAAATACCGCAATGAATCGTTTTATCGCCCCATTTGCCCGTTTTTTTCAATAATAACTTATAAATAAACTATTACTTTGCCTTTGTATTGAAACGGACAATTAAACCGTCAATACAGCAAAACATTGAAACATCCATGAAAAACGGCCACAACAAAACAAGCTGACAAAACAAACTCCCATATAACTGAATTCAAGTAAATCAACAGGGCGACGATTCTAGTCGTCGCCCTGTTCCACCTTAATCTCACAAAAGCCACCGGACAGAAACTATCCACCCGGCTTTCTGCCTTGAACAACAAAAAACGATTAATACCAATAAACCAATGAACAAAAAATTAATCACTTTATCAGCGTTGGCGGTATTCGCAACAGGAGTTGCATCCAGCCAGGCAAAATACGACATGGATAACATCCAGCTCGAAAAATTAGGGCGTGGAGTTGTTGCCATTCGCGAAAATCCTGAAAAAGTTGCCATCAGTTGGCGCTACTTGTCATCCGACCCTATGTCGGAGTCGTTCAACATTTATCGAAATGGGAAAAAGATAAACTCATCACCGATAAAGAAAGCCACATTCTTTGTAGACAAATACACCGGAACAGACTCGGCCGTTTATACCGTAGAAGCCATACAGGCTAAAAATAAAACATCATATACATTACCTGCCGACGCTCCATGCGGATATGTAAACATTCCCCTGAACCGTCCGGCACTTGGTGTCGACCCGTTTGGAAAAGAATACTACTATACAGCCAACGATGCCTCAATGGGCGACGTTGACGGCGACGGCGAATATGAGATAATATTAAAATGGGACCCCACAAACTCGCACGACAACGCACATGACGGATTCACCGGGCCCACATATCTAGACTGCTACAAGTTGAACGGGAAACAGCTCTGGCGTATTGATCTTGGCGAAAACATCCGCTCCGGGGCACATTACACCCAGTTCCTTGTTTACGACTTTGACGGCGACGGAAAAGCCGAAATCATTTGCAAAACAGCCGACGGCACTCAAGACGGCGAAGGACGCGTTATAGGCGACCGCCGTGCCGACCACCGCACAATAAAAGGCCGCATAATGAGTGGAAAAGAATACCTTACCGTATTTAACGGGGAAACCGGACGCGCAATGGCTACCACCGACTATCAGCCGCCTCGCGGCAATGTAAACGACTGGGGCGACGGCTATGCCAACCGTAGCGACCGCTTCCTGGCCTGCGTGGCATATCTTGATGGAAAACGCCCTAGCGCAGTTATGTGCCGAGGCTACTACACACGGTCTGTGCTTGCAGCTTACGATTGGGACGGTAAAGACCTTAAAGTCCGTTGGATATTTGACTCAAACAAACCCGGAAACGAAAAATATTCCGGACAAGGCAACCACAACCTGCGTGTTGCCGATGTTGACGGCGACGGATGCGACGAAATAATCTACGGACAGATGACCGTTGACAACGACGGCACCGGCCTATATTCAACCGGCATGTACCACGGCGATGCCATACACCTGCTTTCTGACGTAAACAACGAAAAGTATTATGTATGGTGCTGCCATGAAAACAGAAAAGACGGATCGTCGTTACGCGATGCTGCCACAGGAGAAGTAATATTCCAATTCCCCTCAAACAAAGACATAGGCCGTTGCATGGCAGCCGACATAGACCCGAACCACAAAGGCGTTGAAGTTTGGTCGCCCAACTCAGGAGGCGTACGTTCGTTTACCGGCGAACTTATTTCACCCAAAATGGAATTCCAGACAGAAGTCTCGTTCAAGGTTCCGGTAAACATGGCCGTTTGGTGGGACGGAGACCTGCTTCGGGAAATGCTTGACAAAAACGTTATTTCAAAATACAACTGGAAAACCGGAGTATGCGACCCCTTACTAACCATGGAAGGTTGTATGTGGAACAACGGAACAAAAGCCAATCCGTGCCTACAGGCCGATATCATAGGCGATTGGCGCGAAGAAGTGCTGATGCGCACAGCCGACAACCAGAACCTGCGCCTTTACGTATCGCCAATACCAACCGATTACCGCTTCCACACATTCTGCGAAGACCCCACATACCGCGTAAGCGTGGCTAATGAAAACATAGCCTACAACCAGCCTGCCGAACCCGGCTTCTATTTCGGCCCTGACTTGAAAGGACAGACATTCCGCGGTACAAAAATAAAATAGTGACATATATAACGCATATTATAAGCATATGACAATTGTTCCGGTATCTAAATTATATGATTCCGGAACTGTTGTCCATAATATAACAACACAATTATGAACCTTTTCAGTGCTGCTGCAATTATAGCCGCATGTGCATCATTCACACTGTCGGCACAGACAAACCACATACCGGCACCGGTAAAAGACATCAACGGAGTTATAGACAATACCCCCGACTCTATTAACAAAGCCCGTACAGCACGCCCCATAGCAGGGTCATCGCGTGTAGGCAACAACCCCGTGCTATTCTTGGTAGGAAACTCCACCATGCGTACCGGCACCATGGGAAACGGCGACAACGGCCAATGGGGATGGGGATACTTTATGGGAGAATATTTCGACCCGGAAAAAATAACTGTTGAAAATCATGCCCTTGGAGGAATGAGCTCGCGCACATTCTATACAAAACTCTGGGACGATGTAAAAAAAGGCATACGCCCCGGCGACTGGGTTATAATAGAGCTCGGACATAACGACAACGGCCCATACGACAGCGGACGCGCACGTGCCTCAATACCCGGAACCGGAACTGATTCAATAGAAGTTACCATAAAGGAAACCGGCGTAAAAGAAACCGTTTATTCATACGGCGAATACCTCCGCCGCTATATACGCGAAACACGCGCTTTGGGAGGCAAGCCTATACTGTTCTCACTTACACCGCGTAAAGCCTGGGACGATAAGGCTCAAAAACATATAACACGCTGTGCCGCCACATTTGGCGGATGGGCTAAAGAGGTTGCACAACAGGAAAATGTGCCTTTTGTCGACCTAAACGACATTACAGCACGCAAATTTGAAACTTTCGGGCCTGGCAAAGTGGAATATATGTTTTATCTCGACCGCATACACACATCGGCATTCGGTGCCCGTGTAAATGCGGAAAGCGCAGTAGAAGGTCTGAGAAAAAGCGGATTGCCATTAGCCGACTGCCTGATTCCGGAACCGGTCGACACAGTAACCGGTGCGACACGCCGACCTGGCATACCGATGCTTTTCACCATCGGCGATTCCACAGTTAAGAACAAAGACCGTGACGACGAAATGTGGGGTTGGGGGTCAGTTATTGCCGGGCAATTCGATCCTGAAAAAATCACAGTCGAGAATCATGCCATGGCTGGACGCTCGGCACGCACATTCCTCGACGAAGGACGCTGGGAAAAAGTATATAAGGCTTTACAGCCTGGCGATTTTGTAATAATGCAGTTCGGACATAACGACCTTGGCGACATAAACGTGGGCAAGGCTCGCGGCGAACTTTGGGGATACGGCCCTGACAGCAAGGTGTTCAAAATGGAGAAAACCGGTATCAACCAGGTAATATACACTTTTGGATGGTATCTACGCAAATTCATAATGGACGCACAAGAAAAAGGCGCTATACCGGTTGTGGTCAGCCACACTCCGCGCAATAAATGGAAAAACGGCATAATTGAAAGCAATGCCGAAGGGCTAGGCGAATGGACCCGTCAGGTTGCCCTGCAAACAGGCGCGTATTTTGTCGACCTTAACCGTCTTTCCGGACAAATGCTACAGGAAATTGGCCCTGAAAAAACACCGGCATATTTCCGTAACGACCACACACATACATCCAGGCTAGGTGCTGAACTAAATGCCGCGAACATAGCATTCGCCCTGCGCAATACAGACTGCCCGTTGCAAAACTACCTCAAACCCATAGAAAAGAAAACCTACCTGCTGGCACAGGAAAAACCATTCGTAGCCATGAACGGCAGCGGATTCGACTTTAATACATCAAAAAACTATAACACAGGCAAGCCGTTTATATGGAGCGTGCGCGTGCCCAACGGCAACTATAAGGTTACAGTCCGCCTCGGAAACAAAAAACACAGCGGCTCCACCGTAGTACGTGCAGAATCGCGTAGAATGATGGCAGAACCAGTCGAAACAAAAAAAGGCAAATATATAGAACAGTCGTTTATTGTAAATAAACGTGACGCATACATCAACAATGCCCAAACCGTGTCGCTAAACCCTCGCGAAAAAGGCATAACACGCTGGGACGAGAAACTTTCGCTGGAATTCAACGGCGAATACCCTGTATGCGAATCCATTACAATCGAGCCGGTGAACGACATAACAACCGTATACCTGTTCGGAAACTCCACCGTGGTTGACCAGGACCAGGAACCGTATGCCAGCTGGGGACAGATAATACCATATTTTTTCGACCAGGACATTGTTGTAGCAAACCATGCAGAAAGCGGACAAAGCGCAAACACTTTCAACTACGACAAACGCGCGGCAAAGGCATTAAGCACTATGAAGCCCGGCGATTATGTATTCATTGAATTCGGACACAACGACCAAAAACAGCGCGGCCCCGGCAAAGGTGCCTACTATTCATTTATGACATCAATGAAAACACTTGTCGACCAAGTTCGTGAAAAAGGAGCCAAACCTGTGCTTGTCACACCAACAAGCAGGCGTGCATTCGATAAAAACGGACACATTATAAATACTCATGGCGAATATATTGATGCCGTACGTTTCCTTGCAAAGCACGACAGCATTCCGCTGATAGAACTCAACCCCATGACAGCGAAGCTATATGAAGCTATGGGTGTAGAGAATTCTAAGAAAGCATTCGTACACTATCCAGCCGGAACATTCCCCGGACAAGACAAAGCACTTGCTGACAATACCCACTTCAATCCATTTGGAGCCTACGAAGTAGCCCGTTGCGTTGTAGAAGGAATACGCTCACAATTGCCAGAACTTGCCACACATATAACCGACACACGCACATTCAACCCGGCCACTCCCGACGATCCTACAACATTTTACTGGCCGTTGTCACCGTTCGTAAATGTCGAAAAACCGCTTGGCAACTAATACATAAATTAATTAACCCATATTAAACATATTGTTTCCATGAAAATATCAGTCATTGCAACATCCGTTCTTGCATCTGTTGCTTTATACAGCTGTTCAACTCCT
>SSTG01000147.1 GCA_004801635.1 Muribaculum caecicola | reverse complement strand
GACTGAATTCGCCACCTTGCTGGCCGAAGACCCTACAACGGGCACAGTATACGGCTGTATGTACACTGCCGACGGAAAAGGATATACATTCGGCACCTACGACCTGGCAACATGCAAGGCAACGGTAATTGCCAACCTTGACGACGACTGGTCTGCATTTTCATTCAATGCCGACGGACAGGCATATGCTATCGACTGGGCCGGCAACCTGCTTAAGGTGAACAAGGAAACAGGCAAAACATCTCTTGTCGCACCAACCGGTGCCGCTCCACATTATGCCGGCGGAGGCATTATAGACCAGACAACCGGGCTGTTTTATTGGACTGTTACACGAAGCGACGGAACTTCCGCACTATACCGTGTGAATCTCGAAACCGCCGCCACCGAAAAGCTTACCGATTTCGCAAATAACGAACAAGTATGCGGACTTTACCTAATTCCAGGCGAGACATCGGGCATAGAGGAAGTTACAGCAGCATCGTCGGCAGCGGTTGTCAAAACCGGGAACGGAATTATTGAAATATTCAATGCAGCAAACGCCCACACAATCATAGTTACTTCCGACGGAAGCACTGTTGCCTCATTTACAGGAACGGATTACACGCAAATAGATGTAGAAGCCGGGCTTTACATTGTAAAGATTGGAAAAGACGTTAAAAAAGTCGTTGTACGGTAACACCATTATCACACATACAAAATAGAACAAGGATGGGCTGGTACGGTCCATCCTTGTTCTATTTTGTATATTCAGATTCTTATTTAAACCGGTTATCAGAGAAGATATTTAATACTTCAGGCCGGTACCGATAAAAGCAACCTGGCGGAAGTCGTCCATATTGTGTCGCACAATCCAGTCTATATAGTCCATCATAATCCACGATGTCAACAGGTAACCGGCAGCAGAAAGATGTCCGCCCATATAATAGTTCTGCCTTATATCGGAACCTTCGGAATAGTCAGGAGCATATTTCTCCAAATCAATAACATACACATTGCTGAATATATCGGCCATTTTACGAATCACGCCGTTAAATTCCTTACGGTCTTGCCCGTCACGAGGAGTTGTAACAACAAAAATCTTTGCTTCGGGCTGTATGGACTTGACTCGCTGTATTATTCCGCCGTAATTCCCGGCAAACGTGTCGGCATTTTTTGTAAAGTCCGACAGGTTTATGTCAACGTCCGGATTTCCAGCCTTGTCGCCACGATTAAAATCGTTTACACCAAGAGCGATAATATAGCCCTGCTTTGGCGACACTTTTGCGTCTATATTATTGTTCCCGTTATTAGGGTTGTTCCAAAAATGCTCTATCCATCCGCTGGCTGTTTCTCCTCCTTGCGAATAATTATCGCCCTTAGCCCCTGTAGCCTGGCATATGCGTTGCCCCCAGGAATATTCATACAGGTCGTGATACCCTATTGTCCCATCGGCATTACGGCTCTCATGCTCTCCGCTCGACAACGAGTCGCCAATAAAACCCCAGGAATGAAAAATACCTGTAAATCCCGGCTGGCCGGTTATCTTGTCAAGCGGCGCGTCACCGGCAGGGAACGACTGGGCCGTAGCCGCGAAACTTATGGCAGCAGAAGCCAATACTGCAAATACCTTCATAATTACTGTTTTTTTTTACACATGTTCTAATAAAATGCCGGAGCCCACAGGCCGAAATACAGGCCCGGCACTCCGGCATTGTCAGTTTAAAATAACACCCCTTTACTTATTCGGGTTTATGTCCACAACTTCCACTTCGAAAACGAGCATCTGGTTAGGGCCGATACCTGCTCCCGGATTACCATGGACACCATATGCCAGCTTGCCTGGTATATAGAGTGTTGCCTTACCGCCCTTTGAGAGCATCTTCAAACCTTCGCCGAAACCAGGAACAACGTTCGACGGGCTGAACGTTGCAGTGCCGCCATGTTTCTCTGAAGCATCAAATACGTGGCCGTTGGTGAAACTGCCCTTGTAATTTACAACAACACGGTCGTTATCCTTAACCTTTTCACCTTCGCCGGCATTCTCAATAACATAAACAAGGCCGGTTTCTGATGTCTGAAGCTGCGCTCCTGCCGCCTTTAGCGAGTCAACGTAAGCGTTACCAGCCTTTATGTTGGCCTGTGAATCGTCCGAATTCTCCAGTTCGGCATCTTTGCGGTCCTGTGCACGCTGTTCGGCTCGTTGGGCAAGAATCTGGAAACCGGTCATAACATCCTGCACGTTGTCGGCCAACGAGTCAGCCATGAAGTTTTTGCGGAAGTTCTTCATCCACAATTCGGCATCTACGTTAACATCCAGCTCTTTCATTGCGTAGTAACGCTGGCGCGCAAGACGCGAGCCCATTTCCAAACCCTGAAGGTAGCTCTGGTCTGCCGTATCAACAAGCATTGCCGCCTGTATTCCGCGAATGTAAGCTTCTTTATCAAGTTTTTGAGTAGGATTGCTACCGGCCATCTGATTTGCCTGATAGCCTACCATCTGTCCCCATGCGCATGCCAAAGAGTCGTCAAAAGCCTTGTCCTCAGCCGACACGCCTGATTTTTTCGAACAAGAAGTAACGCCCATAACCATAAGCGCGGCTCCTGCTGCTAAAAATAATTTTTTCATAATGTTTGTGTGATATTGCGATTAGTTATTTACTTTTATTAATTCCACATCGAAAATTAGAGTTTCGTTAGGGCCGATAACGTTTCCTGCACCTGCCGGGCCGTAAGCCAGGTTAGACGGTATGTGCAAACGCCATTGCGCACCCTCTTTCATAAGCTGGAGAGCCTCTATCCATCCGGGAATAACCTGCGTAACCCCGAATGTGGCCGGCTCGCCACGCTCTACCGACGAGTCAAAAACAGTTCCGTCAAGAAGTTTGCCTGTATAATGCACGGTAACTGAGTCATTGGCCGAAGGCTGTTTTCCATTACCCTCCTTCAAAACCTCATACTGAAGCCCCGAAGATGTGACATGCACGCCTTCGCGCTCTTTATTCTTTGCCAGATAAGCGGCACCGGCTTCCTCGTTTATTTTAACTTTCGCCTTATTTTCTTCTTCCTGACGGGCAGCCATTGCTTCGAAATATTTCTGTATCTCGGCCTTAGCCTCCGTGTACGACATTTTAGGCTCGGCACCTTCAAAAACAGCAGCAACACCGTCGGTAAAATCCTTCACGTTCAATGTCTGTATGCCGGAATTTTTGAAGTTGTTGCCCATACTTAGCCCCAGGGCATAGCTTATTTTGTCTAATTCTTTTTGTTCCATAGTTTTAATATAATATTTATTTTATGACATATTTGCAAATTTAGTTACATTTTTCGACATGCAACCTGCATGGTTGTTAAATTTAAATAAACCCTTTGCCATCATTTGAAATGAATAACGGCACTACGGATTTTTAGTTGTGGTTATAATTCGTTATTTAGTAATATTTTAGCTTTATTTATAACACTTTTGACCGCTGAAAACGACACATGCCGGCTGTCGCGCATGGCAATCGGGCGGCATCCCCTACGGGTAAACACACAACCCGAGTCAGAAGCTTCCAAAGCCCTGAAAGTACATTCGGCACCTTGACGCGGAGTGCTGATAACCGGACGCAGAATGCAATCGGCCAATCCGTCTACCACCCGGTACCCAAGACGAAGTATTTCAGTATCCACTATACCCGGGTCGGTACAATTTATATAAATACCGTTCCGCCGTAATTCAGCAGACATGTAGCGCGCGGTTTGCGCAAGCATCAGTTTTGACCATGCATAAACCTTGAAACGGTTAAACTTTCCAGTAGACAATTTATGCCAGTGTGAAGTAACACGGCAAACACGCCTCATAAACGAGGTTGTGAACAATATGCTTCCGCCTTTTTCTATCCGTGGCATTAAAAGATATGACAACAGCACCGGCGACAACCAGTTAACCTGCATAGTAGTTTCATAACCGTCAACAGTTATATCCTTACGCGAAGCCAGTACGCCGGCATTATTTATCAGTGCACGTACAGGAATTTCCGATGCAAGTATACGGCTTGCAAATGAGCATACCGACGTAAAACTGGCCAGGTCGAGCAGCTCAACGGCAACCGTACCGCCATACATTCGGGCAATTTTTTCGCCGGCATTTAAATTACGCACACCCAAAACAATATTCTTCACCCCTCGTTCCGCCAAACCGTCAACTATCGCCCTGCCGATACCGCCGGTGGCTCCGGTAACAATATAGACACCGCAATCCGATGCCGAAAATAAGTTTCCAATCATTAATCTATACGGCATTTAGCTCGAGCATAGGGTCAATAAACCTTCGGTCGGGGCAAAGACGGGGCACCTTCCGCTGTCCGCCTAGTTTGCCGGTATTGGCCAGCCAGCGGTCAAACAATCCGCTCTTGGCTTCCGACACAATGGGTGGCCCAAGAAATATATCGCCAGAGCGTTTAGCCTGATAATCGGAATTTTCCGACTGCAGATTCTTATCGAGCACCACAGCAAACTCATCAAGCGATTCCGGGCGGTTGGCAAACTCAACAAGCCACTGGTGGCATCCGCGCGAATTATCGCCGGCATATACCGGTGCAGCGGTGTAGTTAACAACATCGCAGCCCATCTTGGCACACGTGGCAGCCATAGCGCGCTCAGCGTTATAAACCATCAGTTCCTCTCCAAAAGCATTTATAAAATGTTTGGTACGTCCGGCAATGGTGAACTTAAGCGGCGATACCTGCTGTATGGTCACGGTGTCGCCAAGCACGTAACGCCACAATCCGTTGCTAGACGTTATCACAAGGGCATATGTAACACCCGGTTCCACCTTCCATGAAGGCAGTGCGTCGGGGAAATCCTCACCTATCTGGTCCAAAGGCACAAATTCATAAAAAATACCCCCGTCAGGTATCACTTCAAGCCAGTGCGATTCAGGGTCAGTCTGTATTGCAAAAAATCCTTCAGAAGCATTATACGTTTCCATATAGCGCATTTTCTGCGCGTTGGTTATTCGCCGGTATTGGGCGCGGTAAGGTTCCATAGATATGCCGCCATGAAAAAACACTTCCAGGTTAGGCCACACATCATGAATGTTTTCCACACCTTTCTGCTCCATAATCTTTTTAAGCACGGTCAGGAACCACGACGGCACGCCGGAAATGTTAGTCACATTGGCATTCATGGAGCCCTCAACCAAAAGCGGTAGTTTTTCAGTCCAATCCGACATCAGCGCCACTTTTTTCTTCGGAACCCGTATCAAGTTTACCAACGGGTTTATACCGTCGATAAGGCTGGCCGACAAATCGCCCACACGCACACCCGGGGCCAGTTCCAACTCGTTTGAAAAACTGCCGCCAAGAATAAACGCCCTGCCGTCAAACAACCGGCTTTTGTCGTAAGCATGAAGATAGTGCGACACAGTGTCGAATCCGCCACGGTAATGATTATAACGCAGCGAGTCGGCAGTAACAGGAACATACTTGCTTTTGCCGTCACTGGTTCCTGACGACTGGGCAAACCTAAACACCCGGCCCGGCCACAGTATATCCTGCTCGCCGTTTACCATGCGCATAATAAGAGGCCGCATCTGCTCGTAGCCGACAACGGGAACGCGCCTGCGGAATGTCTCATAGCGGTCAATTGAATTAAAATGCAGACGCTCGCCGTACAACGTACCGGCTCCTTTGGAAATCAGACGGGCTAATTGCAGACGCTGGGCATTTTCAATATTAGACGCCGCCTCGCGCCATGTTTTGTACCGGTGCGCGAACAACGGCCTGAGCAAGCTGGTAATCATGTTTTAGAAACGACAAACAGCCTCTAGATGTTCATCAGGAGGCTGTTGGATTTTTCGTGAATTATGGTGGGCGTTGACGGATTCGAACCGCCGACCCTCTGCTTGTAAGGCAGATGCTCTG
>SSTG01000146.1 GCA_004801635.1 Muribaculum caecicola | reverse complement strand
GCGTATGAGCCAGAACGGGTATTCGATGCTACTGGTTGTGGCGATACATACATGACAGGCTATTTATATATGCGCAACCGGGGGGCTTCGTGCTACGATGCCGGTGCATTTGCCGCTGCCATGTGCACAATTAAACTTGGCCATTCGGGCCCGTTTGCAGGCACAGAGGAGGAAGTGATGCGCGTAATGCATGTGCATTAGAAACAATAAGGCCTGTAATTGTTTAGAACATTTAATACCTATAAATTTAATATTCATGAAAACTTCAATGCTGAAACCGCTGTTTGCGGCGGTGATGGGTATGGTGGCTCCTGCTTTATCAGTAATTGCCTCCGAAACGTCGGACCCGGTGCCTGTTGCCGACCGGTCATTGTTTTTTGACATTTTTGCCGGGGGACAGGCAAAGCCTATTGAATGGGGGCTTGACACGGCGTGGCCCGACGAGGCAAATATGCGCAGAGGTGTTCGTTTTCTGGGCTCAGACATTATAGATGTAGCGCGAGTGTCATTTCAGCCTTGGGCGCAGATAACTGAAAAAGGAGTGCTGCCCGACGTGTTGCGTAACAATCTGGCTGAACGCATGCGTCTTGTTGGGCTTATAGGCCATAAAGTAAACATCGCCTTGAATCTTGATGCCGGCGATCCGACGCTGCATGACGTTTACGACAACAAACCGGCCGAATGGGCCAAACTGATCGATGCTACAGCAGCCGCGGTTCAGGAAATGGGATATACTGTAGTTTCTGCCGCTCCATTCAACGAGCCAGACTATCAGTGGAACGGTTTGAGCCAGTTTATATTCTCGCTTATCAATTCAACGCTTAAAAATGCAGACAACTATCCTCGTTTTCAGTCGATAAGGCTAAGTGGCGGAAATACTCTGAATTGCGACGAGGCTTTGCCGTGGTATAACGCCCTTAAGTCGAATCTAGACGAAGGCAACACACACCAGCTTGCCGGTTCGTTCGACAATTATGCTAACTTTTTCCAGACTGTGCGTGCCGACGGCAAGCATGCCACTGCCGACGAGCTTCACAATGTTATGGAGGCTATGGTTGGTGTGGAATATGGCATGCAGACCGGCATATGGTGGGGACATGCCGACCTTGTGCGTGGAGAATTTTGTAAGGCAAGTGGCGGAGAACGCCTTGCTTATGCCGAAAACCGCAAGGCTTGGTCGTCTGCAGCGGTGTACCGTGCCCCGTCGGGAAAAATACAGGGTTTTGTTGGCTCGTCGGAACGTCAGGCCGAATCATGTACATATAGGTTTGTTTCGCGTACAGCCGACGTGTATTTTGACGGTTATGGGCCGACGCGTGAATTTGTTACAGATATTCCAGGTGACTACGATACATATCAGGGTCCGAACCAGACCAGTGCCGAGGCGGTTTTCCATATAACTTCAGGTGCCGATATACAGCCTGTGGTAAATGGCAACTATACTATTATGAACGGAGCGTGGTTGAAAGTGCTTGGATTTAGCAACGGTTCGTCCGACGATTTGGCAAGGCTGTTCGTAAATACCCCTTCCAAAACCGGGTGGCAGCAATGGAAGGTTGTTCCTGTACCGCATACAATAGGCGGCGATTACAGCGGATACCTCATTACTAACATTGCATCTGAAAAAATGATGGATGTCTACAATTGGAGCCTGGAAGCCGGTGGTGAGATTATTCAGTGGCCATATGGTGGAGGGCATAACCAACAATGGTATTTGGAGTATGATTCAGACAACTGGTTCCGTATACGTTCGCGATATAGCGGCCTTTACCTTACTGCCGGTACGGACGGACAGGTGCGTCAGCAGGAATTTATTGCCGATAAAATCCAGCTTTGGCGTTTCCTGCCGACGGATGCCGAATGTGAAACCGATAAACCTGCTGTTCCATCAGGGTTGGCCGCGCAGCCTTTGCAAGGTGCGGTAAGTCTTACATGGACGGCTCCGGCTGATGCCGATGTTGCCGGATATGCTGTGCTCCGTGCAGAACGGGGTAAAGAGGATTTCAATACAATAGCCAGAAATATAAAGGAGTGCCGGTTTATTGACAATACAGTACGGGCCGGCGTGGTATATGACTACAAGGTGTTTGCTTCCGACTGGTCGCTAAATCGTTCCGATGCCTCGTCGGCAGTATCGTCGTCTTCTGCAAATGGCAATGGCATTAAGGCTTCTTTCGGTTTTGATGCAAATTTAGATGATGCTACAGAAAACGAATTTGTTTTGTGCCCGTTTGCCACTCCTGTTTTTCTAGAAGGCGGCAACGGTACAAAGGCACTAGGTTTTGACGGTGCTCAGTGGCTACAGTTGCCATACACATTGTGCCAGATGCCGGAAATGACGGTTATGGCACGTGTGCGTAACGATGGCGGCGAAGGTGTGCAGCATATTTTTGATTTCGGTATGGCCGATGACGCTTCGTTATATCTCACTCCGGCAGAAAACGGCAATATGCGTCTTGTAATGAAGCATGGGGATGATGTTGCCATGGTTGATGCACCAGCGGCAATACAAGGCAAATGGATGCATGTGGCTGCTGTTGTAGGCAAGGGCATAATGACTCTTTATGTTGACGGTAAGAATATTGGTTCTGCCGGGGCAGATATTAATGCGGATAATTTCATGCTAAGCTATATAGGCCGTGGTCAGAATTTGGACGGCAGTTTGTTTAAAGGCGCGATGTCTGATTTTCGTATTTACAATTATCCGCTTTCCGATGAGCAGATTGCCCAGGCGGCTGCCGGCCAGAGTTCGGGTATTGACAACATTGAGTTGCCAGTTGCGGATGCAGTATCAGTGGAATACTACAGCCTTGGAGGTGTTAGGCTTTCTGCTCCTGTTAAAGGCGCTCTTAACATAGTTAAGACATGTTTTGCCGACGGAACCGTGCGTGTTGACAAAACGTATATTAAATAATTTATGCCATATGGACTAGTCCATATGGCATAACAAGTGTTACAAAGTGAGATTTTAAATTTAAAATCTCACTTTTTTATTATTTTGGTTACTTGAGTTTGTCACGCAGGTAGCGGCCTGTGTATGAGTCGGCACAGCCGGCTACCATTTCCGGAGTGCCGCATACAACGAGCTTTCCACCTTTGTCGCCTCCTTCAGGGCCGATGTCGATTACGTGGTCGGCACATTTTATTACGTCTAGGTTGTGTTCTATAATTACAACAGAATGGCCTTGTTCAATAAGCCTGTTAAGCGACTTCATTAGCGTGTTTATATCGTTGAGGTGAAGGCCGGTTGTAGGTTCGTCGAATATGAACAGCGTGGGCGAAGATTTTTCCTGTCCGATATAATAAGCCAGTTTTACCCGTTGGTTTTCGCCGCCTGACAATGTTGACGACGATTGTCCGAGTTTTATGTAACCCAACCCTACGTCGTGAAGTGGACGCAGACGGTTAACAATTTTCTTTTCATTGAATTCAGGTTTGCCTTCTGAAAAAAATTCAATGGCTTCGTTTACGGTCATATTAAGTATGTCGTTAATATTTTTACCGCGATACCTGATTTCAAGAATCTCGTTTTTGAATCGTTGTCCGTGACATGCCTCGCAAGGAATCACTATATCGGCCATGAATTGCATTTCTATTGTAATTGTGCCTTCTCCCTTGCATTCCTCGCATCGGCCGCCTTCGGCGTTGAAAGAGAAATGACCAGGTGTGAATCCCATTTGTTTTGAACCTTGTTGCTCTGCAAACAGACGGCGTATCTCGTCGTAGGCTTTTAGGTAGGTTGCCGGGTTGGAGCGAGATGAACGCCCTATGGGGTTTTGGTCAACAAATTCTACTCCGGAAATGCGTTGTAAGTCGCCTCGAATGCATTTGTGACGGCCGGGTGCGTCGGTGGCAGTGTCGAAATGCCGTGCTACTGCACGGTATAATATGTCGCGGACAAGTGTCGATTTTCCTGAGCCGCTTACACCTGTAACCACTGTAAGTACACCGAGCGGAAATTTCACGTCGATTCCTTTAAGGTTGTGTTCCGAAGCCCCTGCAACTTCTATGTAGTCGCGCCAGCGCCGTCGTTGTTTGGGCACTGGAATGGAAAGAGAGCCTTTTAGATAGTTTACAGTATATGAGTCAGACTTTTTGGGGAGTTCGGACAATGACCCTTCCCACATTATCCGGCCACCGAGAGTGCCGGCATCAGGCCCGACATCAACAAGGTGGTCGGCTGCCTGCATTATATCCTGGTCGTGTTCCACAATTACTACGGTGTTTCCTATGTCGCGAAGGTGGCACAGTACTTTTATCAAACGGTCGGTGTCGCGCGAATGCAGACCTATGCTTGGTTCGTCTAAAATATATAGCGAACCCATTAACGAACTGCCTAGCGACGTGGCCAGGTTTATGCGCTGGCTTTCGCCTCCGGAAAGTGTATTGCTGGTGCGGTCGAGTGTAAGATAGCCCAGGCCGACATCGCATAGGAATTCCAGGCGGTTTTTTATTTCGGTGAGCAGGCGTGATGCAATTGCAGCCTGAGTGTCGGATAGTTGCAGATTGTCGAACCAATTTTTTAATTCTTCAACGGGCATGGCTGTCAGTTCCGAAATTGACAGGCCGTTCACACGTACGTAGGCTGTGTCTGGTTTCAGACGGGAACCGCCGCATGTAGGACATGTGGTTTTTCCACGGTAGTGGGCGCGCATTACCCGGTATTGTATCTTGTGCTGGTTTTCGTCAACCATTCGGAAAAAACCGTCTATGCCGCCAAACGGGCCTGATCCGTGCCATAGCAGGTCTAGCTCATGTTGCGAAAGTTCGCAATATGGCTTGTGAATAGGAAATCCAATGTGCGGCGCAATATGTTGCAAAGCGCGTTTCCATTCGCTCATTTTTTCGCCTCTCCAGCATTTTACGGCATCGTCGTAAACCGACAGCGTTGGGTCGGGAACCACCAGTGCCGGGTCTATTCCAAGCACCTTGCCAAATCCTTCGCAAGTGTTGCAGGCACCGTAAGGATTGTTGAAATTGAACATAAGGTCCGATGGCTCGCGAAATGTGATTCCGTCGGCCTCAAATCGTTTGGAAAACTGGTGTGTGCGTACAGCGCCGTCGTTCCATACAAGCAGCGTCATTTGGTCGTGGCCTTCGAAAAACGCTGTTTCTGCGGAGTCGGTGAGCCGGCTTATATTGTCTGTTTCGTTACTAAACGACAGTCGGTCTATAAGCAATAGCAGTTTGTCTGGTTCAAGTATGTCGGTATCCTCGTTGGCAATCAACTGTTCCATATCAAGAAAATTTCCATCAAAAGTGGCCAGACGCGAGTATCCGCCTTTCATTAGTATTTCCAAATGTTGGCGCATTGACCGGTTTTGTGGCACGTCAAGCTGGGCAGTTACAGCCATACGCGTTCCTTCAGGATAAGATACAGCCGTTGAAATTACATCCTCTACAGTGTGCTTTTTCACAAGCTGTCCGGTAACAGGCGAGTATGTCCGGCCTATTCGCCCGAACAAAAGACGCAGATAGTCGTAAATTTCAGTAGATGTGCCCACTGTGGAACGAGGGTTGCGTGTGTTCACTTTCTGTTCTATGGCTATGGCCGGAGGAAGGCCTTTTATAAAGTCTACTTCCGGCTTTGCCATTTTACCTAAAAACTGTCTTGCGTATGCTGACAAGCTTTCCACATAGCGTCTTTGTCCTTCGGCATAGAGGGTGTCGAAAGCAAGCGATGATTTGCCTGATCCGCTTACACCGGTAACAACTACTAGTTTGTTACGCGGAATGCTGACATCAACGTTTTTCAGATTATTTACCTTTGCTCCTTTTATTCTTATGTTCCCTTGATCCATAACAAAAATTTTCATTCCGCGTAAAGCGGATAATTTACAAAGATACGGATAAGTCGAGCGCAAAGCCAAATTTATTTGAGCTTTGCC
>SSTG01000145.1 GCA_004801635.1 Muribaculum caecicola | reverse complement strand
GTGGTGGAACCGCGTACACATAATACGCAACCAGCGCATGATGGCAGAAAAAAACTCGTCAGAAATTCAAACAACAGAATAAACAACAAATCAACCATTTATAAAAATGAAAAAAGTAATTCTTACAATAGCTCTGGCTGTTGCCGCACTAACGGCAACAGCACAAACTGAATACTCAATTCTGCGCGCTTGTCATCCCGACGACGTGAAAGGATACGACACCAAACAGTTGCGTTCGCATTTCATGATGCCGAAAGTTATGGAGGAAAATAAAATAAACCTCACATACTCTATGTACGACCGCATTGTTTACGGCGGCGTTATACCCGTTGGCAAAACAGTCAAACTTGAAACAATAGACCCGTTAAAAGCAGAATACTTCCTTGAACGCCGCGAACTAGGAGTTATAAACATTGGCGGCGACGGTATTGTCAATGTAGACGGCAAAGACTACGAGCTCCATTTCAAAGACGCTCTTTATGTAGGCCGTGGCAACAAAGAAGTTACATTCCGGTCGAAGGATCAGGCAAATCCGGCTAAATTCTACATCAACTCCACTCCTGCACACAAGGCATACAAAACACAGCTAATCACTATTGACGGACGCAAAGGTTCAATCAAAGCCAACCAAATAAAGGCAGGTTCCCTTGAAGAAAGCAACGACCGTGTAATAAACCAGCTTATAGTAAGCAACGTGCTTGAAGAAGGTCCATGCCAGTTGCAGATGGGACTTACAGAACTCAAACCAGGGTCTGTGTGGAACACCATGCCGGCACACACTCACGACCGCCGTGTGGAAGTTTACTTCTATTTCAATGTACCGCAAGGCAATGCAATTTGCCACCTCATGGGCGAACCTCAGGAAAACCGCCTTATCTGGCTTCACAACGAACAGGCTGTAATGGCTCCGGAATGGAGCATACATGCAGCTGCCGGAACATCGAACTACATGTTTATCTGGGGTATGGGCGGTGAGAACCTCAACTACGGCGACATGGACAAGGTAACATACCTTGAAATGGAATAATAAACACGCTAATTTATATTTAACAGAGCAAAATATATTAATATGAAAGTTGTTACATTAGGCGAAATCATGTTGCGCCTGTCGCCTGCCGGCTGTAACCGTTTTGTGCAGGTAGATAATTTTAATGTAATCTGGGGCGGCGGCGAAGCCAATGTGGCAGTAAGCTGCGCAAACTACGGACACGATGCATACTTTGTGTCGAAACTACCCAAGCACGAAATCGGCCAGGCTGCCGTAAACGCACTACGTCGTTACGGTGTCGACACCAAGTTCATAGCACGCGGAGGCGACCGTGTAGGCATATATTACTGCGAAACCGGTGCTTCTATGCGCCCTTCAAAAGTTATCTACGACCGCGCTAATTCCGCCATATCAGAAGCCGACCCTCAGGACTTCGATTTCGACGCTATTATGGAAGGTGCCGACTGGTTCCACTGGAGCGGCATAACCCCTGCCATATCCGACAAGGCAGCAGAACTTACACGACTGGCCTGTGAAGCGGCAAAACGTCACGGCGTAACCGTGTCCGTCGACCTTAACTTCCGCAAAAAACTCTGGACTTCGGAAAAAGCCCAGTCAATAATGCGTCCGCTTATGAAATATGTAGATGTCTGCATTGGCAATGAAGAAGATGCCGAACTCTGCCTCGGATTCAAACCTGATGCCGATGTTGAAGGCGGCAACACCGATGCCGAGGGATATAAAGGCATATTCGAAGCCATGATGAAAGAATTCGGTTTCAAATATGTGGTATCTACACTGCGCGAATCGTTCTCTGCAACCCACAACGGCTGGAAAGCCATGATTTACAACGGCAAAGAATTCTACCAGAGCAAGCGTTACGACATCAACCCGATAATTGACCGTGTCGGCGGCGGCGACTCATTCTCAGGCGGACTTATCCACGGCCTGCTGACTATGGACAACCAGGCTGACGCTCTTGAATTTGCCGTAGCAGCATCGGCCCTAAAGCATACCGTTCCAGGCGACTTTAACCTTGTGTCTGTCGACGAAGTAAAAGCACTTGCCGGAGGTAGCGCAAACGGCCGCGTGCAGCGATAAACTTGTTTAACGTTTAAACGCAACAGAAATGGCAAAATTCGACAAACAGGCCGTAATGGCCAAAATAAAGGAAGCACCCATGGTGCCGGTGTTCTATCACAAGGATGCCGAAATAGCCTGTCAGGTAGTAAAGGCTTGCTACGAAGGCGGTGTACGCGCATTCGAATTCACCAACCGTGGTGACTTCGCCCACGAAGTATTTGAAAAAGTTGTAAAATTTGCCGCTACCGAATGTCCTGAAATGGCAATCGGCGTAGGGTCGGTAGTTGAGCCAGGAACAGCGGCGCTATACATGCAGCTTGGCGCATGCTTTGTTGTTGGCCCGCTGTTCAACCCGGAAGTGGCACGTGTATGTAACCGCCGCCAGGTTCCTTACACACCCGGTTGCGGATCCATATCGGAAGTCGGAGCTGCCCAGGAAGTTGGCTGTGAACTCTGCAAAGTGTTCCCCGGCGACGTACTAGGTCCGAAATTCGTAAAAGGACTGCTCGCACCCATGCCCTGGTCTAAGCTCATGGTTACAGGCGGTGTTGAACCTACCGAAGAAAACCTGAACGCATGGTTCTCTGCCGGAGTATACTGCGTGGGCATGGGTTCAAAACTGTTCCCCAAAGACAAGGTTGCTGCCAAGGACTGGGCATATATAACCAACAAATGTAAAGAAGCCCTCGGATACGCTAAGAAATAAACATTTTATTTCTTAAACAATTGCCGCATACACAGTTCTTTTAAGAACATGGAGTATGCGGCAATTGATTTTTTCATATAAATAACGTAAATTTGAAGTGAGTTAAAAATTATTCGAACTGTGCAGTAGAAACCGCATGAAAAGTATAAGAGAATTATACCGTATAGGCACCGGGCCGTCGAGCAGCCACACTATGGGGCCGCGCAGAGCCGCAGCCGAATTCCTCCGACGCACTACCGATGCCGCATCATACCGTGTAACGCTATACGGCAGCCTGGCTGCTACCGGACGCGGACACCTAACCGACCGAGCTATAGAAGAAACTATAAGCCCAACGGCAAATGTCAGCATATTATGGCAACCACACATCACACTCCCACTCCATCCCAACGGAATGTTGTTCGAGGCTCTCGACACAATGGGCAACGTAATTAAAGAATGGCGTGTGTATAGTGTGGGAGGAGGAGCACTGGCCGAAGACCCTGCCGACGGCCCTCTCACCATCGATATCGAGAAAGATTCCGATGTATATCCTTTGTCAACACTCACAGAAATACTGGAATGGTGCCGCCGTTCGGGCAAATCATATTGGGAGTACGTTGAAGAATGCGAAGGACCCGAAATCTGGCCTTTCCTTAACGAAATATGGCAGACAATGCGTGCGGCTGTAGAACGAGGCATAGACCGCGAAGGCGTATTACCCGGGCCGCTAGGCCTACGCCGTCGCGCCGCCAGCTATTTTGTACGCGCCACCGGATTCAAACAAAACCTGCAGTCGAGAGGGCTTGTATTTGCCTATGCCCTGGCCGTGGCCGAGGAAAACGCATCAGGAGGAATTATTGTCACAGCCCCTACATGCGGCTCATGCGGAGTGGTTCCAGCCGTACTATACCACCTTCAGCAAAGCCGCCAGTTTTCCGACTCTAGGATATGCCGAGCACTGGCAACAGCCGGACTAATCGGAAACATTGTCAAACATAATGCCTCTGTATCAGGGGCAGAAGTAGGATGCCAAGGAGAGGTTGGAGTAGCATGCGCCATGGCTGCTGCTGCCGCAAACCAATTGTTCGGGGGGTCTCCGGCACAAATTGAGTATGCCGCCGAAATGGGGCTTGAACACCATCTTGGCATGACATGCGACCCCGTATGCGGCCTTGTCCAAATACCGTGCATTGAACGAAATGCATATGCAGCCGCAAGAGCTCTTGATTCAAACCTGTATTCATCATTTACCGACGGAGACCACCGCGTTTCATTCGACCGCGTAGTACAGGTTATGAAACAAACCGGACACGACTTGCCGTCCATCTATCGCGAAACCGCAGAAGGAGGATTAGCACTAGACTACACCCCTCCGCCTAACAACTAAGGCCAAGACGAAATCACAGCACCTAATAACCATGAATTAAACAACCAGAAATCAACATGAATAAACTTTTCTATCGCCTGGCAATAACCGTGTTAAGCATGTGGTATTTATGCATACAGGCAATGGCAGGCTCATTTACTGCCGGCAAAGGTACATTCCTGCTAAACGGAGAGCCGGCTATTATAAAGGCCGCCGAACTGCATTATCCACGAATACCGCGTCCATATTGGGACCAACGCATAAAAATGTGCAAAGCATTAGGTATGAACTCAGTGTGTTTGTATGTATTCTGGAACTCCCACGAATCAACCCCCGACCAGTTTGACTTCAGCGGACAAAACGACCTACGCGAATTTGTGAAACTTTGTCACGACAACGGCATGCTGGTAATTCTGCGTCCAGGCCCCTATGTATGCGCCGAATGGGAAATGGGCGGACTACCGTGGTGGCTGCTAAAAAAGAAAGACATCCGTTTGCGCGAGTCTGACCAATACTTTCTGGAACGTGTGGACAAATTTCAGAAGGCAGTTGCGGAACAAGTTGCAGACATGACTATTGCCAACAACGGCCCCATTATAATGATACAGGTGGAAAATGAGTACGGTTCATACGGTATCGACAAAGAATATGTAGGCACTGTTCGCGACATGCTGCGCAAAAATTTCGGACCAGAAGTCACCTTGTTTCAATGCGACTGGTCGTCAAACTTCCTCAATAACGGCCTCGACGACATGATATGGACAATAAACTTCGGAACCGGTGCAAACATCGACCAACAATTTGCCCCACTGAAAAAGGTCAGGCCCGACAGTCCGCTTATGTGCTCTGAATTCTGGAGCGGATGGTTCGACAAATGGGGAGCCAACCACGAAACACGCCCGGCTGCCGACATGATTGCAGGAATTGACGAAATGCTGTCAAAAGGCATATCATTCAGCCTGTACATGACACATGGCGGAACCAACTGGGGACATTGGGCCGGTGCTAATTCGCCCGGATTCGCACCCGACGTAACATCGTATGACTACGATGCCCCCATCAGCGAATCAGGACAGACAACTCCCAAATATCATGAACTAAGGAAAACCCTTGCCAAATATACCGGTGGGAAAAAATTACCGGCTATACCTTCGTTAATAAAACCGATAGCCATACCTGAATTTAAATTTACACAGGTAGCCCCGTTGTTCAATAATCTGCCAGACCCGAAAACCGACAGAAACATACACACGATGGAAGAATACAACCAGGGGTTCGGAAGCATTTTATATAGGACAACATTGCCTGAACTTAAGCAAACAACAATGCTTACCGTAAACGATCCGCACGACTTTGCACAAGTGTTTATAAACGGTTCGTTTATAGGGTGCCTCGACCGCCGAAACGGGGAAAAGAACATACAGTTGCCTCCGTGCAGACGAGGTTCGCAACTCGACATTCTTGTCGAGGCCATGGGGCGAATAAATTTCGGACGCGCCATAAAGGACTTTAAAGGTATCACCGACAATGTAACAATTACCGAACATCGCGACGGGCGCGACTTTGTATGCGACCTCAAAAACTGGCAGGTATTCAACATTACCGACGAATACAGCACATACAAGTCGATGGAGTTCACAGAAGCAGATACAACTCAAAAAAATGCACAAGGCCGTCTGGCTCCCGGCGTATACCGTGCCGTGTTCAACCTTAAACGCACCGGCGACACATTTCTCAACTTCTCAACCTGGGGCAAAGGCCTGGTT
>SSTG01000144.1 GCA_004801635.1 Muribaculum caecicola | reverse complement strand
GAGCATAAGCTCGAGCGAAATCAGAATGGCTATCATGTTTTTGCGCGTTATAAAACCGTAAACGCCGCAGCAAAACATTATAACCGATGGAATAATATAAAGTGCCAAAGGTATTTTTTCCATAATGAATTTTCCGTTTAACGTTTACGCGCCACTACGACACCACCGATTATACATGCCAATAACAACACACTCACAGCCTCGAACGGTAGCAGATACTGATACTTCTGGGTGCCAAGCAGGATATCGCCCAGATGGTTCATTGTTAACTGCTGTGTGAACGGGGGAATGAGTTTCGACCAGAACTCAGGCCTTGACAGCACAACATAAGCCAACACGGCCAGAGATGCAACTGCGGCTATCAGCCCGCGCCAGCGACGACGCGACGTGAGTTCAGCACTACTGTCACCTGGATGGCTCGTAAGCAGGATTGCAAAAACGAACAGCACCACTATGCCACCGGCATAAACAGCTATCTGTACAGCGCCTAAAAACTCGTAATCGAGCATAAAGTAAAGGCCGGCTGTTGCAAAAAGCGTAAACAGCAAATAGGTGGCGGCACGCAGTATCCTGCGTGTAGTGACAGTAAGTATCGAAAATATGACAATCGCAGCTACGATTATCGAGTACATTACAATACTTCCAACTGATTCCATACTATATCTTAGTTTTCTTTTTTATTTTCATTGTCGGTTGCCGGGTTGCCTGATGCAGGCTTTTCGGCATCGGTGGCAGCCGGTTTGGCAGCTACATTAGCGGCCGGACGCACCGGTGTGCCGGGCTTTGGCGCAGGGTCGCCAGGCTGTTCCGGCAGGTAGTTCAGTTTTTGTACAAGTTTTTCACGTGTAAAAACGGCCTGCTCGAAATCATTGGTAAACTCTATGGCATCAAACGGACATGTTGTTACGCACAACTGGCAGAATGTACATGAACCCAGGTCATACAGATACGTGTCAAGTTTGCGTTTCTTCTTCCCGTCGGGAAGGTCGACCGTCTTAGTTGTAATTGATATTGTGCCGTTTGGACAATTTCGCTGGCATGTGCCACACGCCGTACAGCGGTTTCGTCCGTCTGGCTCGTATATAAACTGAAGTTTTGCACGAAAACGGGGTGCAGCATAGGCAATAGTGTCGCGTTTATCCGGATATTGTTCCGACACCTTTGATGTCAGAAATTCCTTTCCTGTGACACCCATGCCCTTTATCAGGCTTGCAATGCCTGATCCAAGTGATGAGAAGTAGTCTTTTACACTGCCCATAGGGATTCTGGTAGGATATATGATTGATTTATGTTTATTATCGTTCTTTTTATTTGTGTTATACCGGCAATTATGCCGCATACAACGGCTGTCTGATTATCTGGCCTGGCCTCCCAATATATCAAGTAGTTCCGACGTGATGGCCTGCTGACGTAGCTTGTTGTACTCCAACTGCAGTTCCTCAAGAAGTTTTTTTGCATTGTCGGCAGCTGTCTGCATGGCCATTACCCTGGCTGCCTGTTCAGAAGCGGCATTTTGCACGAATGTCTCTTGCATGAACGCCAGCACGAATAATGGCAATACGGAAGTAAATATGGTATTTGCATCAGGCTCAAAAATACACGGACGGCAAGCCTGCACAGCGTCGTCGCCTACAAGTGTGCGCGGCGAAACCGGCAAAAGGGTCTCACGTGTAAACACCTGCCGGCTCACGCTTTTAAACGACATATACAATACGTCGAGCTTGTCGAAAGCGCCTTGGTTAAACGCGTCAATAAGCTCACGTGTAAATTCCTTTATCTGGCCCGGGGTGCTTTTTGAATTAACATCAGGCAATACGGCAACCTTTATGCTGCCGCCGGCCAGCTTACGTACAGCCTTCTGCATTTTCTGGCCTACAGGATAAACAGTTATGCCTACGTTGCTGCCATAGGTGTCGCGAAGGTTGTTTATTGCCAGCAGCAAGCCTTTAAACACGTTTATATTATACGCGCCGCAAAGGCCGTCGTCACTGCCCAAAACTACAACGGCCACGTTGGCAACAGGGCGTTCTTCAATGAGCGGCGACGAAAATTCGGCATCGGTCGACAAAAGGTTACCCATTATTGATTGTATCTGGGCCCTGAAAGGCAGAAGCTTGCGAAGCGACAATTCGGCCTTGTGCATCTTGGCCGATGAAATCATCTTCATTGCGCCTGTAATCTTTCCGGTTGAATTAACCGAAGTTATCCTGCCTTTAAGCTCGCGTAGTGTAGCCATGAGTTTCGGAATTATTATTTATAACGGCTGGATATTTCAGAAGCGCACTGCGTCAGCTTTTCAGCTACGTCGTCGGTAAGTTTGCCCTGAATTATCTCGTCAAGAACTTCTTTCTGGTATTTGGCATGAAGAAGCTGCAAAAATAGTTTCTCAAATTCGGCCACTTTGTCGGAAGGCACATCCTGAAGCAGGCCCTTTGTTCCGCAGAATATAACGGCAACCTCGTCTTCAACAGCCATAGGCGAATACTGCGGCTGTATAAGAAGGCGTTCGTTTTTACGTCCTTTGTCAATAACACGTGCTGTAACAGGGTCGATATCGCCGCCAAACTTAGTAAACGACTCAAGCTCGCGGAACTGGGCCTGGTCAATTTTTAGTGTACCGGCCACTTTTTTCATCGACTTTATCTGGGCGTTACCACCTACGCGCGAAACAGAGATACCGACATTGATGGCCGGACGTATGCCTCGGTTAAACAAAGATGTTTCAAGATATATCTGGCCGTCGGTAATTGATATGACATTAGTGGGAATATAGGCCGAAACGTCGCCTGCCTGGGTTTCGATAATAGGCAGCGCCGTAAGCGATCCGCCGCCTTTCACTTTATCTTTCAGCACATCAGGAAGATCGTTCATCGAAGCGGCAACTTCTTGATTATCGATAATTTTGGCCGCGCGTTCCAGCAAACGGGAATGCAGGTAGAAAATATCGCCGGGATATGCCTCGCGTCCGGAAGGACGTTTTAGAATAAGCGAAATTTCACGGTAGGAAACAGCCTGTTTCGACAAATCATCGTATACAATAAGCGCATCGCGGCCTGTATCGCGGAAATACTCACCAATTGCCACGCCGGCAAAAGGCGAATAATAACGCATAGCAGCCGAATCAGAGGCATTTGCAGCCACAACAACCGTATAAGGAAGAGCGCCGTTTTCGCGCAATGTCTGCACTATGGCGGCAACAGACGACGCTTTCTGGCCTATTGCCACATAAATACAGTATACGGGCTTTCCATCCTCGTAGTTTTTACGTTGGTTTATAATTGTGTCGATTGCAATAGCTGTTTTACCAATCTGGCGGTCGCCGATAATAAGCTCACGTTGTCCACGTCCTATAGGAACCATCGAATCGACAGCCTTTATACCTGTTTGCAGCGGCTGTTTAACCGGCTGCCTGAAAATTACGCCCGGGGCCTTTCGTTCAAGCGGCATACGGAACAATTCGCCACTGATGGGGCCGGCTCCGTCAATAGGCTCGCCTAAAACGTTTATAACGCGCCCCAAAAGTCCTTCACCGGCAAGGATAGATGCAATCTCCCCTGTACGACGAACGGTCATATTTTCAGTAACGCGGTTGATATTGTTCAGCAGGATTACACCTACGTTGCTTTCTTCCAAGTTCATGGCCACGCCCTTGACTCCGTTTTCAAACTCGACCAGTTCGTTCGACTTAACATTGTCGAGCCCGTATACGTGGGCAACGCCGTCGCCCACTTCCAGAACCGTACCAACTTCTTCGAACGCGACTTTTGAATTTACGTTCTCAAGCTGTCGCTTTAGTACTTCCGATATTTCGCTTGGGTTTATCATTGTTTTTTGTTGATTGCTTAAATAGCCGGTTTTTCTTTTGTTTGTGAGAAGCCGGACTTCAATATGAAGCCTGTTATCAATTACTTAGCAGCTTAAACCGTAGTTGTTTAAGCTCGTTGCTGACCGAGGCGTCCAACCGCTCAGAGTTGATTTTTATGACGAATCCCCCTATCAGCCCAGGATCTGTATGATATGAATATTCTGCCGACGCACTGCCCAGCTGCCGCTGCACAACTGCATGAAGTTTGTCTTCCTCCTCCTTGTCAAGAGATACGGCAGTGGTAATATCTACCAGATAAATATTGTTTGCTTTGCGGTATATGTCCAGATAGGCCAGCGCTATTTGCCTTACAAACTCGATACGTCTGTTTTTTATCAGCAGGCTGACAAAGTCGGCAAACACGGCATCGTCATTACCGGCTCCGGAGGCCGTAGCCAGCAAACGTGCCTTGTCTTGTGCCGGCACATACGGGTTAGCCATTACATGACACAGCTGAGGCTGCTGTTCCATTGACATGGACAGCTGCTTTAGCAGTTCATAGACACGTTTGTCCGTGCCCTTTTCTAGAGCATACACATGCAGTGCCTTGGCATAGCGTCGTGGAATAAGGCCTTGGTCCATTATTTGCGTTGCTTAGTTTTGTTTCTCTATTTCGTCTAGCAGAGAATTGACGAGTTTTTTCTGCGCACCGTTTTCAGCCATCTGCTGTCGTACCACCTTTTCCGCTATTTCAAGCGAAAAACGGCTCACTTCGTCGCGAATACGCAGCTCCGCCTCTCTGCGCTCTTGTTGTATAGACACTTTTGCCGCATCCATTACCTTTTGGGCCTCAACAGTCGCTGCCTGACGGGCTTCTTCTATTATTTGCGTTTTCATCCTGTCGGCATCGCGCAACATTTCGGCCTGTTGGCGACGGGCTTCGTCAATATACTTCTGGGCCTCCAGACGGGCATTGTCGAGTTGCGACTTTGCACTTTGGGCATACTCCACACCTTTGTCAATGAGGTCGGCACGGTCTTCTATCATTTTCAGTATGGCAGGCCATCCCCACTTCGCCAACACGAAGAAAAGGACTCCAAAGGCCACAAACATCCAGAAAATGAGGCCTAATTCAGGCGTGAACAGTTCCATTGTCAGGATTATATTAGAGGAAGAATGAGAGCAGGCAAACTACTATGGCAAACAGGGCGGCACCTTCAACAAGGGCGGCAACCATAATCATGTTTGAACGTATATCTCCTGCAACTTCGGGCTGACGGGCAATGGCCTCCATAGCCGCACCACCTATTTTGCCGATACCTATTCCGGCTCCGATTACTGCTATGGCTGCGCCTACACATGCGCCAATACCTAAAAGACCTCCGATTTCTGCTAAAATCATTGCTAACATAATTACTAATTTTTAGAGAGTTGATATTTTGTTTTTACTTATTTCTATTTTGATGTACCGTCGGCAGCTGTCGCTTTTTTATGCGGCTCGTGACCGCCGTTTTCGGTTGACAACGCGATAAACAATGTGGAAAGCATTGTAAATACATATGCCTGTATAAAACTTACAAGCACGTCTATAAGAAGCATGAATATGCTGAAACATAGCGACACCACCGTGGTAAGCCCGGTAACAGCCGCACCGAACGCCCCTAATATGAAAATAAGAAGCGTAAGTACAATCACCACTATGTGGCCGCCAAGCATGTTTGCAAACAGACGTATGGTAAGGGCTGCCGGTTTCGTAAACACGCCGAACAGTTCGATTGCAGGCATTATCGGAATCGGGAACTTCAGCCAGATAGGCACGTCTGGCCAAAAAATTTCTTTCCAGTAGTGCTTTGTTCCAAAAAGATTGGTTATTGCAAACGTTATGAGTGACAATACCAGAGTTACGGCTATGTTGCCGGTCAGATTGGCTCCTCCGGGAAATATAACGACCAGCCCCATCAGGTTCATTACAAGTATGAAGAAGAACACCGTCATAAGGTAAGGCGCAAACCGCATGGCACGGTCGCCCAACGTAGGCCTTACAACACCCTGATAAACAAATTCAATCAAGGCTTCTACCGCCCCGGAAAACCGTCGCGGTGCCTTATAC
>SSTG01000143.1 GCA_004801635.1 Muribaculum caecicola | reverse complement strand
TCAGGATGGTGATGACCTCGGCATCGGAAAGCCGTCCCGGCTTATTGCGATGCTTCTTGCCATCACAGAGCTGATGCTTTTTGAGTTCAGATGAAAAATACTTGCAGAAATCATCGGCAAGACAGAAAATTTCAGTAATTTTGTCCTCGGTAATCATAGCGGTAAATACCTGTAAATGTTGTAATTGAGCACTATAAATTTACTAATTTTTCGTGAGACTACCAAGAAAATCAGCCACTTAGTTTTGCACTAAATGGCTGATTGTTTTATTATTGAATAACTGAATTCTTATATCGAACTCACGTTAATATATGGCAAATATGGAGCTGACGTATACGGAACATCTTTGATGTACACACTCCCATCACACCGGCATTCCCTGGCAAAGACTCGCAAAAAGCCTGTCCGCTAACAAAAAAAGAAAAATAAAAGGCACTGACTATTCTTTAAACCAAAATATAATTATATATTGGTGTATTTTGCGTAATTTTGTACCGTTATTCAGCTATTTACATGGCTGAATGCTATTGATGCGAAAAGTATGCAGACAAGTACCATAGACATAATAATACTAGTTGTTCTCGGAGCCGCGCTGATATACGGGCTTATACGTGGGTTTATCAAACAAATAGCCTCGCTGGGAGGAATAATATTGGGCATTGTGGCCTGCAGGCTGTTTGCCGACAATGTAGGCACGCTTGTGCAACGCCTTATGCCGGGCACATTCAGTTCTGCCGACTCGGCAAGGATAGTAGGATGCATACTGCTGTTCCTGCTGGTGTACTTTACGGTTGGCGCAATAGCCTCATTAACCCGTAAACTCACAAACGCGCTCATGCTTGGCTGGCTCGACCACCTGCTGGGCGGAATCGCGGCACTATTCAAATGGGCACTGGTTCTAAGCATAATCCTAAACCTATGGAAAGCAGTAAGCCCTGACAGCCCTATATTCTATCAGTCAAAACTTATGGACGGCGAAATGCTGCCGGCCATCATGAACCTGGCCCCATGGATGCTGGGATTTGCCACCGAACAGCTGGGAGCCACAGTAAACTCCATAACATAGACACCGGCAAAACCGCAGGCCGGCAAAGTTGTTATTCTTTCAGAAACAATACAGCAAGCCAACAAAATGACACCAGAAAATAAAAAAGCCGACAAAACAGGCAATGACAATGCGGCCGTGATAGACAACGCCACAAAGTCAGACTATAAATACGGATTCGTAACCGACATCGACACCGACGTTATACCGTCGGGACTGAGCGAGGAGGTTGTGCGCCTTATATCGGCAAAGAAAAACGAACCGGAATGGCTTCTTGAATTCAGACTAAAAGCCTACCGCCACTGGCTAACACTGAAAATGCCCGACTGGGCGCAACTCGACATACCGCCCATTGACTATCAGGCAATATCGTATTTTGCCGCACCGAAAAAGAAAGACTCGCCCAAAAGCCTTGACGAGGTCGACCCGGAACTAATCGACACTTTCAACAAACTGGGCATTCCGCTTGAAGAACAGAAAATGCTAAGCGGAATGGCTGTAGATGCCGTCATGGACTCTGTTTCCGTAAAAACCACCCACCGCGAAAAACTTGCGGAACTGGGCATAATATTCTGCTCGTTTTCCGAAGCCGTGAAAGACTACCCCGATCTGGTGCGCCGCTATCTGGGCTCGGTTGTCAGCTACCGCGACAACTTCTTCGCAGCACTGAACTCGGCAGTTTTTTCCGACGGCTCGTTCGTATACATTCCCAAAGGCGTACGCTGCCCCATGGAACTGTCAACCTACTTCCGCATAAACGCATCCGGGACAGGACAGTTTGAACGGACACTGATAGTTGCCGACGACGACGCATATGTGAGCTATCTTGAAGGATGCACGGCACCGATGCGCGACGAAAACCAACTGCATGCCGCCATTGTGGAAATTGTGGTTGAAGACCACGCCGAAGTAAAATACTCTACCGTGCAAAACTGGTATGCAGGCGACGAAAACGGCCGCGGAGGCGTTTACAACTTCGTAACCAAACGAGGGCTTTGCCGGGGCGACTACTCTAAACTGTCGTGGACGCAGGTCGAGACAGGCTCGGCAATAACATGGAAATATCCATCATGCATACTTCGTGGCGAAGGCTCCGTGGGCGAATTCTACTCCGTAGCCGTGACCCGGAACCATCAGCAGGCCGACACCGGCACAAAAATGATACACCTTGGCCGAAACTCACGGTCTACCATAGTCAGTAAAGGGATATCGGCAGGAAGCAGCCAGAACTCATACCGCGGACTGGTAAAAGTGGCTCCCGATGCCGACGGCTGCCGCAACTACACACAGTGCGACTCGCTGCTGCTCAGCGACCACTGCGGAGCGCACACGTTTCCGTACATCGACGTGCTAAACGACACAGCCATAGTGGAACACGAGGCTACAACATCGAAAATTTCCGAAGAACAGCTGTTCTATTGCAACCAGCGCGGAATACCGACAGAAGAAGCCATAGGGCTTATCGTTAACGGATACGCCAAGGAGGTAATGAACAAACTGCCTATGGAATTCGCAGTCGAAGCCCAAAAACTATTGCAAATAACTCTCGAAGGCTCAGTAGGCTGATGCCATAACCAAGCAACAGATATGAATAACGAACTCTTATTGGATGTAAACAACCTTCACGCTAACGTTGAAGGCAAAGAAATACTAAAAGGCATAAACCTGCAGGTACGCCCTGGCGAAGTACACGCCATAATGGGACCTAACGGTTCGGGCAAGTCAACCCTCTCAATGGTTCTGGCAGGCGCTCCCGGCTACACGGTTACCGACGGAAGCGCCACGTTCCACGGCACCGACCTGCTGGCACTTTCACCCGAGGACCGCTCGCATGAAGGGCTGTTCCTTTCGTTCCAATACCCGGTTGAGATTCCGGGTGTGTCTATGGTGAACTTCATGCGTGCGGCCGTCAACGAAAAGCGCAAATATCTCCGTCAGGAACCTTTGTCTGCCAGCGATTTTCTAAAACTTATGAGACAAAAACGAGCCGTTGTCGAACTTGACAACAAACTGGCGTCCCGTTCCGTTAACGAAGGTTTCTCGGGTGGAGAGAAAAAACGCAACGAAATATTCCAGATGGCCGTGCTCGAACCCAGCCTGTCAATTCTTGACGAAACAGACTCAGGACTCGACATTGACGCACTGCGCATTGTGGCCGGCGGCGTTAACAAACTAAAGACACAGGACAACGCAACCATTGTCATAACCCACTACCAGCGTTTGCTAGACTACATAAAACCCGATTTCGTACACGTTCTGTACAAAGGACGCATTGTAATGACAGGAGGCCCCGAACTAGCCCTTGAACTCGAAGAAAAAGGTTACGACTGGATTAAAGAAATGTCATCAAATGAGTAGCATACTACAATATACCGAACTCTACCGTGACAATGCGGAACTTATCGACAAAGGTTCGGCTCCGGTTCTGAACAAACTGCGCCGGCAAGCATTCGAAACCCTGTCGGAAACTGCGTCATTTCCGGCAAAGCACACCGAAGGGTTCGAAAAAACATCTATAGAAGACCTGTTTGCACCGGATTACGGCATAAACATACTGCGTAAGAACCTGCCGGTAAACCTAGCTGCCACATTCCGTTGCGACGTGCCGCGTATGAGCACACTGACAGGCTTCGTGGTAAACGACGCATTCATCCCGGGCCACGACATAGAACGCAAGCTGCCCGAAGGCGTAATTTTCTGCTCCCTGGCAAAAGCGGCAGAGCAATACCCCGGACTGGTTGAAAAACACTACGGCCGCCTGGCCCCTGCCGGCGATGCTACCGTGGCCCTAAACAACATGCTCGTACAGGACGGCGTGTTCATATACATACCGCGCAACGTTATAGTGGAACGCCCCATACAGATTGTGAACATATTCAGTTCGCCAATACCGCTTATGGCCTTACGCCGCATACTCGTTGTGGCAGAACAAGGTGCCAAAGCATCTATACTGGTATGCGACCACACCAACGACACCACGCAAAACTATCTCTCGTCACAGATAATCGAAATTTTTGCCGGACCCGGCTCCGACATCGGTTTCTACGACATGGAGGAATCATCACCGCTTACGTCCCGTTACTCCAGACTTTTTGCAAGTCAGCAGCAGGATTCCAGACTGCTTGTAGACGGCATAACCCTTGCCAACGGCAAAACACGTAACGACTACACTATAAACCTTGACGGCCCGAATGCAGAAGCAATGCTCGGGGGCATGGCCATAGGTTCAGGAAACCAGCACATTGACAACAACTCACAGCTCACGCACACAGCCCCTTACTGCCGTTCGAACCAGATATTCAAATATATACTCGACGACGAAGCAACCGGGGCATTTGAAGGCGGCATAAACGTAAGCCATGGCGCCATAAAGACACAGGCCTACCAAAGCAACCGCAACCTCCTGGCCTCGCAGGGCGCACGCATGCACACAAAACCGCAGCTGCTCATATTCTGCGACGACGTTAAATGCTCGCACGGTGCCACCACCGGGCAGCTCGACCAGGACGCGTTGTTCTATATGCGTCAGCGCGGCATAAGCGAAAAGCTGGCAAAAACAATGCTCATGCAGGCCTTCATGGCCGACGTTATAGAAACCGTTGAAATGGACGGATTGCGACAGCGCCTGCACCACCTGGTTGAAAAACACCTGCATGGCGAAGCCGCGTTCTGCTCTGACTGCTCGTTCACCGGCACAGACCACGACATTGCACCAAATCCGGAAAACAGCAACGAATGAACACTCCCTCCGAAAATATAATCAACAGCATACGCGCACAATTCCCTGCCCTGGGCATAAGCGTGGGAAAGCATAAGCTGGTATACCTCGACAACACGGCAACATCGCAAACGCCGCAACGCGTTGTCGAAGCCATTGACCGTGCATATTATAACACAAAAGCCAACGTTCACCGTGGAGTACACACCCTGTCGCAGCAAATGACCCTGCTACAAGAAGAAGCACGTGAAAAAGCACGCGCTTTCATAAACGCCCCCTCGGTTCAGGAAATAATATTCACCCGTGGCACCACGGAGGCAATAAACCTGGTTGCCTCATGTATTGGACGCGACTGGCCAGACGGGGCGGAAGTGATAGTGACAGAAATGGAGCACCACTCCAATATAGTTCCCTGGCAGCTGCTTTCGCGCCCCGGAAGGGAAATAAAGCTACGCGTCGTACCCACCGACGAACACGGCGTGCTCGACATGAACACCTACCGCAACCTTTTCAACAGCAATACGGCCATGGTAGCAGCCACACACGTAAGCAACGTGCTTGGCACCGTAAACCCCGTAAAGGAAATCGCGGCAGAAGCCCGTGCCCACGGCGTGCCCGTACTTATTGACGGCGCACAGGCCATAAGCCACAGGGCTGTCGACGTTCAGGACATAGGTGCCGACTTCTACGCGTTTTCCGCACATAAAATGTACGGGCCCACAGGCGTAGGCATATTATACGGACGGCGCGATTTGCTTGAACAAATGCCCCCCTACCAAGGTGGCGGCGAAATGGTAGGGCATGTAACCTTCCAGAAAACAACTTATGCCGAACTACCGTTCAAATTCGAGGCAGGGACCCCAGAATTCACCGCTATAGCTGCCCTAAGCCAGGCCATAGACTTTATAAACGAAACCGGCTATGACTTAATCAACGCCCAGGAGGAATACCTGCTCCAATATACCACCGGGCAGATGCTGAAACGCGTGCCCGGCTTGCGCCTGTTCGGCACCGCGCCTGGCAAAGACGCAATAATATCGTTCCTAATCGGACGCGCCCACCACTACGACACCGGACTGCTGCTTGACAAGCTCGGCATAGCCGTGCGCACCGGTCACCACTGCGCACAGCCGCTTATGCAGGCCTTGGGCGTAGAAGGAGTTGTAAGGGCCTCGT
>SSTG01000142.1 GCA_004801635.1 Muribaculum caecicola | reverse complement strand
AGTCAAAAAACAGAGATAGAATCCTAATTAGGATTCTATCTCTGTTTTTTGACTATTTATATCATTCAGCACTCACCGGTATTATCTTTTCCTGTTATACATGAAAATGCCCATAAAAAGATGGCACAGACAACTGCCGATACAGCCAGCGATAACGATTCCATTCTCTCCGATACGCCGCATAACAGTACAAAAAGCCATCCTCCAAGAACGGCACCTGCTATACCGACACATACTGACAAAAAAACAGACCGCACTCCAGGTACAAGCCGGCCAACCATAAAACCGCCAATAATTCCAATAACAGCCCAGACAATCCAAAGACTTGCTCCCATAACATCAAATATTAGGCACTCCAATACTCAAAAATAGTAAGCCATACCATTAGTAATATAACAAATAAAGTCACACCTATCCACAACCACGCCGTAACGCTGTGCGCATTTTTATGTTTGATTGTTTCCCTCATAATTCTTATTTTAGTTAAAACTCATTTTGTTTTAAAATAAAACAAGCATAATAGTCACTTTGTTTTAAAGCAAAGGGCATTCTGCCTTGTTTATAAGCAAAATGCCCTTTTACAGTGATTATATTACATAATCTTGATGATTTTCCAACTCCAATAAAGCCAAAATAAGTACAGACTAAAAAACAACATATCAACAAGTTAATTGATTCATCGGGCGGATAGTTCTATTCTTATGCAGGCTCCCATGTAGGGAACCGGCAGGAATACATGAGCCACTAAATAATTATCGTCAAAGAGAAGTACATGTCCGTCGCAGAACGGTGGGAAAAGGAAGGCCGTAACTTCTCCGTGCTGCAATGGGCCGATTGCTTCAAACCCAAAGATGAGGAAAAAGCAAAGCAGGAATCGAAAGGGCTGACCGTTCTCCAGCTTATCAACGCTAGAATCGAATACTTCGAGAACCACAAGAAATTCAAGAACGGCAAACTCGTTAAGAGCATCGGCACCGCCGGCATGTACAAACAGTTCCATACTTCAACTCTCGGCCTTCACCCAGAAGCAGTACAACAAAGACATGTCCCACTTTTACTTCACCGACATTACCCAGATTTAGAATACATCGTCTATCTGGAGCGGCGTGGCAGTTTATAATCCCTCGTCAGTGAAACACTAGACAAGGTTTGCGAGATTTTGGGCATCGACGATAAAATGACATGGAACACGGCACGAAGCACGTTTATTTCCAGCAAACTAGATATGGGCACTCCGATTAACCCACGTCTCCGAAATGACGGGCAACAATGCCCGGACCATCGAGAAACACTACTACAAGGACTCCAGGCAGGAGGAATTGCGCCAGCGGATGAATGCCCGTTATGGTAATTGGGGTTCATATTAGGCCAATCAATATAACAAGTCCAGCTTGTTCTGATTCCATGTGTTTTTTATATGTAATGCTTTCGGAAACAATTCGTAAACAATTACGTGCGATAAGCATAAAATACCCTCGATATTTTGCAATTAACGAGAAAAAAGGGTCAAGCCGAAAGAGACGCTATTGATTTAGGAAGTGTGAATGTGTTCAAGCTATTCAACAAATATTTCATTCCCACACTGCTGGGGATGCTGAGCATGTCAGCCGTAACGGCCATCGACGGCATCTTCGTGGGACACGGTGTGGGCAGCGACGGCGTGGCCGCTATCAACATCTGCATTCCCGTATTGATGCTGCTCATGGGCGTGGCGCTGATGCTGGGCGCAGGGTGTTCCGTCGTGTCATCCATCCATCTGGCGCGGGGCAAGCAGCGAGTCGCGCGGATGAACGTAACGCAGACCCTCGTTTTCGCTACACTGATAACGTTGTTGCCGTCGGTCGTCATCATGCTCTTTCCCAATACCACGGGACGCTTGCTCGGCTCGTCCGACCATCTGTTACCGTTGGTAAAAGACTACTTGCAGTGGTTCATTCCCTCTCTTCTGTTTGAGATGTGGATGGCCATATCGCTCTTCATCATCCGTCTGGACGGTGCGCCCAAACTGGCCATGTGGTGCAATATCATTCCGGCAGCCGTTAACATCGTGTTGGACTGGCTCTTCATTTTTCCGCTGGGATTAGGTGTAACGGGTGCTGCGGCCGCCACGACAATCAGCCTGATTATCGGCGGTGCTATCAGCATGGGGTATCTGCTATTCCGCGCACGGCACTTGCGCCCGGTCATGCCCAAATGGAGCCGTAAAAGCCTGCGTCTGTCGCTACGCAACATCGGCTACCAGTGCCGCATCGGTTCGTCGGCATTGCTGGGCGAGTGTACGATGGCTATGCTCATATTCGTCGGCAATCAGGTATTCATGCGCTATCTGGGCGATGACGGCGTGGCGCTTTCGGAATAGCTTGCTATTATATGCCCTTCGTCTTCATGGTCGGCAATGCCATCGCGCAGTCGGCGCAACCCATCATCAGTTACAATTTCGGTGCGAGATTGCATGGTCGTGTGGCGGCAACGGAGCGGATCGCGCTGCTGACTGCCGTGGTGTGCGGCGCGGCAGTTACCTTGTTTTTCGTCTATTGTCCTGAATGGCTGGTCGGACTGTTCGTGAATCCCACGGTACCTGCGGCACAAATCGCCATTGAAGGGTTTCCGCACGTCTTCGCAGCTTTCGTCTGCTTCATCCTGAATCTGACGACTATAGGTTACTATCAGAGTGTGGAACGCATAAGCCCGGCCACAATTTTCGCCCTGTTGCGCGGCATGGTTTTCCTCGTTCCGAGTTTTATCCTGCTGCCCCACGTGTTGGGTGTTGCCGGCATCTGGCTGGCATTGGCGCTATCCGAAATGGCAACTACGGTGTGTATCACCGTGTTTTACCTGTGGCGACAAAGAGAGACGATATGATACCAAAATGAAGTCTTGAATTTCATGGGTCGGGTCGATTCGTTCCGATAGACCCGACCACTCACCGCGATGCACCCATTCGGTACGGGTAGTATCGCATCGCATCCCAGAAAGAGGAGGCTAAGTGTTAGAATACGAATCCGTAATCTTCTCATTTTCTTCGGTCACACTAGTGATATCCGGGGAAACATACCTGGTAACAGTCAACTTCGGAAACAAAACCGTTTATTTCTATCCGAGGAGTGGTAATTCATACTCCAGCAAGACAGTATCGGGAAGACTTCTGCGGAGAATGGCCGACGACGGATTCTGCACACCGCCCATTCCGGCCCTATGATGCGTCCGGAACATGTAATAGCCACTGACGGGGCACATTCTATGAAAAGAGGAGTTACCCGGTACAGAGCCATTGATTTAGCCACTGGAGAACTCCTCTTTGAGCAGAATATCAGAAACCAGACCTTCAACATCGGCGAGTTTTTGGGTGTCGTCGAAAATATATGTTGTCCATTACATAAGTCTTCCACAAATACGTCGAACTCCGGGAAGAAGACCACCTCCACATAATCAACACCCGATAAACAAGGAGTTGATATTAAAGTTGAATGTCCACACAGGCTCTGTCAGCTTTACAGTCAGAAATAATGGATGCAGCTGCAACATGAGCCGGATGCTTTGCATATACGTCAACATCGTCTATGCTTTCAAGAACAGCGGTAAGTACCACATCCCAACATTCATTAGGATTCTGATTTATACCTACTTCAATAGCATTCAAACACTCAATTTGCCGAGGCAGAGCTTCTAAGGCATCCTTAAAACTCCGGGCCTTACACAGCCTAAAGTCGGCATCGCCACTGAGCTTGAACATAACAATATGTTTAACCATAACCTATTTTTATGATTGTGAATATAATCTGTCACGAATTGCGGCCACGCGGTCGTCGGTAATATAGTCGTCGTAGTCCATCATCTTGTCTATAATACCATTGGGAGTAAGCTCTATAATACGTGTTGCCACAGTCTGAATAAATTCATGGTCGTGCGACGCAAACAACACATTTCCCTTAAACGACTGAAGTGTATTGTTAAAGGCCTGTATCGATTCCAAATCCAAATGGTTTGTCGGCGAATCAAGAACAAGTGTATTGGCATCCTTCATCATCATTCGCGCTATCATACACCTCATTTTCTCACCTCCCGACAATACCGATGCTTTTTTAAGCACTTCTTCGCCAGAAAACAGCATTTTGCCCAAAAAGCCCTTCAAATATATCTCGCTCGAATCACTGCTCCACTGGCAAAGCCAGTCAACAAGATTCATATCGGTATTAAAAAACTCGGAGTTATCAAGCGGCAGATAGGCTGTAGTTATAGTTTGTCCCCAGTCGTACGACCCACTATCTGCTTTTCTATTTCCATTAATAATTTCAAAAAAAGCAGTCATTGCACGAGGGTCACGAGAAAGAAACGCAACCTTGTCGCCCTTCTCTACAGCAAAATTAACATCGTTGAAAAGAACTTCGCCGTCTACTGAAGCCGACAGGCCCTGCACTTCCAATATCTTGTTACCCGGTTCGCGCTGAGGAGTAAATATAATACCCGGATACCGGCGTGACGAAGGTTGTATCTCCTCTATATTTAACTTTTCAAGCATCTTTTTACGCGATGTTGTCTGCTTAGATTTAGCAACATTGGCAGAAAAACGCTGAATAAATTCCAACAATTCCTTCCTCTTTTCCTCTGCCTTCTTGTTCTGCTGCTGCTGCTGGCGCAAGGCAAGCTGCGACGACTCATACCAGAAGCTATAGTTTCCGGCAAAGAGTGTCATTTTATTATAATCTATATCGAGTGTATTGGTACATACCGAGTCAAGAAAGTGACGGTCGTGCGACACCACAAGAACCGTATTCTCAAACTTCGACAAATAATCTTCCAGCCACGCCACTGTATCAAGATCCAGGTCGTTAGTCGGCTCGTCAAGCAACAAATTATCAGGATTTCCAAATAAAGCCTTAGCCAACAGTACACGCACTTTCTCGTTACCACTCAGGTCGCGCATGTACATATAATGTTTGTCTTCTTTTATACCAAGGCCGCTAAGCAATGCAGCTGCATCGCTTTCTGCATTCCATCCTTCCATTTCGGCAAACTTTTCCTCCAGTTCTGCCGCACGTACACCGTCGGCATCTGTAAAATCGGTCTTGGCATATATAGCATCTTTTTCCTGCATAATATCCCATAACACCGTATGGCCTTTCAATACGGTTGTTATAACCGTATCATCATCATGTTTAAAGTGATCCTGCTCCAAAACCGACATACGTTCGCCTGGGCCCTGCGTAACAGAACCACGGGTAGGCGTTAACTCGCCCGAGAGAATTCTCATCAACGTCGATTTACCGGCACCGTTAGCTCCTATAATCCCATAACAGTTACCGGCTGTAAATTTCAAATTAACATCCTGAAAAAGTATTCTTTTTCCAAATTGCTGCGTCAGATTGTTTACCGCAATCATTTCCTATCTGTAATAAATTTATAATTCAATTTTGAAGTGCAAAGTTACTACAAAAAAGTGAAATGCGGAAAGATATAGTAACCGAATTGAATTACAAGGGTTTCGCTAAACGGCAATCTGTAAGGTGTCTTTTATTGTAATGCCTACTCTACAAATACTAAATGTAAATAAAAAGAGTGGGCAGAAATTTCTGTCCACTCCTATAAAGTCCACATCAAAGGATGCGATGAAACTCCGAATGACAGGATTTGAGCGCTCGCCGTCCTTTGTAATCCGCCTGGGCAATAAGCCTCCCCAAATTAATGAGGATGGGGCCCGCCATCAGACAGCTAAGCTTGTCTCGGTATTTCATAAAAATTTGATGAGTTTCCCAATCAACTTTGATGTGGTATTTTTTTTATCGAACTCTCTCGTTCTATTCTTATAACACAAAGATATATTATAAAGTTGAATTTGACAAATTAAAGATATAAAAATTCAATCAGAATTTTTATTGCAGGGGGATGCCGCCGCGGTGATGCGGAGGCGTGGGGCGGGGGACGGACGGGTATAAAAAAAAGGTCCCCGCGGAGGTTTCTCCGTGGGGACCGAGGGGGGCGGCGACCT
>SSTG01000141.1 GCA_004801635.1 Muribaculum caecicola | reverse complement strand
TTATGCGGTGGATAAACGACCGTAAAGAAACGGAAAAAAACTTGTCGCCTTATTATACATCGACTGTAGACGTTAAGTATATAGGGTATCTGTATGACGGCACTCCTTTCGATTCAAGCTATCTGCTTACGTCAAATGGCGATTCCATATTCCGCACCGATTTGAAGTCTGTAATACAAGGATGGCAGATTGCCTTGCAGATGATGCATGCTGGTGACTCGTGCGAGGTGATAATACCGTTCCAGTCGGCTTACGGTAATACCGGGAGCGGCGATATTATGCCTTATAGCAATCTGCGCTTTAATATGAGGCTGAAGGATGTGCATAAATACGAAATAAAGTAAACAGAAATTTTCAATAGCTATTTACAGGTGCAATCATGCTTAAACATGATTGCACCTGCTTCATTGTACTGCGCAGAATACAATAAATTGTATCAGAAGGGCGTTAGGTAGTTAAATGTTATTTTCATGAAAATATTCATCTTTACTATAATATGCCTGTTGGCTGTAATGGTTTGTCCCTCGTGTATTGACGACAGTGTTACAACTTCGCCGTCGGCACAGCCCGTATTTTCTACCGATACTTTGAAAATAGGATATACCTTTACCGGTGAAGGCACGCCGACGCGTACATTTAAGGTGTTCAACAGAAACGGTAAGGGGATAAGCATAAGCAGTATATCGCTTCGCGAACAGGATACGGACGTGTCATGGCGCATTAATGTTGACGGTATAGCCGGTGCAAGTTTCTCTAATGTAGACATACGTGCTAACGACTCTATATTTGTGTTGGTTGAGGCTACATTCCCCAAAAATGCCGTTTCAGGAAAGGTTAAGCGTGAGGCTCATCTGGATTTTGTGATAAACGGTGTGGAAAGCACCGTAGTGCTTCATGCCATAACAGAGAATGTGAATACAATTACGGATATGGAAGTGGTGTCCGACATGCGCCTGACGGCAGAAACGCCATATCGTATAATGGAACGTATTGCCGTGATGCCGGGGGCAACGCTTACGCTTGATGCCGGTGTGCGCCTTCACTTTCATAACAAAGCGGTATTGCAGGTGGACGGGACGCTGCTATCGAACGGAACCGCCTCACAGCCGGTACTTATGGACGGTGACCGTTTCGACCAGGTGGTGGGCCGCATACCATATGAAATTATGTCGGGCCAGTGGGCCGGTGTGCGGTTTGGCCCAGAGAGCATGGGAAACAGAATGGAGCATACCGTTGTCAGGAATACGGTTGAGGGCGTAACGCTGTTTTCGCGTCAGGATGAAGAAATTGTTTCAGAACCTGAACTGACGTTGCTGCGCTCGCGTATCACTAATTCGCAAAGCACTGTTTTGTGTTCCAATGCTCGAAATGTAACGGCAATCGGATGCGAGTTTTCAGAGGGTGGGGCCGGACTGGTAAGCCTTGCCAGCGGCCGGCATGTGATTAACCATTGCACTTTTTCGAATAACTATCTTTTTGCCGCGATATCCGGTGCCGCTCTTACGGTGGCCGGCCAGGAAATACGGGCCGATGTGTCAAACTGCATAATTTACGGGCTTGGGGCAGATGTCAGTCCTGGCGAGCTTGACGGCATGGACGTGAGTATACGCCGTTGCCTTATACGCAGCAACGGTACCGACGACGATAACTTTATTGAAACAATCTGGGGTGAGGACCCCCGGTTCTATACCGTCCGGAACGATTATTTGTTTGACTATCGTTTGAAGCCAGAGTCTCCGGCCATAGGCGCTGCCGATCCGTTACTGACGATGCCTGAGGCCTATGTTGATTTCTATGGCCGCCGGCGTTCTGCCGATATGCCCGATTTAGGCGCGTATGTCTATGTGGAACCGGAAACGGAACAGCCTCAATAGATATAAATTGAAACTGGCTTGAGTTAAGTTTGGGCGTGGCCGGGTAAAATATGCTTTTCCTTTTTCTGCTATCACGCGGAAAATGCGTATTTTTGCTGTCTGTAAATTATAATTAGGAACTGGAAATGAAAATAGCATTAATAGGCTACGGTAAAATGGGACGCGCCATAGAGCGTATTGCCCTTGGCCGCGGCCATGAGATAGTTTGCCGAATCGATGCGGAAAACCTGTCAGATTTCGATTCGCCGGAATTTGCAACCGCCGACGTGGCAATTGAGTTTACAACACCCAAAACAGCTGTCGACAACTATAAACGGGCGTTTAAGCGTGGAGTAAGGGTTGTTTCAGGTACTACCGGGTGGCTCGAACAGGCTCCTGAAATAATGGAAATGTGCCAAAATGGCGAAGGAACTTTGTTGTGGAGTTCGAATTTTTCACTCGGCGTAAACATATTCTTTGCCGTAAATTCGTATCTGGCTTCTATAATGAAAGCGATGCCGCAGTATTCGCCATCCATGACCGAGGTTCACCACGTGCATAAGCTGGATCATCCTAGCGGAACGGCCATAACCCTTGCCGAAGGCATAATAGGGGCCGATCCTGCTGTGAAAGGTTGGACAGAGCAGCTGCCTGCTCCCGAAGGGATGATGCCAATAACGTCGGTGCGCGAGGGTGAAGTTCCGGGTATACACACAATTGCATGGGACGGCCCGGCCGATACCATAACCATTGAACACTCGGCAAAAAACCGCGATGGTTTTGCCCTTGGCGCGGTGATGGCGGCAGAATGGGCGGCCGGACGTTCAGGATGGCTGACAATGGAATCATTTATGCGCACCATAATAACACCTAATACTGAAAAAGAATAGTCATGGCACATACCGACAATAAATTGACTGACGACAAGTGTGACAAAAGTTTTTTTAAGCAAGTCAGGGAGCGTGCGTCAAAAACAACTGTGTCGCGCTGGATTCGTTTCGGTCTGGTTTCGGCATTGTTCATTGCTTGGGTAGCATGGCTCGGCAGCTGGTGGGTTCTGATATTCCTGCCGTTGCTGTTCGACATTTATATAACCGGGTTTATTCCTTTCACATGGTGGAAGAATGCAAAGAACCCCGTTGTGCGCACGGTAATGAGTTGGGTCGATGCCATTGTATATGCCTTGATTCTGGTATATTTTGTGTTTAGTTTTGTGGGGCAGAACTATGCCATACCATCGTCGTCGCTGGAAAAGACTCTGCTAGTGGGCGATTATCTGTGGGTGAACAAAATGGCTTACGGCCCACGGGTGCCAATGACCCCTGTGCACTTTCCGTTGGTGCAGAACCGCATGCCTATTATCGATACAAAGAGCTATCTTGACAATCCGCAATGGAAGTATCGCCGTCTTAAAGGTTATCGCGATATTGAGCGTGGCGACATAGTTGTGTTTAATTTCCCGCAGGGCGATACGGTGGCTACACGGTATATGGAGTCGCCACAGACATATTACGACCTTGTGAAACAGTTTGGTGCACAGTCCATACGCAATAATCCCGACCGTTTTGGCGAGGTAATACATGTGCCGGTTGACCGTAGGCAGAATTATGTCAAGCGCTGTGTGGGTTTGCCTGGAGAGACAATCGCAATTCAGAACGACACCGTACTTATTGACGGCAAACCTATATCCCAGCCGGAAAACGTGCAGTTTAATTATTTCTACCAGTTGCGTGGCGGCGGTATGACTGATAAAGAATGGGACGAATTGGGAATTGCTCCCGACGACAGGTATGCAATGCAGGTTGACGCTGTATCGGCTGTGGCAAACGGGTTTTATGTGGAGCCCGACGGACGCGTACCTGCGGTCTATGTGTCGCCGCTTACACATTCTATGGCCGACAAGCTTAAAGCGCGTCCTGACCTTGTGAAAATAGCCAAGGCATCGCCGTATCCGGCAAAAATGTACCCCGAAGGTGATGACAACGGTTGGACTGTTGCCGATTTCGGTCCTCTATGGATACCGAAAAAAGGCGCGTCAATACCGCTTAATGAACGTACATGGCCCTATTATGAACGTGTGATTCGCAATTATGAAGGGCACCACGATGCATACCTGAAGAACGGTACTGTGTATGTGGACGGTAAGCCGGCAGAAAAATACACGTTTGATATGGACTATTACTTTATGATGGGCGATAACCGTGACAACTCGCTTGATTCGCGATTCTGGGGCTTTGTGCCGGAGGACCATATTGTAGGTACGCCATGGCGTGTTTTGGTTTCCTTCGACAAAGACCGTTCGTGGCTGAACGGCCATATACGATGGAACCGCATATTTAAGAAAGCCAACCCCGATTCAATAAAATAGCGCGATGCCGCATCCGCTTACTGTTTATCCGCACAAAACGTTACGCGTGGTGCCGCAATACGGTGCCACCGTGACGCAGTATGCATTAATGGCGCAATACGGACGGGTGTTTTTTGACACAAGGGCCCGTTACAATAAAAGGGAGAAATCAATTCATAGAATAAATATAGGTGGTGCCAACGGCGTGCAGTCGCTTACCATCCCGTTGGTTAAACCTGAACATTTGAGCGGCCTGACAATAGACCAGCTGGACATATCGGCTCATGGCTGCTGGTGGGACGTTCATTGGGGAGCTGTATATTCAGCCTACGGGCGTTCGCCTTTCTTTGAATACTATGCTCCGGAACTGCAGCCGCTTTTCAACAGTCCGCAAGTGAAGCTTGTCGATTTTAATATGAACCTTTACGGGTTTTGTCTGCGGGTGCTTGGGTTGGAGCATCTTTTCGGCATGGATAACGCTGTAGAGCCGGAATTTATAGTTGAAAGTGCTTCCGATATGGAAATACAGCCTTATTATCAAGTGTGGGCTTCGCGCTTTGGATTCACTCCCAACCTGAGCATACTTGACCTGATATTTAATTTGGGGCCCGAATCCCCGTTGTACCTTAAGAAGATTGTCCGGTAAATAAAAGAACCGAAAAATTTTTATACACGAAAATGAATTCGTGATTTTTCGGAATTTGTGATTAACTTTGCAAAAATATACATCCGACAATTTTGCATACATGAAAAAAGTACTTTTACTCGGCTCGGGAGCCTTAAAGATAGGGCAAGCGGGCGAATTTGACTACTCCGGCTCGCAGGCATTGAAAGCTATGAGCGAGGAGGGTATACAGACAGTGCTTATAAACCCGAACATCGCCACCATCCAGACATCGGAGGGTGTTGCCGACCAGGTTTATTTCCTTCCTATAACGCCCTACTTTGTTGAGGAAGTCATTAAGAAAGAGCGTCCGGACGGCATACTTCTTGCTTTTGGCGGTCAGACGGCCCTTAACTGCGGAACCGAGCTTTATCTGAACGGTACACTAGAAAAATATGGTGTAAAAGTACTAGGCACCTCTGTTGAGGCTATAATGATTACCGAGGATCGCGACCTGTTTGTGAAAAAACTCGATGAAATTGATATTAAAACACCGGTCAGCCAGGCTGTAGAATCGATTGAAGACGCTGTTGAAGTGGCCCATCGTATAGGCTTCCCGGTAATGGTTCGTTCAGGCTATGCCCTGGGTGGTCTTGGTTCGGGTATCTGCACAAACGACGAAGAATTTCTGGAACGTTGCGAAAGCGCATTGGCCTATTCAAAGCAGATACTTGTAGAGGAGTCGCTGAAAGGCTGGAAAGAAATTGAATTCGAAGTGATACGTGATGCAAACGATCATTGCTTCACCGTTGTACCGATGGAGAATTTCGACCCGCTTGGAATCCATACCGGCGAATCGATAGTGGTTGCCCCAATTGTATCGCTAACCAAAGAGCAGATTAAAATGCTTGAAGATATTGCCACACGCGTTGTGCGCCATATCGGTATTGTTGGCGAATGTAACATCCAGTATGCATTCAATGCCCAGACCAACGACTACAGGATTATAGAAATAAACGCCCGTCTGAGTCGTTCGTCGGCCCTGGCTTCGAAAGCTTCAGGTTATCCGCTTGCATTTGTAGCGGCAAAACTGGCGCTTGGGTACACGCTTGACCAGATAGGTGAAATGGGTACGCCCAATTCGGCATATGTGGCTCCGTCGGTCGACTATATGATTGTTAAGAT
>SSTG01000140.1 GCA_004801635.1 Muribaculum caecicola | reverse complement strand
TCAGGATGGTGATGACCTCGGCATCGGAAAGCCGTCCCGGCTTATTGCGATGCTTCTTGCCATCACAGAGCTGATGCTTTTTGAGTTCAGATGAAAAATACTTGCAGAAATCATCGGCAAGACAGAAAATTTCAGTAATTTTGTCCTCGGTAATCATAGCGGTAAATACCTGTAAATGTTGTAATTGAACACTATAAATTTACTAATTTTTCGTGAGACTACCAAGAAAATCAGCCACTTAGTTTTGCACTAAATGGCTGATTGTTTTATTATTGAATAACTGAATTCTTATATCGAACTCACGTTAATTATAAAGGAATGGCCTGGTTGCTTTTCTGCATCCTGGCCATTCCTTTATATTAAAATTTACAGTTATATGTTTCCTCGGGTATAAAAGTCAAGGATACGTGTCCGGAGTATGAGTTCAAAATGGGCCTGCAAAGCTTCGGCTTTGGTGCGCAAAGCCTTATTCTTAGCCTGTTCATATTCAGTAGGTGTGGCCCGTCCAATACCATACTTTTCACTCATTGCTTTAAATGCTTTTTGTGCGGCTGTTTCTGCTACAATAGCCGCTTTCAGTTTTTTTTGTGCACCATCAGCCCTAAAATAAGCCTGTTGTACTGTTTTATATAAATTCTGTTCAACTTGCTGGTTCTGTAATTCTGCAGTTATACGCTGAACTTTTGCCCTTCTTACTGCATTTCGCGTTTGAAATGCATCGAAAATCGGAACAGAGAGCGTCAAGCCGAATCCGGTACTGTAGTTGTTTTTTAATTGTCGTGCAAACGATTCATTGTTCATGCCGCTTACCGTATAATAGTTGCTTCCTACGCTGGCATTAAACGACAATGACGGGATATATCCTGTTTTTGCAACTTTTATGTATTTATCTGCAGCATCGACAGCCAGACGGGAAGCCCGTACGGAATGATTGTGTTTCAACGCGTCGGCATATACTTGTTCGGGCATTTGAATCAATACTTCGTATTGCTGACTGTTTTCCAGTGGCACTATATCGAAATCGGAAATGTCTTCAAGGTTAAGTAACTGAGCCAAGTCAACCAGGGCAAGGCGCCAATCGTTGTCAGCCTGTTCCATGCTTAACTTGTCCTGGGCAAGTTGCGATTCTGCTTCCAGCAAATCAACTTCAGGTATCTTTCCTGCCTCTAGCAGTGCACTTTGTCGCCTAAGCTCAAAGTCAGATAAATCTACCTGGTGTTTGGCAACTTCATATAATTCTTTTGTATATAGAACTTGAAGATACGCGGCCATGACATTTAGTGTAACATCGTCTTTGGCTGCTTCAAACTGTTCAAGAGCTGCAGCTAACGAAGCTTTTGCATATTCTACCTGACGAGGTGTACTCAAACCGTCGAATACAGGCAAATTAAGCTGTGCCCCTAATGACGTGTTGGTTGTATTTCTATCTGCATAGGTGTTTTGCGATGTCAAACCACGGCCTATATTCCACGACTGATTTGCATATCCGCTTAGTGTAGGCAGATAGCGCGATTTGGCCTGGGTTATTTGCAGACGGCTTGACTCTGCATCTGCGCCTCGAAGCTTGATGTCTATGTTGTGTTCAATTGCATAATTGACACAGCTGTCCAGAGTCCATGCCGACGCATGAACCGTAATTGCCACAAACAATAGAGGCAATAAAATTGCTATACGTGTTTTCATTGTACAACTGTTTTATTTCTTTTCAAAACCACGAATACTTACATCGGTGGTAATTCCACTTTTTACTTCAATGTTCATGCCATCCGACACACCGGTCTGTATGGCTACGCGTTTAAACGTCTGTTTGGGCAAAGAGTCAGTAAGAATATACACAAATGAAGAATCAGCACCCCACTCTACAACGCTTTCCGGTATAGTTATTACCGAATCGGCTTTTTCAAGTATAATATTGGCATTTGCACTATAGCCGGCACGCAAATTAACGGAATCAGGAACCGTTATAGCTGCTTTTAGTTCGAACGTATTAGCACCGTTGTCTTCTGTGCTTTTTGGCGCAATATATTCTATTACAGCATCAGGCGTTATATTGGGCAGCGCACCTATTGATATGGAAGTTGGCATTCCGGTTTTGAGCATGCCAACTTCTGTTTCGTCAACTTTGCCTTTGAAAATAAGGTTGCTCATATCTGCAATTTTGGCCACTGTTGTACCATCGTTCATGGTATTGGCCTGTATTACCGACGACCCTACCTTTACAGGTACTTCTAATATAATGCCGTCTATGGTTGCACGTACCAGTGTGTTGCTCTGCTGTACATTAATACTTGAAACACCTTCACTTACAATCATAAGGGCATCTTCAGCCGATGCCAGTTCTTTTTTTGCTTTTTTATATTCGGTTTCCGATTTCTCAAACTCCTCGCGACTTATGAATTTTTTGTCATATAGGGCTTTTGAACGGTCAAAATCGGACTTTGCCTGTTGAAGCGATATTTTGGCTACATCCACCCTGTTCTGTGCCGACGACAGTTGTGATGCTTCTGGAATCACTTTAATCTTAGCTATAATGTCGCCAGAATGCACATTGTCACCGGGTTCAACATTTATCTCGGATATAATACCGGATATCTGCGGCTTTATTTCTATTTCATCGCGAGGTTCAATTTTGCCGGTTAATACAGTTGACCTCTGTATATTCCCTATTTTGGGATTAACCAGGTTGTACACGATATCCGCTTTTTGCGAATTAAGATAAAGGTAAACAAATGTTCCTATAAATATCAGTGCTATCACTGACCATAACGCTATGCGAAAAAACTTTTTCATCGTATAATAATTTTTTTTTAATTCTGCGATAATTTATTTGTCATTAAGTGCCTCTATGGGCTTGATGCGCATTGCTTTCACCGAAGGTATAAGTCCGGCCATGGTTCCAAGCACCAAGAAAGTTAAAAGTATGGCTATTGAATGTGAAAATTCAAGTTGAAAGCGGAATATAACTCCGTCTGTGGATGTTGCAATTGCCGCTATTGAAAGTATAAGCACTGCAAAACATATTCCGGCCATACCTGCTATGGAAGTTAGAACGACACCTTCTGAAAGAATCTGTACAATTATGTCGCGAGGCTTGGCCCCTATGGCACGCCTTACACCGATTTCCTGAGTGCGCTCCTTGACAATAATCCACATTATGTTCCCAATGCCTATTATACCGGCCAGCAACGAGCCTAGCCCAACAAATAGCGCAAGTACATTAATTCCTGTAAATAGATTGTCTACGGTTTTAAACTGCTCCGAAACATCGAAATACCCGTATGCACGGTCGTCATCCGGATGTATTGAATGCCTTTTACCCAACATTCGTGTTATACGGGGTTTTACATCGGCCGGCACATATCCTTGCTTCATTGTAAATATAAATTCTTCAACGAAATTGCCAAGGTTATATGCCTTGCGCATGGTTGACAAAGGTATGGTAATGCATTCTTCTATGTCCACATTGAACCGTATGTCGGACTGACGCGCAGATATGCCGATTACCTTGTAATAGATATTGTTGACCTCTACATATTTACCCAATGGCGAAGTAGTTCCGAACAGTTCGGCTGCGGCATGCTGACCGATTACACACACTTTCTTACCCTCGCGCATATCCGAATCGTTTATAAATCGGCCTTCAGTTATCTTGGGTGTGATTACATCAATATAGTTGCCGTCAACTCCTTGAATACTATTTGCATACGATTTGATTCCATGTTTCATTGTTGCACTGCGCGATGCCATAGGGGAAATTTCCGCTATTTCCGTTATATTATTACGTATTGCATCAATATCTTCAACGGTCATATTCCAATAGCGCCCCTTCTCATAACCTTTATATGGAATAGTAGTGCGCCACGACCACATTACGGCACTATTGGTAGAGAACCCTTTAAAATTGTTTTTAAGAAGGTCCTGCAATCCTTGTGCCCCACCCCATAGCAAGGCAAGCATGGCCGTACCCCAAAATATGCCGAATCCGGTTAGAAATGTCCTTGTCTTGTTGCGAGATAATGTAGCTGATATTTCTTTCCAGTTGTCTATGTCAAAAAACTGATACTTCATTGGCGTTACTGTTTTTTTTATTCTGTACGCAATGCCTCTACGGGGTTAATTTTTAAAGCGCGCAAAGCCGGGAATATTCCAGCCAGTGCCCCTGACACGATAAGTACGCCTGTTACATTGAAAGCCAATGCAATATCTACTTTTAACCCCGACAAGAATTCGACATCGGAAAAGTAATAATCCAGGATTTCTGTGCCGAATACACCCATGATTATTCCAATGTAGCCAAACACCGTGGTCAGTACCACGCTTTCAAGTATAATCTGCGAGAGAATTAAACGTGGTTTTGCTCCTATGGCACGACGTACGCCAATTTCATGAGTCCTTTCCCGAACGGATACAAACATAATGTTGCTTACGCCCACAATGCCGGTTATAAGGGTGAGCAGGCCGATAACCCATAAGGTTAGGTTGAGTATCCCCAATGCTTTGTTTGTCTGAAGCACCCCGGTAAATTTGTTCCATATCCATAGCGCGCTTTCATCGGTAGGATCAAACTGGTGCGATTTGCTCAACTCGGTGCGTATATCTTTTTCAAGGCGTTCGCCATCTTCTATTGTTGAAACATTTTTTATATTCACCCTGATAGGGCTTATTTTGTCGTTAAACCCGGTTATTGCCTTTGCCGTAGTATATGGAATATAATTGTCGCTTTTCCATTCATGGTCGTACACACCAACTACAGTAAATGCCAAACCGTTTAATTGTACTATTTTTCCGATAACGCTATCCGTAGTGTTAAACAATGCCTTGGATGTGACTCCGTCAAGTACTATTACTTTTCGTTGTTCTTCCAGATCCTTGCTGTTAATAAAACGTCCATCTTTTACATCGATTACGTTCTGATACTGTGCGTCGGGAAATACTCCGCAATATGACTTTGTTGCAGTTTCATTAATAGAACTGAGTGTCCCCCTGTTTCTGAGTTCGCCTGAAGCCGATTCTACATATTTGGGCAGGGCGCGTTCTATTTGCTGCAGGTTGTCTTCCTTCAGTTGGATTCTGCGACCTGACGGCAAACCGTGATATGGCTTATATGCATATCCGCCCCATAGCTGTATTACGTTAGGCGACTGAGCCATGTCTGTGCTTGAAAATGCGTTTAGGACACCTTGTGCCAGCGTAACCAGTATAATAAGCATAAATATGCCCCATGCTACGGCAATTCCGGTCAATGCCGTGCGCAACTTGTTGGTGCACATAGTTTGCCATATTTCTTTAAATGTGTCTAGCATGTAAGTGGGTTATTATATAATAATACCGTCTGAAATACGTATAATTCTGTTTGTTTGCTCCCCGACATTCGGGTCGTGCGTAACAATTACAATTGTCATGCCTTCTTGATTCAACTGACGAAATATTTTCATTACTTCTACCGATGTCCTGCTGTCGAGTGCGCCCGTAGGTTCGTCAGCCAGTATTATTGCCGGGTTTGTTATTAGGCTTCGGGCAATTGCCACACGTTGTTTTTGTCCGCCCGACAGTTCGCTTGGCAAATGGTGTGCCCAGTCCTTAAGTCCCATTTTATCGAGCTGCTCCAACGCAAGGGTGTTTCGTTTGCGACGTGAAACACCTTGGTAAAACAGGGGTAAAGCCACATTCTCAAGTGCGTTTTTGTAGCTTATCAAATTGAACGACTGAAATACAAACCCAATTAATTTGTTTCGAAGTTCTGCCGCCTTATTTTCACTTAGATTTTTTATCAGTTGGCCGTTAAGTGTGTATGCGCCCGTATCGTAGGAGTCTAATATTCCAAGTATATTTAGCAGCGTTGATTTTCCGGATCCGGAAGCTCCCATGATAGAGACTAATTCTCCCCGGCTTATATCGAGATTTATACCTTTAAGCACATGAAGTGGAACCGCTCCGGTATATGTTTTGTTAATGTTTTTTAAATGGATCATTTTAGTAGATGACAAAAATTAAATTTATGCTGTTAAACACTTAATTTTCAGTCGA
>SSTG01000013.1 GCA_004801635.1 Muribaculum caecicola | reverse complement strand
CCCTGTTGATTCTAATGAAATTTCGTTCCGTCTGGCCGGACGCAATGCTTTTTCAGAAGCTTTCCGCAATGCTAATCCAAAGATATTAGAGCCGGTGTATGATGTAGACGTTATGGTTCCGGCCGATGTTATGGGCGATGTTATGAGCGACCTCCAAGGACGTAGGGCCATTATTATGGGTATGTCGAGCGAAAATGGTTTTGAAAAAATACAGGCTCGTGTCCCGTTGAAGGAAATGGCATCGTATTCAACGGCTTTAAGCTCCATTACCGGAGGCCGGTCGTCGTTCAGTATGCGTTTCTCATCGTATGAACTTGTTCCGTCTGATGTACAAGAAAAACTATTAAAAGCTTATTCTGATACACAGACAGACGAATAACCTTCATTTTATCTCTCAAGACAGACGGTGTGCCGGGCATTATGGTTCGGCACACCGTTTTGAGCAAAAATTGTTTTTAGTTGTTATATGTTTGAAGCTAAATAATTTGTAAAACTAATGATATTATACTTATGAAATTGATTTATTCGGTATTGATTGCTATATGTTGTTCTTCGTGCCTGTTGCTTACAGCCTCGTGTTCTGGGTCAAAATCAAAAGGTGTAGGAGAAGTACATGCTACAGGCGTGTTCACAACGGATTCGGTTGGTTATACTGATTCAGTTGTTGTGGGAAAAGCTTCGGGTATATGTTCTGTTTCGGTAATGTACCCTGACGGTAAAGAATCGGTTCTTGTTGACAGCGTGCGAGGCTGGATTGGTGCCCAGCTTAATGTGCGTGATAAAAAATTTAATACGGGCGAGGATCTTGTTAGATTTGCCGTTAAGCAGCAGCTAGACAGTACGAAGGCAGAACTTGATGCTATTATGAAGGATTTTCCGGACTATGAATCGCAATATGATAACAGATGGAATATTGGGCCGATGTATGAGTCAGAAAAAGTACTTACATATTATTCAAATAGTTATTGTTATATGGGCGGTGCACATGGCGGTACTTTGTTTAAAGCCGTTACTTTTAAAAAAGATAATGGAGAAAGCATTGGGTGGAATATGTTTAAACCTTCGGATATGGATGCCGTTAAAGCGTTAGTTAAGACTGCTGTGGGGAAAGATTACTTTAAGGCTGAAAATGACTCGCTTTTAGAAGAGTGCCTGTTGGTTAAATTAAATGATTTCCCATTTCCTGCAATGCCTCCGGTTATGGTTAAGGAAGGTGTTTTGTTTAGCTATCAGCAGTATGAAATTGCCCCTTATGCTGCCGGAATGCCCCACTGTGTAATCCCCTACCCGGTTTTGGCTCCTTATTTCAGCGGTGTGGTTGACAGACATTTCTTTTACCTTAATCTGCATTGAAAGGTTTGAGAGATATGTTTTGTTGCTTATTTTTGCCTGTTCTATTTCGTGGCTTTTCATCTGGCATTCGTCGGCAAGTTTTTTACGCTCTGAATCGGCTGTAAGCAGGTCGAGACGCAGTAACGGTGTACCAACGTCGACAGAGTCGCCTGCCCGACGGTATACTTCGATTATTTTTGTGGTAATCGGCGAATTTATTATTTCTTCTATTGCCGGTACAACAATTCCTGTGGCCGGAATAGTTGTTGCCAATGTTGTAGACAATGTTATTGCCGTTCTTTTTATGCTGGGGCGTATTGACATTATTACGGCGGCAATTGATACCACGGTAATGCCTGATATTATTATAATTTTTTTATGCGCTTTAACCTGGCGCTACGGATTTCTTGTGGTGATATTTGTTGGTCCATGTTAGTAGTATTATTTCGCAATAATAACTAACATAAACCGTACCAAGAGCGTAAGTGGGTAATAGTCAAGGTGTATTGTAAAACAAATGTGTACGAAAACGGACAATTGAGGCGTTTTCGTACACATTATATTGTACGGTTTGGGGCTATGTGCGGTTTTTGTTAGACAATGACGTAAGGTGTAAGTGTGCGCATGTTATAGGTTGATGCCATTGTTTCGCCATATGCTCCGGCCGAACGGATTGCTATCAGGTCGCCACGCTGTGTTATTGGAAGGAGTTCGTCGGTGGCAAATATGTCGGACGATTCGCATATGGGGCCTACCACATCGTAGCGTTCTACGGCAGTGGAATCTGTGTTACTGATGTTTTCAATGTTGTGATGCGCTCCGTAAAGGGCCGGACGAAGGAGGTCGTTCATTCCGGCATCAATAATTACGAACTTTTTATTTACTCCTTGCTTAACATAGAGCACCCTTGAAATAAGGGTGCCGCATTGAGCAACCACCGAACGGCCTAGTTCGAAATGCACCAGTGAAATCTTACCGGAGTCAAGGTTTTGGCGGAATGTATCAAAGTATGGCTTGAATGGGGCAAACGGGTTTTCATCGGGATGCTCATAGTCAATGCCAAGACCTCCGCCAACGTTTACCTGGGTAATGTTGATTCCTTCCGATTGGAATTTTGCTAACAACTGGTTTATTTTTTTGCAAAGCAATACAAACGGCTCCATTGTGGTTATTTGCGAACCGATATGAAAATGCAGTCCACAGAGTTTTATGTTTGCCATGTTGGTTGCTTTTGCAACTGCATTGTCCAGCATGCGCAGGTCTATTCCGAATTTGTTTTCTTTTAATCCGGTTGTTATGTAGTGGTGGGTATGCGCATCGATGTCGGGGTTGACACGTAGTGCCACGGTTGCTATTTTTGATTCGGCGGCGGCTATTTCCTGAATTATTTCAAGTTCTTCCACTGATTCTACGTTGAAGCACCCTATTCCGCAACTAAGTGCATAACGAATTTCTTCGTCACTCTTTCCTACACCGGCATAGACTATTGATTCGGGATTGAAGCCTGCCTTGACTGCCGCCTTTATTTCGCCGCCGCTTACGCAGTCGGCTCCGAACCCGGCCTTTGCTATTATGTCCAGTATGGCCGGATTGGCACAAGCCTTAATGGCATAATGAACCTTAAATGGCGAGGTGGCCGTGTAGTCGGTTATCTGTGCCAGAGTGGCTTTAAGCAGCGATGAATCGTATAGATAGTATGGTGTTTGTTGTTTGGGCAACTTGTTTTCAGATAGTGAATACATAGGTGTTTTGGAGAGTTGTGTTTAGTTGTTGTTGAACAAATGTTCGCTAAGTGATTTAAGCGCACGCACTTTGTCCTTGCTACGCACCAGGAACGAAATGTTGTAGTTGCTTCCTCCGTATGATATCATACGTACCGGAATGTCTTTAAGGGCATCAAGGGCCTTTGCCTCGAATCCGCGGTTTTGCCATTCCAAGTCGCCTACAACGCATATTATTACCATATCGCGGTCAATGGTTACTGTTCCGAATTTTCGCAAATCGTCAAGAATTCTGTCGAGGTTGCGCTCGCTGTCGACGGTTAGCGATACTCCGACTTCAGACGTGGCTATCATGTCGATAGGAGTCTGATATGTTTCAAATACTTCGAATACTTTGCGGAGGAATCCGTAGGCAAGCAGCATGCGTCCGGATTTTATTTTTATGGCAGTTATATTGTCTTTTGCCGCAACGGCTTTGATTGTTTTTCCTCCGGGTGCATTGTTTATGAGTGTGCCCGGAGCGTCGGGCTGCATTGTGTTTAACAGTCTGACTGGTATGTTGTTCAATTTTGCAGGCAAAATACATGTAGGATGAAGTATCTTGGCCCCAAAATAGGCAAGTTCGGCTGCTTCTTCGAAATGCAGGTTGTGTACAGGACGGGTATTCTCAACAAAACGAGGGTCGTTGTTGTGCATTCCGTCAATGTCTGTCCAAATTTCTATTTCGTCGGCGTTTACAGCCGCACCGATAAGAGAGGCCGTATAATCGCTGCCTCCGCGCTGCAGGTTGTCTATTTCGCCGTATGCGTTACGGCATATGAATCCTTGTGTGATGTATAATGGCGCATCGGTGTACCGGCTAAGCAGTGCCGTGAGCTTCTGTCGTATATGATGGAAGTCTGGCTCTCCGTTTTTGTCGGTACGCATGAATTCCAGTGCCGGCAGCATTACGGCTTCTACGCCCTGGCTTTGCATATATATATGCATCAGTGCCGTAGACATCATTTCACCTTGGGCAAGAATTTCTTTTTCTTCGAAAAGTGTGAAAATATCTTTTGTAAATGAACGAATATAGTTGAAAATTGCCTTTATTTCTTTTTCGGCAGTTGAACGGGCTTCTTTATTGTCAGGGAAAAGCTCGTTTATGGTGTCGGCATATTTGGCCTCAAGCTTATTGATTGTTTCTTTGGCCCCGTCCACATTTTTCTTATACAGGTAGTCGGAGATTTCAACAAGCGTGTTTGTGGTGCCGGACATAGCAGACAGTACAATTATATTGTTTCCTCTGCTGGCAACAAGTTTGGCAACATCTTTAATGCGTTGAGCCGAACCTACAGACGTGCCTCCAAATTTTAATACTTTCATTTCTTCAGATATTTGGATAGATGTTTATTTTGCAAATTTAGCAAATAATTCTTACAAAAAGTGTTTGAGCATTGCGTGATTAGGCTTAATTCTCTAAAATTATGTGCTTGTTTTCGCAACGCATGAGTCGCCCGGGGAATTGTTGTACAAACGACAGGTTGTGTGTTGCCATTATGACAGCTGTGCCTGATGCTGCAATTTCGTGAAGATACGATACAATTTGTTCGGCCGTTGCCGGGTCGAGGTTTCCGGTTGGCTCGTCTGCCAGAATTAACTGAGGTGTGTTTAGCAGTGCCCGTGCAATGACTATGCGCTGCTGTTCGCCACCTGAAAGTTCATGCGGCATTTTGTAGGATTTGTTTTCCATTCCAGCCTGTTTTAACACCTGGCATATACGTTCTTCGATAGACTCTTTGTCGGTCCATCCTGTGGCTTTTAGCACAAACTGAAGGTTGTCATGTACAGACCTGTCGGTGAGCAGCTGGAAATCTTGAAAAACAATTCCGATTTTGCGCCTTAGCATGGGGATATCGCGCCGGCGTATTGTTGTTAGATCGTAGTCGAGAACACGAGCTTCGCCGTTTTCTACAGGAATTTCGGCGTACATGGATTTCAGCAGCGAACTTTTGCCGCTACCTACTTTGCCTATTATATAGTTGAATTGGCCTTCTTCTATGGATATGGTGACATTTTTTAACACAATGTGTTCCTGTCGTAAAAGCTCTACGTTTTTATAATCGACTATCTTCATTTTGAGTATCGGCTTTGTTTATGCTTTATGGCGGCTTTTTAGTTCTTCGGCAAGGTCTTCTATCCGGAGTCCTTTGTCGGTTAGTAGTACAATTAGATGGTAGATAAGGTCGGATGCTTCGTAAACGAATCCGTCAATAGTTCCGTTTGTGGCCTCAATCACGGTTTCTACAGCTTCCTCTCCTACTTTTTGTGCCATTCTGTTTATTCCTTTTTTAAACAGGGACGTTGTATAGGAGCCTTCCGGCATTTCCTTGTGCCGTTTTGCAATAAAGTCCTGAAGATAACGGAAAAATTCTACACCTGCTTTGTTTTCAGTGCCGAAACATGTATCGGTTCCGTTGTGGCATGTGGGTCCTACGGGGTTTACCTTTATTAGCAGTGTATCATGGTCGCAGTCTTCTTCTATGGAAACAACGTTAAGGAAATGTCCGCTTTCTTCGCCTTTTGTCCAAAGACGGTTTTTTGTACGTGAAAAAAAAGTTACTTTCCCTGTTTCAACGGTTTTGTTGTATGCTTCCTGGTTCATGAATCCAAGCATAAGCACGTTTTTAGTCACATCATCCTGTATTATGGCCGGTATGAGTCCGTTGAGTTTTGTGTAGTCTAGGTTGAACATCGTATTATTGATTATTTTATTGTCTGATTGTTATGCCATTTTTAACAAGGTAGTCCTTGAGGAGGTTTATTTCTATTTCCTTGAAATGGAAAATGCTTGCTGCCAACGCGGCATCGACACCTGCATTTGCAAATACGTCGTAAAAATGACTATATGTACCGGCGCCTCCTGATGCAATTATTGGTATTGTCAGATTTTGTGACAACGTTTTTAAGGCGGTTGTAGCAAAACCGGTTTTAACGCCGTCGTGATTCATCGATGTGAACAATATTTCGCCGGCGCCGCGTTCCTGGGCCTGATGCGCCCATTCGAACAGGTTGAGTCCGGAAGGGATGCGGCCTCCGTTTAGATAGCATTCCCAGTTCCCGTTGTCCTGATATGCGTCGATAGCTACAACGCATACCTGTGAGCCGAAGCGGTTTGCTATGTCGGATATTAATTGGGGGTTCCGTATGGCTGAAGAATTAATTGTTATTTTGTCGGCACCGGCATTTAACAATGTGTCGACATCGGTAACGCACGATATGCCTCCGCCTACGGTGAACGGTATGCTGACGTTTGCAGCCACACGGCGCACGAGGTCGACAAATGTTTTGCGTCCTTCGTGCGATGCGGTAATGTCAAGGTATACCAGTTCGTCGGCACCGGCATCGCTATACTGGCGGCCAAGTTCTACCGGGTCGCCGGCATTACGGAAGTTTACAAAGTTCACGCCTTTTACCGTTGTTCCGTTTTTTACGTCAAGGCATGGGATTATTCGTTTTGCTAGCATTGTTTGTTATGCGTTTCCGACATTTAGTTTTTCTATTTCGGCAAATGTTATTTTGCCTTCATATATAGCTTTTCCAACTATTACGGCAGGGATTTCTGCTTCATCGAGCTGCTTTACATGCTGAATGTTGCCTATGCCTCCGCTTGCTATTACATACATGCCTTGTACGGCGTTCAGTATGTCTTTATATAGTTGTACGGATGGGCCGAGCAATGTGCCGTCTTGTGAGATGTCTGTAGAGATTACCTGTGTAATTCCTTTGGAATGGTAGTCTGTTATGAACGGGATTATATCTATTTCGGAACTGTCGGTCCAGCCTTGTACTGCTATTTTCCCGTTTCGTGCATCTGCTCCAAGTATCAATTTTTCAGGGCCGTACTTATTTATCCACTCTGTGAATATGTCCGGATTTTTAACAGCAATGCTTCCTCCTGTTATCATTGACGCTCCTGAGTTGAAGGCTATTTCTGCATCGGCAGATGTTTTTATGCCTCCGCCAAAATCAATTATTAGATTTGTGCGTGATGCAATTCTTTCGAGAACTTTGTAGTTTACAATGTGATTTGATTTTGCGCCATCTAAATCGACAAGGTGCAGCCGCCTGCAACCGGCATCGGCAAATTTCATAGCCATGTCTAACGGGTTGTTTGCATAGACTGTTGACGAGGAATATTCTCCTTGTGTCAGCCTTACGCACTTACCGCCAATAATGTCAATTGCCGGGATAAATTCTATCATAGGTCAAGAAAGTGTTTAAGTATGCGTGAACCTGCATCACCGCTTTTTTCCGGGTGAAACTGTGTGGCATAGAAGTTGTTGCGCTTCATTGCGGCAGAGAAAGGGCTTATATAATTGGTAACAGCCGTTGTATGGCTTCCTACCGGTACATAGTAGCTATGGACATAATAAACCCATGCATCATTCATTTCCTGTGGAATAATACCTTTTTCTGCCGTTATCTGTACGGTATTCCATCCTGTATGTGGGATCTTGAATGTATTGTCGGGTTGTTGAAACCTGATTACTTTGTCTGGAAAAATACCAAGGCATTCCGTGTTGCCTTCTTCGGAGTGGCTGCACATTAGCTGTTGGCCTATACAAATGCCTAGTGTTGGCTTTTGAAGGCTGGTTATTATTTTGTCAAGCCCGGTTTGGCGAAGGTGATGCATTGCTGCACCAGCTTCGCCTACGCCTGGAAATATTACTTTGTCGGCATTGCGTATTATATCGGCATTGTCGGTTATTATGGCATCTGCCCCAATACGTGCCAAGGCACATTGTACGGAATATACGTTTCCGGCATTATATTTTATTATAACTATACTCATATATCGAGCGGATGTTGTCAGTTTCCTAGTTCTGACAAGAATTTAATGCGTACTAAACGTATTTCTTCTTCGGAATATTCATTGCCAAGTTCGTCAATAGCTTGTGCTAGGTTGTCGGTATCGCTTTCCCTGAAATATTCAAAAATGTCGGCCTGACGGTCGTAGTCCATTATCTCATTTAAAAAATAGTCGATTGTGATCTTTGTTCCGGAATAAACAATGGCTTCAATTTCGTCTAGCAGTTCGTTGAATTCCAGTCCTTTGCTTTCGGCAAGAGCATCTAGGGGAATTTTTCGGTCAATTCCTTGGACGATTGAGATTTTGAGCTTTGACTTGTTTGCCACGCTCCTGACACGAAGATCTTCCGGACGTTCTATCTCGTATTCTTCTACATGAGATTTGATAACTTTTATGAATTCGTCGCCGTATCGTTTGGCTTTGCCCGACCCTACTCCGGGAATGTTCTGGAGTTCCTCTATTGTGATTGGATATGTTGTTGCCATTGCTTCAAGCGACGGGTCCTGAAAGATTACGTATGGCGGCAGTTCCAGTTTTTTTGCGAGTTTCCGGCGCAGGTCTTTGAGTATGTTGTAAAGTTCGGGGTCGACGGCGCATGATGCCCCACCCTTCATTACGGGTTCAGATTCTTCGTCGGCAAAGTCGGTATCTTCAACAATTTTGAATGATGTCGGCTTTTTATAATATTTTTTTCCTTTGTCGGTTAGCTGGATTATTCCGAAGTTCTCGATGTCTCTATCGAGATATCCTTCCAGAATGGCCTGGCGAATTACTGTGTTTAATGTTTTTGCATCGGAGCCTTCGAGGCATCCGAACACTTCAAGGCCTTTGTGGTCATAGGTTTTTATGGCTGCAGTGCTTTTTCCAAGCATTACATCTACGATGTGGTCTGCCTTGAATTTTTCATTCAATGCCATTACGGTTTCAATTGTGGCACAAAGTTCGTCTTTAGCTTCCACTTGTTTTTTGGGGTTTAAACAATTGTCGCAGTTTCCGCAGTTGTCAATATTGTATTCTTCGCCGAAATAATGTAGCAACATTTTTCGTCGGCAAACAGACGATTCTGCATATGCTGCGGTTTCGATTAATAATTGTCGACCTATCTCCTGTTCGACTAAAGGCTTGTTCTGCATGAATTTTTCCATTTTGGCAAGGTCCTTAGAGGAATAAAACGTTATGCAGTGGCCTTCACCTCCGTCGCGCCCTGCGCGCCCGGTTTCCTGGTAATAGCCTTCGAGTGATTTAGGTATGTCGTAATGTATCACAAATCTTACGTCGGGCTTGTCGATACCCATTCCGAAGGCTATTGTTGCAACAATGACGGATACTTTTTCCATGATAAAAGCATCCTGGTTGGCTGCCCTCGTGTTTGGGTCGAGACCGGCGTGATATGGTAGAGCGTTTATTTCGTTTAGCTGTAAAAGCTCGGTTAGTTCTTCAACTTTTTTGCGGCTAAGACAGTATACGATTCCGCTTTTGTCGTCTTGCTGTTTTATAAACCGTATAATGTCGCGGTCGGTGTTCTGGCTTTTTGCACGTATTTCGTAAAACAGGTTGCTTCGGTTGAAAGAGGACTTGAATATCCGGGCTTCGAGCATTCCGAGATTTTTCTGTATATCGTGCTGCACTTTTGGAGTGGCAGTGGCTGTTAGGGCTATTATGGGTCGTCGGCTTATTTCGTTTATGATTGGGCGGATACGCCTGTAGTCCGGCCTGAAATCATGCCCCCATTCGGATATACAGTGTGCCTCGTCGACGGCATAAAACGATATTGGTACCGTTTTAAGAAACTCAATAGTATCTTGTTTGGTGAGTGACTCCGGTGCAACATACAGCAGTTTGGTGTGTCCTGCAGTAATGTCGGATTTTACTTGGTCAATAACGGCTTTTGTCAGTGACGAGTTTAGAAAATGTGCAACGTTGTCGTCCTCGCTGAAATTGCGCATGGCATCAACCTGGTTTTTCATCAGGGCTATCAACGGCGAGATAATTATGGCTGTGCCCTGCATCATCAGGGCAGGAAGTTGGTAGCAGAGAGATTTTCCTCCCCCTGTTGGCATTAGCACAAATGTGTCGTTGCCGGCAAGCAGGTTTTTTATCACTTCTTCCTGATTTCCTTTAAATGTATCGAAGCCAAAGTGTTTTTTTAGCTCGGTTGCAAGTGCCATTCCGTTAGCTGCCATGTGATATATTGAGTTTGATTGGTTGTCGGCTATCTGGGCGGTATATGATTGGTTTCAAAGTTGGCTTTTTCAAGCTTTTCCAAAGCGTATTGTGCCGTTACTTCGAATTCATGTTTGTCTGTTGACGGGATTTCAAACATAGCGTCAATCATTATTGTTTCCACAATGGAGCGTAGTCCGCGTGCTCCAAGTTTGTATTCTACCGCTTTGTCTACAATCAGGTCGAGGGCTTCGGGTGTAAATGTCAGATTGACATTGTCCATCTTGAACAGCTTTGTGTACTGTCGTATGATTGCATTCTTGGGCTCGGTGAGTACTCTTCTTAGGGCGTTTCTGTCGAGTGGCTCCAAGTTGGTGAGTATGGGTAGGCGCCCTATTATTTCCGGTATAAGGCCAAACGATTTTAAGTCTTGTGGGGCAACGTATTGCAGGTAGTTATCCCGATTTACGCGTGCTTTGGCAGAATCGGTGGAGAACCCGACGGCATGTGTGTTTAGCCTGTGGGCTATTTTTTGCTCTATTCCGTCGAAAGCACCTCCGCATATGAACAATATGTTTTTGGTGTCAACCGGAATCATGCGTTGTTCCGGGTGTTTGCGTCCGCCTTGAGGCGGAACATTTACCACGGAACCTTCGAGTAGTTTTAGCAGCCCTTGCTGTACTCCTTCGCCGCTTACGTCGCGTGTTATTGACGGGTTGTCGCCTTTTCTGGCAATTTTGTCGATTTCGTCAATAAACACTATCCCTTTTTCGGCTTTGGCTACATCGTAATCGGCAGCCTGTAGAAGGCGTGTTAACAAACTTTCAATATCTTCTCCAACGTATCCGGCCTGTGTGAGCACTGTTGCGTCAACAATTGTAAAAGGCACGTCTAGCATTCGAGCTATGGTTTTGGCTAATAAAGTTTTGCCGGTACCGGTTGGGCCTACAAGTATTATGTTGCTTTTTTCAATGTCTACGTCGTCAGATTTTGGCTGGGCAAGACGTTTGTAATGGTTGTATACGGCTACTGACAAGTATTTTTTTGCAGAATCCTGTCCAATAACGTATTGGTTAAGAAATGCGCATATTTCCTGTGGTTTGGGGACGCTTTCGAGACTAGGTTTTTCCTCGTCATTTTTCTTCTCGTGCTTTAGCTCCTTGAGCATTTGGTCGATAGCGTCTATGCACTCTGTACATATATATGTGTTGCTGTTTGTGGCTGACGGAATCAGTCCTTCGGACATGTCGGAAGGACGGCCGCAGAATGAGCAACATGGAATGTTCTGTTTTTTTGCCATTGGGAGTTCTTTATGCGTTTTTAGATGTAATCTGTTGCGCAATTAGAATTTAGAAAGCAAAGTTGTATTGCTTTGGCTAGTGTTTTGCTTTAACTAAAACTTGGTCAATCATTCCATAGCCCTGTGCTTCCTCGGCGGTCATCCAGTAGTCGCGGTCGGAATCTTTTTCAACTTTTTCAAACGGCATTCCGGAGTGGTCGGCTATGATTGTATATAATTCTTTTTTTAACTTTTGAATTTCGCGTGCGGTTATTTCTATGTCGGAGGCTTGTCCTTGTGCCCCACCCATCGGCTGGTGTATCATTACTCTGGAGTGCTTTAACGCGAACCGTTTTCCAGCAGTACCGGCTACAAGGAGAACAGCGGCCATTGATGCTGCCATTCCAGTGCATATTGTGGCTACGTCCGACGATATATATTGCATGGTGTCGTATATGCCCAGACCGGCATAGACAGAGCCGCCAGGCGAGTTTATGTATATTGATACGTCTTTTCCCGGGTCGGCTGAGTCAAGATACAGCAGCTGTGCCTGAATGACATTTGCAGTGTAGTCGTTTACATCGGTACCTAGGAATATGATACGATCCATCATCAGTCGTGAAAAAACGTCCATTTGTGCCACGTTTAGCTGACGTTCTTCTATTATTGTGGGCGATATGTAGCTTGATTTGATTGATGCTGCCGAATTATTGGCAGCTGAGATATATTGGTCGAGTGCAAGGCCGTTTATGCCCATGTGCTTCACCGCATAGTTTCTAAAATCGTTGTTCATATAGACTTGTATGTTTGATTTTCTATTTCAAAGATAATAAAATTTCGTTGTATAACAAAATATTCGATATTTAAGTTGGCTAATTAATTTTAAACGATTGTGCTGTTGTGTTTGTTTGTGGATGCAAAACTCAGGGAACGGCATCAAATGATGCCGTTCCCTGAGTTTTGTTTTTATCGATAAGGTTTATCGATTGTTTTTTTTGAGTATTATGCCTTTTCGGCAATGGCTTTGAATTCGTCGAGCGATACGTTTTGTTCTTCAACGGAAAGTTTTGCCTTGAGTGCGTTGAACAGCTTTGTGTCGCCAGTTTCTTCAATTATGCGCTGGCGGAACTGTTTGTCGGCCAGAATTCGTTTGGCGTAGTCTGACAGTGTTTCGTCGTCGATGTTTGTCATGCCGTATTGCGCGAACTGACGAGCTGCAACCATTTTTGCATGGTTTGTGAGGTCGTTGTCGTCAATCTTTATTTCGCAAGCTTCTGCCAGGCGTTCCTTTATCAGCTGCCATTTTAGCATAGGCTCCATTTTGGTGTATTCTTCGTCGACATTCTGTTCGGTTATTTTCTCGTTGGTGTTAACAAGCCACTTTTTCAATACTTCGGCCGGAAGTTCCATGTTTCCGTATTTTTCTGTCATAAATTTTTCAATTTCATGACGGAAAAGTATTTCGCTGTTTCCAGAAAGGTCTTGCTCTATCATTGTTTTTAATGCGCCCAGATAGTCTGCTTCGTTGTTTACCTTGTCTTTTCCAAGCACATTGTCGAAAAGCTCCTGGTTTGCTTCTGCCGGACGGAGGACAATAATTTCAGATATGGCCATTTCGAAATCGCTTTTTATGTCAGCGGCTTTTTCTTTGTCTACGCCAAGCATGGATGCAAGTTCTGCCGGATTTCCTTCGCAGGTTTTCCAGGGATTAAACCTTACTTTGTCGTTTATTTTGTGGCCTTCGAAAAGTTTGGCTTGTTCGCGGTCTTTGAAATACATCGGAGCAACAATGCCGTTAATCATTTGTATTGCATCGTCGGAAGTTTTTACATTTCCATTTTCGTCAAGCTCCATTATGGCTCCTTTTACGAGTGCATTCGGTTCTACTTCTTCGCCTGGTACTTGGGCTCCGAAACGTTCGCGGAATTTTTCATCCTGTTCCTTAACCATTTCGTCAGATGCGTTGATGTTGTAATAAGGAACCTTGATTTCTTTGCCAAGCTCGATGTTTAATTCCGGAGCCAGGCCAAGTTCGTATTGAAATGTGAAATCTTTGTTGTTTTTAAGGTCTAGCTCTGTTACGTTTACCGGTATAGGTTGTCCGAGAACCGGCAGTTTGTTTTCGCTGATGTATTTTGCTGCGGCTTCGTAAACAATGTCGTTAATGACATCAGAAGTTACTTGTTTGCCAAAGCGGCGGTTTAGTTCGCCAAACGGTACGTGGCCCTGTCGGAAGCCTGGTATAGAGTGTGTACGGCCTATTTCTTTAAGCCTTTTTTCAACTTTTGCCTTGTAGTCGTTTTCTTCAATCGACACTGTGAGCTTTGCGGTCACATTGCCGGTTTTGTCTAATGTTACGTTCATAAGATATGTATGAAATTAGTGTTGTTATTCGTTTGTTCTGAACAATTGAGTGCAAATTTAATGCATTCAACCATCATATAACAAATTTCATGCCAAATTTTATACATATTTTTAGGCCGGCATACGATAATGGTTTGTTGAATTGTGTTGAAATAATTTGTTGATTTTGTTGTTTGACATGATTTTATTAACTTCGTTTTGGTTTAAATGATATGACAATGATAAATTTTAAATATTTTATGTTACGAAAATTTTTACTGTCAGTTTTTGTTTTTATGGCTATGCCGGCACCTGCCCAGCATTTGGTGTTGCTGCATACCAACGATACGCATTCCCAGCTTGATCCTGCTTCAGATGGCCTGGGGGGTGTTTTGAGAAGAAAGACACTTATTGACAGTATACGTTTTGCAGAACCGAATGTTATACTTGTTGATGCCGGCGATGTTGTCCAGGGGTCGTTGTATTATTCAATATATAAGGGCGAGGCTGAACGTAAAATGCTGAATGCCCTTGGTTATGATATAGTGATTCTGGGCAATCATGAGTTTGATTCGGGTATGGATAAACTTGCCCAGGAATGGAAACAAGTTGACGCTGATTTGATTTCATCAAACTACAAGCTTGAAAATACGCCTTTGAAAGGTATGTTCAAGCCGTATGCGTTGCGTAAAGCCGGCGACAAGAAGGTGGGCTTTATAGGAATAAATCTGGATCCAAAGGGAATGATTTCAGATAATGTAAGTTCGGGTGTGGAATATTTGGACGGCATTAAGTCGGCAAATGCTTTGGCCTGGTACCTGAAAAATGTGGAAGGAGCCGATTTGGTGGTTGCTTTGACACACGTAGGGTATGACGAAGTGGCACCCCCTACTCCTAGTGATTTGTTATTGGCGGCAAATTCTGAGAATATAGATATTATTGTTGGCGGTCACAGTCATACTATGGTGGGGCCTTCAATGGGGTCTTCAGGAGAATGGCTTGTCCCTAATGTGGTTGGCGACACGGTGGTTATTGCGCAGGCCGGAAGTCTGGGCAAATTCATGGGTAAGATTGATATTGACTTTGATGATAAAAAAATAAGAACAGAGCTGTTGCCCATAGATGCAAGGTATGACAACCGGGCAGACTTGCTTCTAAAAGAAGAATTAGATAAATATAGAAACGGTATTGACTCTGTTGTAAATGTGGTGTTGACTACGCTTGATACAGACATGCCTCAAGGCGGAGTGCTGATGCGTAACTGGGTTGGTGATATTGTGTACGCCTTAAGTAAGGACGTATTTGAGTCTGCTGTTGATTTTGCGGTTGTTAATAAAGGCGGACTGCGCAATTCTTTAAAGAAAGGACCGCTAACCAAGGGCATGATTATGACGCTGATGCCGTTTGACAATAAGCTTGTTGTTCTGGAAATTAGCGGACGCGATCTAAAAGAGGCTGTTCCAGTTATGAAGGATAGGTATGTGAACTGTGTAAGCAAAGGTTTTGATTTCAATAATATTGACGAGAGCAAGGTTTATAGGTTTGTGACAATAGATTATCTAGCTGATGGTGGAGACTATATGGAGCCGTTTACACGGGCAAAGGTTGTTGAATCGAGTCCTATGAGGCTTGACGATGCGGTTGTGGACTATATTAGGAAACATGCTTCTGACGAGATTTCGATTTTTGATAATAAAAGCAGATTATAAAATTAGAACATAAAATAATTTATATGAAACGGATTTTTAAAATAGTCGGTGTTGCTTTGGCTGTGGCTTGTGCCGCGTCGGCAAATGCGACTATTCCTAATTTATTGCAGGGAACCGACGGTGAACAGTGCCGTAAATGGGTGGACTCGGTGTTTAACACAATGTCGGAAACAGACCGGCTTAAACAGTTGTTTATGCCTGTAGTAGACCCGACAAACATTGCTGTGGCAAAAAAGACACTGTATAATCATATTGTAAATAATTCCGTCGGTGGCATTCTGTTTAGTGGTGGTAAAGCCCGTCAATATACGGAATTAATTGACTACTGTCAGTCGGTTGCCAAAGTGCCTCTGTTGTTTACTCTTGACGGCGAATGGGGCCCTGCCATGCGCTTAAAGGACGTTGGCGGCTTCCCTTATAATATGGGGCTTGGTGCAATTCAGGACCCGGAACTGCTTTATTTGTATGGACAGGAAACTGCCAGACAGTGCCGGCTATTAGGCTTGCAGGTGAATTTTGCCCCGGTATTGGATGTTAATTCAGACCCGGCTAATCCTGTAATAGGTAAACGTTCGTTTGGGGAAGACCCAAGGCGTGTTGCAGAACTTGGTTGTGCATATTCCAGAGGGTTGGAAAGCGGAGGAGTAATGGCTGTAGCCAAACATTTTCCAGGTCATGGAGATACAAATGTGGATTCACACAAGGTATTGCCCACAATTTATCATGACAAGTGTACGCTTGATTCTGTTGATTTGTTGCCGTTTCAACGGTTTATTGACGAGGGGTATTCCGGCATAATGGTAGGACACCTTAATGTGCCTGTTGTCGATAAGACTAATACGCCTTCGTCGCTTTCAAAATTTGTGTCGACAGACTTGTTAAAACATGAAATGGGATTTGAGGGCCTGGCATTTACCGATGCCTTGACTATGGGCGGCGCTTCGCAAAAAAATTCGGACAATTGTCTGCGTGCCTTTAAGGCCGGTGCCGATGTGTTGCTAAAGCCGGCAAACACTGCAGCATCAATACAGGCAATGCTTGCCGCATTAAGATCAGGAGAAATAACGCAAAGCCAGATAGATGAATCGTGCCGTAAGATTCTTACATATAAATATGTGCTTGGTTTGAGAAAGCGTCCGGAAAAGGTTGACAGACCTGATTTGCTAGAGCAACTGAATTCGCCGGAGGCGGAAGCTGTTAGGCGTAATTTGGTTGAAGCTATGACCACGTGTATACGAAACGATAATGATTTGCTGCCATTTAAGAATTTGGAAAGCAACACAATCGCGGTTGTAAATATTGGTGCCCCTGCAGCTAACGAATTTACCCGGTTTTGTGGAAAGTATGCTGATGTTTCAACGTTTGCAGCGCAACAGGGCCTTACTCAACAGCAACTGATGCGGATTAAAAAACATTCAATAGTTGTTGCTGCTGTTTATTCTGACAATGAAGGTGCCCGTCATATAATGTCACAACTATCAAGGTGTGAAAATCTTGTAACGGTGTTCTTTATAAACCCATATAAGATGTCAGACTTTGCTCCAATACCAGGTGAGGCAATATTATTGATGGGCGAGAATACCCGGCTTACAAGGGAATATGCTGCCCAGGCACTTTTCGGCGGATTTGAAGTTAGGGGAAAATTGCCGGTCAATGTAAAAGGTGTGGCCCCGTTGGGCCGGGGAATATTGCTGCCAAAGACTCGCATAGGCTATTCCGACCCGTTGTCGGCAGGCTTTAAACTGCCTTTGGCAGATTCAATAGATAAAATAATAAAAACAGCAATGACAGCCGGGGCATTTCCCGGCTGTCAAATTTTAGTGGCAAGGAACGGCAATGTTATATTGGACAGGCAATATGGATTTACCGATAGGTCGAGGGTGGTGGCAGTTACTGATTCTACATTGTATGACCTGGCTTCCGTGAGTAAAATAACCGGAACGCTTCCGGGGGTGATGGCAGCTTACGATAAAGGCCTTTTCGGCTTGGACAAACCGGCATCGGCCTATATACCGGAAATGAGTACAGAGGGGAAGGATACAATTACCGTAAGGCAGCTTTTGCTGCATCAAAGCCGTATGCCGGCATCAATCAGTATGTACGACCTAATGATGGATCCATGTACATACACTGGACGACTGTTGAGTCGGCGCAAACGTGTGCCAAATACCGTATTAGTGCACAGGGGCGTTTATGGTAATGCCGATGCAAAATTGCGCAAGGATATAATATCTGCGCATAAATCGGAGTCTGCCCCCTACTCTGTTGCAGGAAATGTTTATGTGGGACAAGCTGCCATGGATACGATAATGCAGCATGTGTATGATGTGCCGCTGCGTAACAAACACGGGTATCTTTATTCTGATTTGAATTTTGCCTTGTTGATGGATATGGAGCAGAATGTAACCGGTGAGCCTCATGATAAATGGGTTCGAGATAATGTTTTCGGGCCGTTGGGATGTACAAGAACAGGATACCGTCCGTTGGGACGTTTTAAGAAACGGAATATTGCCCCTACAGAAAATGACCGTTTTTTACGAAAATGTACCGGGCATGGTATTGTACATGACGAATTTGCTGCATTTTCCGGCGGAGTGCAGGGAAATGCCGGATTGTTTTCAAATAGTGGCGATTTGGCAAAACTTTGCCAGATGTGGCTGAATGGTGGCGTATATGGCGGACAAAGGCTGCTTAAAAAAGAGACTGTTGATTTATTTACAAAAACAAAGAGTGATATATCGAGGCGTGGGTTGGGTTTTGACAAACCGGATGTTGATAATCCAGATAAAAGCCCGACGGCCAAAAGTGCGCCGGCATCTGTTTACGGCCATCTTGGTTTTACCGGTACGGCTGTATGGGTTGACCCGGACAATGACATGTTTATGATTTTTTTATGCAACCGTGTGTGTCCTACACGTGACAACCGTGCTTTTTCTACCACAAATCCGCGTCCGGCGTTGATGCAGGCCATATATAACTGCATGTAGTCTTTCAATGTGTTCGTGTAAGCGTGAAATTTAATCAATTTGACAAATTAATTGTTGAAAAAGAAAAATAATGTTATAAAATATTTGTTGTTTACGACATTTTGTTTTAACTTTGCGGTGAAGATATTACATAACTCACTTATTTAGTTTTATTCTATAGTTACGATGAAAGCAACAGAAGTATTAGACAATTTGAAACTGCGTTTTCCGCATGAACCGGAATACCTGCAGGCTGTAGAAGAAGTTCTCACAACAATCGAGGAAGAATACAACCGTCATCCGGAATTTGAACGTTACAATTTGATTGAGCGTTTGTGTCTGCCCGACCGTATATTTTCGTTCCGAGTTAGCTGGGTGGATGATAAAGGTAAGGTTCAAAACAACATGGGCTATAGGATTCAGCATAATAATGCTATTGGTCCGTACAAAGGCGGCATTCGTTTCCATTCTTCGGTGAACCAGTCAATACTTAAATTTCTTGCTTTTGAGCAAACTTTCAAAAACTCTCTGACAACATTGCCTATGGGCGGTGGTAAGGGGGGGAGCGACTTTTCTCCCAGAGGTAAAAGCGATATGGAAGTTATGCGTTTTTGCCAGGCGTTTATGGAGGAACTTTGGCGTCATATAGGTCCGGATACCGATGTTCCTGCCGGCGATATAGGTGTAGGTGGTCGCGAAGTGGGATACATGTATGGCATGTATAAAAAAATGGCCCGTGAGTTTACAGGAACATTTACCGGAAAAGGCCTGGAATTTGGCGGATCGCTGGTTCGTCCTGAAGCTACCGGCTATGGAAATGTTTACTTTTTGTTGAACATGCTTGCGACGCGTAATATAGGCATTAAGGATAAAGTTGTTGCTATTTCCGGCTCGGGCAATGTGGCTACTTACACCGCACAAAAACTTATTGAACTGGGTGCAAAAGTAATTACTATGAGCGATTCTGACGGCTGTATATATGTGCCGGAAGGTTTAACAAAGGTGCAATTAGATTATATATTCAAGCTTAAAAACGAATATCGTGGCAGAATCAGGGAATTTGCTGAAGAATATGGTTGCGAATATGTTGAAGGAGGTCGTCCATGGGGGTACAAATGCGATATAGCTATGCCTTCGGCTACACAAAACGAGCTTGATGGAGATGATGCGCGAATGCTTTTGTCAAACGGATGTATTGCAGTAAGTGAGGGTGCCAACATGCCTTCTACTCCGGAAGCTATAAAGGAATTCCTGAAAGCAAAAATTCTATATGCACCTGGAAAAGCGGCAAATGCCGGCGGTGTTTCTGTTTCCGGTCTTGAAATGGCTCAGAATTCTCAAAAACTGTCGTGGAGTGCAGAAGAGGTAGATGCAAAGCTAAAGGGTATTATGGCTTCAATACATGAACAGTGCCAGAAATACGGAAAAGAATCCGACGGATATACTAATTACGTAAAAGGAGCAAATGTTGCCGGATTTATGAAGGTGGCACGGGCAATGATGGCTCAGGGAATATTGTAGAATAAATAACCAACAAGCAAATAACGCGTTGTGTAAGAAATTGCACAACGCGTTATTTGCTTGTTGGGTTTTAATTGCGCATTTGGATGGTTTTATCCGAAATATTGTGAATGCCTTATGTTTGATACCTGTTATTAATTATAGGTATTTTTTGTCGATTATGTTCATGTGACTGTCGGCCGTGAATACAAGCGGTTGTCCTGTGGGTATTTCAAATGACAATACCTCCTGTGGAGATAGATGCAGGAGCATCATTGCCAGGGCGCGTAAAGAATTTCCATGGGCAGATATAAGCACGGTGTTGTATATCCTTACCCGTGGTTCAATAACTTCCTGCCAACAACTGCGTACCCTGTCAACTGTTTGTTTTAGGGATTCGGTTAACGGAATTTCGTTGCATGACAGACCTTGGTATTTTGGATCGTTTGCGGGGTTACGCTTGTCGTCAGGTTCAAGTGTTGGTGGTGTAATATCGTATGCCCTTCTCCATTTGAGCACTTGTTCGTCGCCGTATATTTTGGCTGTTTCTGCTTTGTTTAGCCCTTGCAGTGCGCCATAATGACGTTCGTTTAAGTGCCAGTCTTTTATAACCGGTATCCAATTTAAATCCATTACATTGGCTGCGATCTGTAATGTATGTATTGCCCGTTTTAAGTATGATGTGAAAAAGAAATCAGGCTTTAAACCGGATTTGATAATTTTCTCTCCGGCATTTTGTGCCTCTTTCCTCCCTAAATCAGATAAATCTACATCAGTCCAGCCTGTAAATCTATTTTCAAGATTCCATATGCTTTGGCCATGTCGTAGTAAAATTATTGTTGGCATAACTTTTTATAATTAATGTTTGTGTAAAAACAATATGCGGCTATGCCGGGTTCAATTTTATTTTACTATCAGCTTAAATTTCGGGTATATGGATGCTTGGTTGGGGACTGTGTTAAGCTACTGTCCTGTCCTTGTTGGCAACTTATTTGGTTATCTCTAATTTTAGATTTTCCGCATAACTCTTATTTGCGTCCAGTCCAAAAAACGTAAAAATCTCACGTTTTATATTATTATTCTCCGGCGCTCGTAAATCTGTATTATATAGAATATTCATTGCTGGTTTTATTCCATATTCAGATATCAAACTTTCTATTATAGAGTAATAATTGATACCAAAACCAATACCTTCTTTACGGTAAGGATTGATATTGCCGTCATGGTCTATCAAATATTTGTCAAATTTATCAATGGTTGTTTCTTTGAATATCAGTCCGTATTGTAAATACACTGTATCCCTATCTTGTATATCGATGCTTCTACCATATGATATTATAGGCTCCCATTCGTCTGCCATGACAGGCCGGTTTCCTATTATTTTGTATTCACCATAATAAAAATGGTTATCCATAATGGCTTGAACAGGTAAAGCTCCACACAAAGACAACTCATTTATGTCAATATCTGTTGTTTCTGCTATTTTTTGATAAACCATTATATATAAAGCCTTTCCCATTAGATTGGTTAATCCGTAATTCTTTTGATCTTTAAATGTTACGGACTTGCGCCGTTCTGTAATATTCAAAACAATACGTCCAAATCCCCATTTCTTTCTTCCAATCTTAAAGGCAAAGAAATCTCCCTCTCGATATTTTACGTGTTGCCGTTTGGCATTTCTGTAAAGCTCAATTTCTTTCAAGTCTTCTTCTGTTGTTTCTGAAATCCATTTGCTCAGCCATTCTTTCAAAGATAGGTTTCTTTGGGGTTCTTCATGGTAGAATGTTGTTTGAGTTGTATAATTGCCAATTATTATTTGTTGTGCGGAAAAACTGAAATATACACCAAACGGATAAAAAGACAATGTTGCTGTATAATTCATCTTTTTAGGCTTTCCCCGTTTGGTTTTGGGCAAAAGGATTGTGCGGTTTCCTTCTGTAGTCTCGTATAATTCAGCTTCATAATACGAACCGTCATCATCTATTGTTATTTTTTTACGAATTATGTTGCCATCATAATATAAATATTGTCCGGCAAAATAGACTAACTCCCATGTGTCATTAACAGGAGATAATCCTAAGTATTTACGTTGTTCATTTGTCAATTCAAAAGGTATATTTGCTTTCATATTGCTATTGTCTGTCAGTTGTTGTTAATGATTTTTTAATGTATTCGTGATTTATATGAATGTCGGCAGTGTATATGCTTGCAACTATTGTCTGATAATGGTGTTTATTCCGGCTTTTAGTGCCTGTGAGTGTTGGTGTTGCCGGGGAATATGGTATAAATGTCCTTGTTTTATAAAATGAGAGCCGGTTTGATGAAAACAGAATGGAACATTGTGATCTATGCACTGGCGGCGTATGTCAAGAACCCAGTTATAGTCTATTGCCCGGGCAAACTTGCCTGATTCCCCTCCTACAGAAACTTCATCTATTAATCGGGGGTCTAGGTATGGCGATATATTTATTTTTTCAAGCATTGGTGCTATTATTATAAGCCTGTGCCTGATTGGCAAATTTAAGAATATAGGCATTCGGAAATTTGCCCGGTCTTGGTTTTCTACAGTACACCCTACGGCAACATTTTCGTAGCCCTCGTTCCAGTCGGAGGGGAGCAGGCTGTCAAGGCGTTCAATGCGTTTGGTGAAAAATAAAAAGGTACAGTCGCTGCGTTGCCGGATTATTTCCCATATTTCCTGACGCCATTCGTCGGCTTCTTCTATTAGAAAGTCGGATGTAAAGCATAGTCCGAATATGCTTCCGGAAGGGTGTTTCCAGTTTTTTGTGCGGTCAAGTTTTAATGGCAGGCTGAATGAAGCTGTTTTTCGTACTACAGATGGGGATATTGACGTGCCAAAAGCTGCATCCTCCCTATAAACATAGCAATGTCTGCATCCGGCGCTTACTTTATGGCATCCATGCCACGGATTCCACATTAGCATGGTTCTACTGTGTCATGGCAATTATTGCCTGGTGTTAAATGTTTTATTATTCTGGCTGGGTTGCCTGCAGCAACAGAGTTGCCAGATATATTCTTTGTCACAACCGAGCCGGCACCAATAACCACGTTGTTCCCGATTGTTATTCCCGGAAGAATTGTGGCCCCTCCCCCAATCCATACATTATTTCCTATGGTGACAGGTTCAGCCCATTCTACGCCTGTATTTCGTTCCGCCGGATCAATTGGATGGCATGCTGTAAATATGTTTACATTAGGTCCGATAAAAACGTTGTCGCCTATTGATACTTTGCCTTCGTCTAAAATAGTCAGGTTGAAGTTGGCGAAAAAATTATTCCCTATAAAAATGTTGCAGCCGAAGTCGCATCTGAAAGGTTGGTTTATCCGCATATTTGTTCCGTGGCTTCCAAACAGGGTGTGTAGTATTTCGGCCTGTTTTTGGGTTTGACTTGGCTTGAGGTTGTTAAACTCCCATAATTTCAGCCGTGTAATTTCTAGCTTTTTAAAAAATTCAGGATTGACAGCGTTGTAAATCTCGCCGTTAATCATTCTATTCCATTCAATTTCAAAATCAGTCATATAATTGTATATTACTAATGCGCCATGAATTTACAAATTATGGACAATATACAAATGATATAGAACATTTAATTATAAAAAAATGCCCGTCCCCCACTTCTGCAGTGAGGAACCGGACTTAAGCCAAAAGGCATGATTCTGTGATTCTAAAGATAGTTTGTCTTATAGCGATTAAAACGTTCATGTTGATATACAGCAAATACTGTTTCTCGTTACTTTTCGTTGGCACTTCCCAGCGTACGTGTATGAACGATGCCTTTCTCTTAGTCCGATTGAAAATAACGTTATATGGTTACAATACAAATCAGTCAATCAAAGATTAAGACTAACAACATGAGTCTCTATTCGTTTGCAAATTTATTACTTTTATATTTTTCAACCAAAAAGAATAGAACTTAATTGATGAAATTGTAACAGTTTTGACAAATTTATAGCCGTGCCATAAAATATAGACTTCCCTATTTACCTGTTGACATTTTTTTGCTTATCTTTGCGTCCGAGAAACTATTTCAAAAAAGATAATAAAGAGCATTGAATTATGATAAATCGAATTTTAATAAGAATGAAAGTAGTGCAGTCGCTATACTCGTATCTGCTTACAAGGAATTATTTTAATATTGAGCCAGTTCCTGATGTATCGGTTTCGCGCGACAAACGCTATGCATATCAGGTGTATTCCGATTTACTTATGATGCTCTTAGACCTTGGCGGTTATTCAATTTCTTTTGAGGTAAGTGACAATCCGGTTATAAAACCTCGTACAGGGAAACCTAATTCAAATATAACTCGTTGTGCCCAAGCTCTTGCTGGGTCAGAACAAATGCGTGCAATTATTTCCGGCAATCGTGAGTTTATTAATAAATACAGTCTGCTTTCGTCTGAATTGACATCAGAAGTAAAGGAGTCGCATATATATAAGGAGTATTCGCGTAAGCGTTCCGAAATTAGTGTTGCCGATGAAGTGCTTCTGTGGCAGACAATTTTCCAAACGGTAGTTTTGCGTAACAAATCTGTTGAGAATGCGTTGAAAGAGTCTCCAGACTTTACGCATGTGGGGTTTGGACAAGGTTGGGAGATGTGGCTTCATACCATTAAAGAATTTGCATCGGTTAGGGATTCGCTTGCCGGTGCGCGAAAGGAACTGACCGAATCGCTTGATAAATCATACGAGCTATATCATGCGCTACTTCAACTGATCATAGACTTGACTCGTTTCCGCGAATTGCAGATTGACGAGGCAAAACATAAATATTTGCCATCGGCTGACGATTTGAATCCGAATACAGCCTTTATAGAAAACAAATTGGCGAAACTTCTTGCCGACAATTCGGAGTTGGAAGCTTTCAGACACGAGCATGACATATCGTGGTTTGACGACAGTGTGCTTATGAGGCGCTTGATGAATTCCATAATAGATTCTGATATTTATAAGAAATATATGGCAGAAACCGACCACAGCTTTGTTGTTGATGCCGATTTTTGGCATGACATTATTAAGTACATCATAATAAACTCTGATGATTTGGCTGAGGCTCTTGAAGCTAAATCTGTTTTTTGGAATGACGATATTACCATAATGGGGTCGTTTGCCCTTAAGACAATAAGGAAGATGGCTGTGGCGGAAAATCCGTCGGATATAAGGTTGTTACCTAAATATAAAGATGAGGAAGATGCAAAATTCGGACCTAAGCTGTTCGAGTCGGTAGTTAAGAATCAGCAGGAGTTCAGAAATATTATTGACCAGCGTCTTACCCAAAGTAAATGGGATCCGGAGCGACTTGCTTTTATGGATATTATTATACTTGAGACTGCTATTGCAGAATTACTGGAGTTTGAATCGATACCGGTTTTGGTGACGATTAACGAATACACAGAAATTGCAAATTACTATTCTACCCCCAGGTCGGGCCAGTTTATTACGGGAATGCTGTATGCCATAGTTGAAGCCTTACGTGAAGATGGCCGGCTGCAAAAATGCGAAATGTAGTATTCTGCTGAATAAAAAATTAGCGCCAAGACATATGATGCTGTCTTGGCGCTAATTTTTTATTGTCTTTAACTACTAACGTATACGGTCGTAACTACTAAGTAGTTTTTGATCGGCCGAAATTCGCATATATGCCCATATTGCAGCAATTAACGCCAATATGGGCCATATTATACCAATCCATAGGGCTGTTATTGATAATATAGCAATAGAGGCTACAACAAGAATGCATGCGGCAAGAGTCACTCGCTTTTGTAGGTTTAGATTCTTGAATAAGAATATTGCTATAACAAACATTATGGCCGACATTACTCCGACGATCATAAGTGGAAGCATGTTTGTTGCTTTAAAACATGTTAGTGATTCAGGGCTTCCATTATCGGATACGCCTCCCAAAGGGAGCACACACAGCAGCACCATAAAAATGGCTGCCAGAAAAAGCAGTACAGACTGCCAACGTTGTATTACCATAAAAATAGGATTGTTTATTTGATATATTTTGATGCAAAAATACTACATTTTTTTGTTTTAGTGAAGTGAAAATGTTAAAATAGGATATCTGCAAAAAATATGCATTTTTAACAGGAAAAAGACCATATTTTTGGTGCACAAATTGAAATATATTATATACATTTGTGGAAATGAATGTTGCTTTGTTGGCTCAAAGCAACATTGTAAAATACAGTTGTTAAAAATTCATTTTCAATAATAATATTTGATATGGATATAAATAATATCATGAGTGCCCTTGAGGCAAAACACCCAGGTGAAAAAGAATACCTGCAGGCAGTTAAAGAAGTGCTCCTATGTGTTAAGGATGTATATAACCAACATCCAGAGTTTGAGCGCAACAAGATTATTGAACGAATGGTAGAACCAGACCGTATTTTTACTTTCCGCGTAACTTGGATAGACGACAAGGGGGAAGTTCAAAACAATATAGGTTACCGTGTTCAGTTTAATAATGCAATAGGCCCGTATAAGGGTGGTATACGTTTCCACGCATCAGTAAACTTGTCAATACTTAAGTTCTTAGGGTTTGAACAGACATTTAAAAATGCACTGACAACATTGCCTATGGGCGGAGCTAAAGGCGGTAGCGATTTTTCGCCAAGAGGAAAGAGTGACAGGGAAATAATGCGTTTCTGTCAGGCTTTCATTTTGGAGCTATGGCGCAACCTGGGACCGGATCAGGATGTACCGGCCGGTGATATAGGCGTAGGCGGTCGCGAAGTGGGATATATGTACGGTATGTATAAGAAACTTTCACGCGAATGCACCGGCACGTTTACCGGCAAGGGTCTAAGTTTTGGCGGTAGCCGCATTCGTCCGGAAGCTACAGGTTTTGGCGCATTATATTTTGTTCAAAGTATTCTGGATGCACAAAAAGACGATATAAAAGGTAAAATCATTGCCATATCTGGGTTTGGTAATGTTGCCTGGGGTGCTGCTTTGAAAGCGACGGAACTGGGCGCTAAAGTTGTTACTATATCAGGACCTGACGGTTATATTTATGATAAAGACGGCCTTGATGCAGAAAAAATAGCATATATGCTGGAGTTGCGTGCATCGGGTAACGATGTGGTAGAGCCTTATGTAGAAAAATTCCCTGGCTCTGTATTTTATGCCGGACTTAAGCCATGGGAACAGAAAGTGGATATCGCCCTACCCTGTGCTACGCAAAACGAGGTTAATGGCGACGATGCAAAAATGCTTGTTGCCAACGGCGTTAAATTAGTGGCTGAAGTTTCAAATATGGGCTGTACGCCAGAGGCTATAGATACGTTTATTAACGCTAAAATAACATATGCGCCAGGAAAGGCTGTTAATGCGGGCGGTGTGGCTACATCTGGCTTGGAAATGAGTCAGGATGCCGAACATTTGCAGTGGAGTGCGGAAGAAGTTGATGCCAAACTTCATTATATAATGAAAAGCATTCATGAACAGTGTGTTAAATATGGCACTGAAGATGATGGCTATATCAATTATATGAAAGGCGCCAATATTGCAGGGTTTATGAAAGTTGCTGACGCAATGATGGGCCAAGGCATTAATTAGCAGTTAATAGTATAACGTTTAGTAGATGACAAAAATTAAATTTATGCTGTTAAACACTTAATTTTCAGTCGATTAAATTTGCAAAAGTCCCTGAAAATTAGTAATTTAAAGGAAAAGTTTGGACGCTTTTTCTCATGAAAACTACTAATTTCAAGGACTCGGTCAAAGTTAACCAAATCCTCCCGATTATGCAAGAGCACTTTGGTCAAAGTATGAATTTGGCACGCATAAAACTCATGGCGTTGCTGCTCCATGCACTCTGTGTGGTGCAGACTGTCAGCCTCCACAAACTGGCTGATGCGATGCCTACGGCTGTAGACAAGGATTCCAACCTCAGACGGCTCCAAAGATTCTTTGCCAAGTATGTACTTGACCTTGACATCATAGCCCGTATGATTTTCTCGCTGCTTCCTGTCAAGACCGGTCTTGTGCTGAGCATGGACCGGACCAACTGGAAGTTCGGGGAGTTCAATATAAACATCCTTATGTTGGGCATAACCTATAAAGGGATTGCCTTCCCTTTGATATTCAGCCTTCTTCCGAAACGTGGCAACTCCAACTGGGAAGAACGCAAGAAAATTATGGAACGTTTTATCCGTCTTTTCGGAGCGGAATGCATCGACTGCCTTGTGGCAGACCGCGAGTTCATCGGAAAGGAATGGACAGGATGGCTCAACAGCCGTCGCATACGGTATTACATCCGAATACGTCAGAACTTCTGGATTGTCAAGCCTTCCACCGGTGA
>SSTG01000139.1 GCA_004801635.1 Muribaculum caecicola | reverse complement strand
AATCTGGCAAAATCGACAGGTGTTGCAACACAGATGGGTAACCAGGGTGCATCTATGGAGGGTACCGCCCTTGTTTGCGACTGGATTTGGAATGGCGAAATAGGGGAGGTAACAAAGGTTGAATGTGCCACCGACCGTCCAATATGGCCGCAGGGGCTGGCTCGTCCGGAAAAAGCCGACAGAATTCCAAAGAATCTGAACTGGGATTTGTTTACAGGTCCGGCCGCATTGCGTCCGTATAACAACATATATCAGCCGTGGAACTGGCGCGGATGGTGGGATTACGGTACTGGTGCACTTGGTGATATGGCATGCCATATACTTCACCAGCCGTTCAAGGCCCTTAATCTGGGTTATCCTACTTTGGTTGAGGGTTCGTCGACAATGCTTCTGGACGCTTGTGCTCCTAACGCGCAGCGTGTGAAGATGGTGTTCCCTGCGCGTGACAATATGCCAAAGGTGGCGATGCCGGAAGTTGAGGTGATATGGTACGACGGAGGCCTGCTGCCCGACCGTCCTGCCGGATTCCCTGAAGGAAAGCCGCTTATGCCGGCAAATGGCGGACTTACCATTTTCCATGGCACAAAAGACACGCTTGTTTGCGGATGCTACGGCACAGATCCGTTCCTGCTGTCGGGCCGTGTGCCCAATGCACCCAAAAGGGCCCGTCGTGTGAATGTGAGCCACGAACAGGACTGGGTGCGTGCATGTAAGGAATCGAAAGAGTCTCGTACAGAAACCAATTCGCCATTCTCGGAGGCAGGCCCTCTTAACGAAATGGTGGTAATGGGTGTTCTGGCCGTACGGCTTCAGGGCTTGAACAAAACGCTGCAGTGGGACGGTGAGAAAATGGAATTTACCAATATCGGGCCGGACGAAACAATCCGTACCATTATTTCCGACGGATTCAAGGTTACCGACGGACACCCGACGTTTGACAAAACTTGGACGGAGCCGGTTAACGCACGTGCTTTTGCTGCCGAACTGATACGCCATAACTATCGTAACGGCTGGAAGTTGCCCGATATGCCTATAGTGTAATGTGAGTAATTAAACTTCTTAACCATAAATACTAAATCGAATAAAAATGAAAAAATTAGTTTTGGCAGCGTCAGTTGTAGCTTTGGCTATGACTTCATGTGGCCAGCAGAAATGTAACTGCAACTGCGGCTGCGACAAATGTGCATGTTCGGCCGAAACAACGGTTGCCGATGTTGATTCAACAGCTTCTGGATGGGACTATGTTGTCCGTGAAAATCTTGATTTGTCGCAACTGCCTAAGGACAAAGACGGCTATTATGTGATTTTTGACGGTAAGACCCTTAACGGATGGCGTGGCTACAATCGCGACGATGTTCCGGCAAAATGGTCGGTTGACAACGGTGCCATTAAATTTTCAGGTTCTGGTGCAGGCGAAGCACAGAGTGCCGATGGCGGTGACCTGATATTTAACCATAAGTTTAAAAATTTCGAACTTGACCTTGAATATAAAGTTTCAGAAGGCGGTAACTCGGGTATTTTCTATCTTGCTGAAGAAGCGGTGCGACATACTCCAGAGGGCGACCAGCCTCTTGCTATCTGGCAGACTGCATCGGAATACCAGGTGCTTGACAACGAGCGCCATCCCGATGCCAATCTTGGTGTTGACGGTAACCGTCAATCGGCTTCGTTGTACGACATGATTCCTGCCAAGCCTCAGAATGCCAAGCCTGCAGGCGAATGGAACAAGGCAAAAATTACAGTTTACAAAGGTACTGTAGTTCACAGCCAGAATGGTCAGAACGTGGTTGAATACCACTTATGGACTCCGCAGTGGAACGATATGCTAAAGAATTCCAAATTTGCTCCCGGCGGACCTTGCGAACCTGCTTACGACCTGCTTTCTAACATGGGTGGTGACAACCATGAAGGATATATCGGATTTCAGGACCACGGCGACGACGTTTGGTTCCGTAATATCCGTGTGAAAGTTCTTGATTAATCAGGATTCAAAAATTATATAAAAGTAGCGGCCGGCCGTCTTGTAACAGATGGCCGGCCGTTTTTATGCTTTAGTTTATTATGGTACGCCTTGCCGCTACCTTGGCATCCATAAACATTGATGCCAAGGTACTGAATGTTTCCGGGTTTTCTGTTGTAAGATATTGCGTAGAGGCATTTTTAAGTAATCGTTGGTCCATTTCCGGATGCCGGTGCAGATAATCGGCAAGTGATTCTGCTGTTAATATCCCTTGGCAAACAACGTTTATATGGCGGTTTGGTGCCAGGCGGTTTATTGCTTCTTTAATTTTATGTTCGAGCAGGGGGTAGTGTGTACAGCCAAGAATAACCGTGTCTATCAGAGGGTCGGCACATAAAAGCTGATTAACATATTTTTCCACGAAGTAGTCGGCTCCCGGCGAAGTATGCTCCCGGTTTTCTACGAGAGGAACAAGCATGGGGCATTCCAAAGCTGTGGTCTTATAGCCTGGGTATAGCTTCTCAATTTCCATTTCGTAGCTGTGTGAGCGTACTGTTCCGGGTGTGGCAAGCAATCCGATGTGGCCGTTCTGGCTTATTGTGCCTATTGCCTCGGCAGTGGGACGTATAACGCCTAGTACCCGTCTGGATGGGTCGATGCTAGGAAGGTTGTTTTGCTGAATGCTGCGCAGTGCCTTGGCTGATGCTGTGTTACATGCCAGTATAACCAACGGGCAGCCAAGCGAAAACAGGTGTTCTACGGCTTGGAGGGTGAATTGGCATACAATGTCGAACGAGCGTGTGCCGTATGGTGCGCGAGCATTGTCGCCTAGGTATATGTAGTCGTATTGCGGCAGTCTTTTCTGCATTTGCTGAAGTATGGTAAGCCCTCCGTAACCGGAGTCGAATACTCCTATTGGACCATCGTGAGAAAGTATAGGTTTGTGTGACATGGCATACTGTTTTAAATGTGTCATTATCAACGTGGAATGCCGATGCTGTCGGTCAGTTCCAGTTTGTTGCCGGAAAGGTTTATTTCAAAAAAACGCGGATTGCGTATGTAGCGGCCGTCGGCTGCCCATATTTCAGGCTTTTCGCCCATCCATGAACTTTTGTCGTGTTCAACCGCGTCTATAGGTCCGGTCCAGTTTTCCAGGTCGTTGCTTTTCCATATTTTTCCGCCGGTTCCGGTCATGTAATATGTATTTGTGGCGTCGTCAGCTAATACGCATGGGTCGCTAAGGAATATTTCGGACAATTTTGACGTTTTCGCTGTAGAGTCGGCATGGTTTGCAGTAGCTGTGCCGGAACAAGATGATGTTAATAATGTCGTGGTTGCCAGTAGTAGCAGAAATGATAGTTGTATATATTTCATGTGGGTATGACCGGATTTTTATGCAAATATACGCTTTTCATTTTTAGATATGGCTCTTTGAAATAATTATTGCCTGTTGTATGGCGGATTTTGTGTATCTTTACACATACCAGATTCTATATTATTTAATAATTAATACATGACAATAATGAAAAGAATAATAACGGTTGTATCGCTTTTGGTGTTGATTGTAATGGCGGCGGCAGGCCAGCCCAAGGTTGTGGCTCACCGCGGACATTGGATGGCTGCCGACGGTGCGCAAAATTCACTGGCTTCTCTTTCCAAGTCGGCAGACATTAATTGCTATGGTGCGGAGTTTGACGTGCATTCTACGGTTGACAACGTTCTGGTGGTATACCATGACAATGATATAGACGGAGTTAAAATTCAGGACACAACTTATGGTAATATCCAGTATAGCCGTTTGCCTAACGGCGAATATCTGCCTACGCTTATACAATATTTGCAAGACGGAAAAAAATATCCTAATTTACAACTGGTTCTTGAGATTAAACCGCATAAAAACGCAGAACGCGACATGCAGGTTTGCAAGGCGGTGGTAGATATGGTGGATAAGGCCGGGCTTGCTCCCAGGGTTGAATATATATCGTTCAGTTTGGATGCATGCAAGGAGTTGCACCGGCTTGCACCGGATGCCAAAGTGGCTTATTTAGGAGGAAATTTGTCGCCGCGTCAGGCTAAGGATGCCGGGCTTACCGGAATAGACTATCATTATTCGGTGTTTGAACAGAATCTGCAGTGGCTTGACGAGGCTCGCTTGCTTGGTGTTGAAGTTAATGTATGGACTGTTGACGGAGATTCCCTGTTGCGAAAGTTTGCATATATGCTGGGTATTGATATAATAACCACCAACCAGCCCGATGTGCTTCAGAAAATATTAGAAAAATAAATGTCTTCTGAAAATTGCTTAAATGTGTATTATATGGGAACAAATATAAAAAGGAGCTTATCACTAAGCTCCTTTTTATGGGTTTCCAATAGGTACAATTTCTAAGGTAAAAAAGATTGTTTTAGGTTTTACATTGCAAAGATTGACATTTTTTTGGATGTGGCAAAACAAATTAATATGTTTAGAAACATTGTTTTTGCGCTATTTTGCCGCAAATGTTAATTTTTCAATGTAATTGCTTGATTTTTAGTACGCTATTTTGGCGGTGTATTTTTGAGAAAATATTTATTTTAAATTTGTTTCATGCCGGATAATTATTGGTTGGCACAAAACCGACAAATTTCAATGTTTTTTCCGTTGTATACGGCATATGAAAAATGGTGAATCCAGTCGCCTAGAATGATTACTTCGTGTCCGGGACGTATATGGTGGTCGATAACAATGTGCCTGTGTCCGAAAATAAAGTAATTTATATCCGGGTCGGTTTCAAGGTATGATTCTGCAAATTTAACCAATGGTTCTTGACCGGGGTTGTTGCAAACCGGTATTTCGGCAGAAAAATCACGACTAGAATTTGACCAGCGTAAAGCAAACGGAATTGTCCATCGTGGGTGTATGGCGCTATACAGCTTTTGACAGAACCGGTTGCGGAATGTGGCTCGGAGTATGCGGAAAGAAACGGGGAGCTTTCCTACACCGTCGCCATGAGAAAGAAAGAATTTGTGATTTCCTATTGTCTTTATCTGCCATCCGTCAACAATCTCCAGGCCTATTTCGGTGGAGAGATAGTCGAACAGCCATATATCGTGGTTGCCGATAAACCAGTGTATCTTTACACCACGGTCGGCAAGACGGGCCAGGGTGCCGAAAAAACGTATATGCCCTCTGGGCACTACGGTGCGGTACTCGTACCAGTAGTCAAGAATGTCGCCCATCAAATATAGCTCTGCTGCGTTGTCGGCAATTGATTCAAGAAAATTTACCACCCGGTTTTCGTACTCGCGAGGATGTTGCAGATAGGTTGCCCCGAGGTGGAGGTCGGAAATGAAATATACGTTTTTGCCCGTATTACGATTTTCTGGTTGTTGCATAATGCCGTTAATTTGTCATAGGAACCCTAGTTCTAGCTTTGCTTCTTCCGACATCATGTCTTGAGTCCATTCCGGTTCGAACACAATATTTATTGTTACCGATTCTATGCCGTCGATGCTCTCTAGTTTGATTCTGGTGTCTTCTACAATAAAATCTGCTGCCGGGCAGTTGGGGGCGGTTAGGGTCATATCCAGGTTGAGGTCGCCTTTGTCTGTCACGTCTATTTTGTATATGAGTCCAAGCGAGTATATGTCTACGGGTATTTCCGGGTCATATACGGTTCGGAGCATGGCTATAACTTTTTCTTCTATTTCAAGTCGTTGCTGTGGTGTCATTGTTATGATGTTTTAAAAAAGAGATTGCTGGTTGCCTTCACCGGCAGGAGTACTATTTTCGCCGGCAATCATATTTAGAAATTCAGTTTCACTGATGAGTGTAATGCCCATGGCCCTGGCTTTGTCAAGTTTGGCCGGTCCCATGTTTTCGCCGGCAAGAATAAAGTCGGTTTTTTTTGATACTGAAGCGGAATTCTTTCCTCCGTTACGCTCGATAATTTCTTTATATTCGTCGCGAGAATGTTGTGTGAATGTTCCGCTTATCACTATTGTTTTTCCTTCAAGCATGGCTGACTGCCGTATGGCTTCGCCGGGAGTGAGTGTCATTGTTACACCTGCGGCTTTTAACCTATCCACTATGTCGCGGCATACAGGGTTTGAAAAATATTCGCAAATACTGTTTGCTATACGGGGGCCTATATC
>SSTG01000138.1 GCA_004801635.1 Muribaculum caecicola | reverse complement strand
GTTTTGCTCCGGCAATTAGCCTGTAGAAATGGTAGGCGAACACGCATTCCTGAAATTCGGAAGTGCACATTCCGTAGCTGCGTCTGAGTACTTCCGGAATGAACGAACGGTTTATGTGGCGTTGTGGAAATATGCGTTCGTTCATTGACAGCATTATAACATTGTTGAATGTCAGTGCCCTTGTTTCCAAAACACCCATAATCTGAAGGCCTTGCAGCGGCTCGCCGACAAAATTTACGGTTTCATAGGATATTGTGCGTTCTATGAGTTGGAAAAAAGTGCTGTCGTGCATTTTCACGCCGTGTTTTGTAGCGATGCTTTGCAGGGTTTCCAATGCGCGTCTGTATGCCGCCAGAAATCCCAATTCCAAGTTTCCCGACGTGTTGTCTGCGTTGTCGGCTGTTTTTTTCGACAGCAGCCCGTGTAGGAAGTCAACCATGCTCAGCGAGTAGTTGAAAACTGCATCGGCATCGCGCAGGTCGTTTACAGGGTAGAATACAGGCAGGAGTGCCGGGCTTTTTTCTTCGATATAGTTTGTTGGTATTGAAAACAGCCTGTCGCGTTCGATTGCGTCTCGCAGTATTTCGCAATTTTCGCCAAGCACGGATGCGAGTAGTGGCGATGACAATACCTCGGTAACGTCTTCGTAGAAAAAACACCACTTGCCGTTTACTTTGTTGGCCCGAAGATGCATGGCGGTTACCGAACGTACAAGTTGCGCTACAGAAGTGAGCTTGAGCGGGTAGCCCATAGTTATGTTTACGGATGGCAGGTTAGGCGGCAGGGAGTGGAGTAAGTCGATAAACATATTCTCTGCCGGAAGTACTACTGCCGTGTCTGTAGCGTTGGCCGGGTTGTGTATGCTGCCGTCGTCGGCCATTTTCCTTAGCAGCGAGCCGGTGTACTTTACTTGCCCTACGGCCGAAGGAACGCTTACAATTGTTATGTCGGGACATTCCGGTTTTTCGGCCGGTGTTATGTTGTAGCGCGATTGGAAAGAGCGTTTGTAACGGCGGATAAAGGTGGTTGCCTGTTGCATGATGTCGCCCATGTCGTCAGGAAAATCGCAGTCCCAGTAAAAATCGGCAATGCCGCTTGCTGCCAGCCCTTCAAATATTTTTACTTCGGAAACGGATAGAACGTTAAAGCCTATGAATATGACGCGTGAGTACGGTATGTACGGCCTGTTTTCAGACGAAGGCGAAAGCCTGGTTGCTATTTCCCGGTATTGGCGGCCGCTGAATGACAGTCCGTTTTTGTCAAGCTGTTTGCAAAAAGCCGAATACAATGGATGAAGAATTTCCCACAACTTTAGAAACGAATCGCGGTTTGTACGGGGTTCGCCGTCGTTGCGTATATGGTTCCAGAACTGGTCGGGGTCGGCTATTGGTATTGGCATGTTCCAATAGCGTGAAATTACGTCGCGTTGTTCTGGCGAAAGGTAGTCGGTACCTATTTCCTTTATGTCTTTTAGGTTCTTGAACAGGCTGGATGTATCTGCCATGTACATGTCGGCATCGTTGAAGTCGGCCAGTAGCATGTCGCCCCAAAAAACGAATTTGTCAAAATCGTCGACTTCTCCCGACAACCGGCAGTATTCTCCATATAAGGTGAACAGAAGTTCGAACCGGCCTGCCTTGACTTTGTCGGACAACTCGGCTACAAAATCGGATATTGTGGTTATTTGCGGCTCTATTCTGGGAGTATTGCTGTTGTATGCGTCTTCAAGGGCCTTTCTGAAAAAAGTTCCGCTGCGTTTGTTAGGAAAAACAAAACACATGTCCGACATGTCTTCGGCGCTTACGTTTTTTGTATAGGCTGCTGCTATTCGAGATAAAAATGTATGCATTTGTTTTTCCGTTTATTATTTATGCCTTGAGCAATAGAATCATGCGTACGGCAAAGTCAAACAGCACTATTTTTGCATTTGCATTGCCGGCAATGTCAGTACAGGCCTGGTTTATTTCTTCCATTATCTGCTGAACATTGCGTTCATTGACAAAACGGGCAAAATTCTTGCTGAATGCTGCTTCGCTTTTGTTAAGGTAGTTAAGGTCGGGACGGCCTATGTTGTAAATGAAATTTTCCCGTATGAGTCGTCCGCAATAGCTTAGAAACCTTAATTCCTGTTCTCTGCCCATTGCCGATATTTCAGTTGCCCAGTCTTTTAGCCCTTTTATGTCTCGCTGGTATGCTTCGCGCATAAGCAGCATGAACAGGTTCAGGAATTCCTGATTTTCTTTTGACATGCCTACGGAGGCGAGTGCCCTGTTCATTGACCCTTCGGCGCTATGGGCTAGTGCGTTTGCATCCGCAGGGTCAATCCCGTAGGTTTCTGCCAGGTGGGCCGATATTATGTGGTCAGGCAGACGTTTTAGTTCTATTCGCTGGGTTCGCGAGTATATTGTTGGCAGTATTGCTTTGTCGTTGTTGCTGACAAGTATGAATTTTACATCGTCGTGAGGTTCTTCTATGAGTTTTAGAAGTTTATTTGCTGTCTGTTCCATTAGCCTTTCAGGAAGCCACAGTATTACCACTTTGTAGCGAGCCTTGTGCGATGTGAAGTTCAGTTTGTGTATGAGCGAATCACTTTCGCCAACAAATATCATTGGCTGCGAGTTGGGCGAGTCGAGTTCGTTCATCCATTCTTTGAAATCCATGTATGGCGTTTGTAGCAGGAATTTGCGCCATTCGGCCATATAGTCGTCGCATAGCGGGGTGGAACTTTTTCCTTTTACAAGCGGAAAAATGTAATGGGTGTCTATGTGGTTTTGTGTTGAATGTTGCAGGCATGCCGGACATGTGCCGCAGCTGTCGCCGTCGGGTGTGGGGTTCTCGCAGTGTATGTATTGTGCGGCAGCACGTGCCATCATCATTTTTCCAACACCCTCCGGGCCGCTGATAAGCAGCGCGTGTGGCAGGCGGTTGGTTTGTATCATGTTTCTCAGGCGTTGTTTGGCATCTTCGTGCCAGGGTATGTCGGCAAACCGCATTTTAATCAGTTTTTTAGTTTAATATATTTGTCGTGCTATCTGTTCAACCGAACGCACGGCGTTTAGTGAGTAGAAATGTATGCTGGGCACTTTGTTGGCAATGAGGTCGGCGGCCTGCATTTTACACCATTCTACGCCTACGGCCTTGGCTTGGTCGTCGTTGCTGCATTTCATAAGTTCATTGGCTAGCTCCATCGGAATGTCGACATGGAATGTTTTAGGCAGCATTGTGAGCTGGCTGCACGTTGTTATGGGTTTCAGTCCTGGAATTATTGGCACTTTTATTCCGGCGTTGCGGCATCGTTCAACAAATTCGTAATATTTTTTATTGTCGAAAAACATCTGGGTAACCACGTATTCGGCCCCGTTGTCTATTTTTTGTTTCAGAAAAGCTATGTCAAGGTCTATATTGGGCGATTCTTCGTGCTTTTCAGGATACCCGGCTACGCCGTAGCTGAATTTTTCGTCGGTAACAATGTCCTTTTCCGTTCCGTCGATAAAGAAACCGCGGTTAAATTCGTTAATCTGAGTTTGCAGCTCGGTGGCATGACTGTGACCGTTTTCATTTGGAGTGAACCTTGATTCGTGTTTTGCCTTGTCGCCACGCAGCAACAGCAGGTTGGATATACCAAGGAAGTTCAAGTCGATGAGGGCGTATTCTGTTTCTATTTTTGAGAAACCGGAGCATATAATGTGAGGCACGGCCGGAAGGCCGTATTTTTGCTGGATGGCAGCTGCTACTGCCACTGTTCCGGGGCGGCTGCGTTCGCTTACGCGCCGGTAAAGCCCGTCGGGCGTGTTGCGGAAAACTATTTCGGAGCGGTGGGTGGTAATGTTTATATATAGTGGGCCGAACTGCCGCAAAAGGTCTATATTGCGGAACAGCTGAGCTATGCCTCGGCCTTTTAGCGGCGGAAGCACTTCAAAAGAGAATCCGGTACGCCCCGGGGTAAATAAGTCGGTAATTTTCATTGTTGTGTAAAACAGAATAGATATTGAGTTGGACAGGATGTGCCTGTTTTATTTGTGCGGATAGTCGACGGTGTAGTGCAGACCGCGCGATTCTTTCCGTTCCATGGCTTGGCGCATAATTAGATAGCCGACGTTTATAATGTTGCGAAGCTCGCATATTTCGCGGCTTGCCTTTGAGCATTTGAATAGTTTTTCGGTTTCTTCGTAAAGAATGTCCAGCCTGTTCCATGCCCGTTTAAGGCGCAGGTCGGACCGTACTATTCCTACGTAGGTGCCCATAATCTGTCCTACCTCCTTTATGCTTTGTGTTATAAGCACCATTTCTTCCGGGTGGCGCGTGCCTTCGTCGTTCCAAAGTGGAACATCGTTCCTGATTTCATAGTGGTTCTTTGCCTCAATGGCGTGTATGGCTGCGGCGTTGGCATATACAACAGCCTCGATAAGCGAGTTTGATGCCAGCCGGTTGCCTCCGTGCAGCCCGGTACATGAGCATTCGCCTACGGCATAAAGGCGTTTTATTGATGATTCGGCATTTGTGTCAACTTTTATTCCGCCGCACAGGTAGTGTGCCGCAGGTGCCACGGGTATATAGTCTTTGGTGATATCGATTCCCAAAGAGAGGCATTTGCGGTATATGTTGGGGAAGTGGTGGCGTGTTTCGTCGGGATTTTTGTGCGTAACGTCGAGGTATACGTGCTCGTCGCCGTGTAGTTTCATTTCCGAGTCAATGGCTCTTGCCACGATGTCGCGAGGTGCTAATGACAGGCGAGGGTCGTACTTCTGCATGAATTCCTCTCCGTTTTTGTTGCGGAGAACGGCCCCATAGCCTCGCATGGCTTCGGTGATGAGGAATGACGGCCTGTCGCCAGGATGGTATAGGGCGGTTGGGTGGAATTGTATGAATTCCATGTCCTTTACGGTGCCTTTTGCACGGTAAACCATTGCTATGCCGTCGCCGGTGGAAACGAGAGGGTTGGTGGTGGTGGTGTACACGGCTCCTACGCCTCCGGTAGCCATAAGCGTTATTTTTGACAGGAATGTGTCCACTTTGCCTGTTTCAGGGTTTAGCACGTATGCGCCATAGCACGTAATGTCGGGCGTGCGCCTGGTTACAATTTTGCCAAGATGGTGTTGTGTTATTATTTCTATTGCGAAGTATCCTTCGAAAACATCTATGTTAGGGTTTTCTTTTACTGCCTTTATAAGGCTTTGTTGTATTTCGGCCCCGGTGTTGTCCAAATGGTGCAGTATCCTGAACTCAGAGTGGCCGCCTTCGCGGTGAAGGTCGAATTCCCCGTTTTCTTTCTTGTCAAATTCAACACCCCAGCCAATAAGTTCGTTGATTTGCGAAGGTGCTTCTGTTACAACTTTACGAACAGCTACGGGGTCGCTGAGCCAGTCGCCGGCAATCATGGTGTCTTCTATATGTTTGTCGAAGTTGTCAACTTTCATATTTGTTACAGACGCAACACCCCCCTGGGCAAAGTAGGTGTTTGCATCCTCAAGGTTTGATTTGCAGATAAGGGCAACACTGCCTGTGCCTGCCACTTTTAGGGCAAAACTCATTCCTGCTATTCCTGAGCCTATTACCAGATAGTCATATTCGCGTGTCATTTGACAAGAAATGTTTGATTGTTATTTTTTTTGATAATATCAAAGTTGTGCTATAACTTACAAATTTAATGATTATGACAAAATATAGGGCGTGTGGTGGCTCGTTTTTTTGTATATAGGTTGGAAGAATATGCTTAAAATCGGTGTATTTGATAAAAAATGTTAAATATATCGATTTCGTTGTTTTAAAATTATGTTATAAAACATATTTTCGTTTAAATTTGCACTGTGTTTTTCATGGTATTAGATTTAAGGTTAAGGAGATTATTCGTCGCGATGACGGATAATTTTTTTTTATGTCCGTTTTTAACGGTATTATTTGACATGAATGTGTATTGGCTTATAGCGGTATTGCTTCTGGTAATATCTAAGGCATTGTGGATAGCTGTGTCTGTGTATACTGCCGATTGTGTGTGACAACTATTGTATGCAGCTATAAAACAGAACCTCCGCCTGTCTATATTTAAGAACAGGCGGAGGTTCTGTTTTTTGTCTGTGTGTGCTTTGTTAAAGCATGCAGATTT
>SSTG01000137.1 GCA_004801635.1 Muribaculum caecicola | reverse complement strand
AAAACAAACGAAAGTTCGGCATAATATGTTTACACATGTAACCTTATCCGAGGTTCGTTCATATAACTGCCTGTAATCTGTTGCCTGACGAGGATTATTCGTGATGATGACAGGATACGCCAGTTTATAAACATTGGCCGGAGGCCATACATGTGTATAACCCCTACGTGGTCGAGCTTCTGGCGAGACCTCGTTGGTGAATGCCGGTGTGATGAGTGTACGTACCTCGAAGAGGTTTCATATATGATAGTTACATATTTGCCATATAAAAACCTCGCTTCTGTAGTGCCGGCCAAAATTCACTAGCATTATACTGTATTCGCTTTAAATAAGCCGGCGTGCACATTGGGGGTATCCATTGTGCACGCCGGTATGTGGCTGGGTACGGGTTAGTCCTGTGGAATGGTTTCTTGCATGTATATTGCGTCAAGGCTCCACATGGCCGCGTCGTTGGTGCTGATCGGACGGGCTTCGTCCATTGGTGCCGGTACTTCTGGCGGAAGCAGTTTTACTATGCGCGTGCGTGGGGCTTCGGTGTGTTCGGCCCGTGTCAGCAGGTCGCTCCAGGCTTCTGCTGCCATTGCCTTGTCGCCCCGGTTCCATGCCGAATATGCCATCAGGCGTGACACTCGGAAGCGGTTATGCCTTATTTCCAGGGCTTTCTGTTTGTAGTATGTGGCGTGTTCAAGCCATGCGTCCTCCCATTCTGCATCGGGTATCATTTCCATCATTTCGTTCATGATTTCGAATCCGCCCATTATTGTCATCAGGTGGTTGGTGGTTTGAAGTGTTGGATCGCATTCGGTGGTTATGACTCCTGTTGCAGGGTCGTAGCCCAGGGCAAGCGGACCGGTGAACAGGCGGCTTGGCAAACGGCATATGCTTTGCATTCCGGCCTTTATCTTGTCGCGGTATTTGGTGTTGCCCGTGCGCTCCCATTCGGTCATCCAGTTGCCGGCATATGCCAGCCAGTCAGGACCGAAGCGCAGACGGGCCGGTGCGGTACACGGATATTGGTCGCGTGGTTCGGCCAGGCGCATGGGGTCGAGTGTGTATAGTTTCTGGTCGCTGTCGGTTACGTCGGCCATTAAGTCGCCAAGGCGTTCGTCGGCGGTGAGGTAGTACATTATGCGGTTGAACCCGGCCTGGCTTATACGTGCTTCCTTGGCTCCGCAGCCCCAGTGGCTAACGTTGTGGCGGCTTCCAAGCCCGGCATTTGGCCCGATGTGGTATACGTCGACTTCGGATGCGTGGCGAGTCATGGCCGTAGCCATCTGCCATAGTTCAGGCGAGGCTGTGCGCAGGAACTGGTACCAGAGCCACAGGTTTGACGCCAGTTCTGTGTTGTCCCAGGCAAATCCGCCTATGTCGTATTGCCAGGAGTGGCGCACGGGGTCGTAGGCATGCATGAAGTCGCCGTAGTTCCAGAATCCGTACCAGCGGTTTTGTTCAACTGCGTTGCGGTAGAACTGTGTATATGTGTCGAGACGGTCCTCTACTGCGGCACGTGCCGGTGTGGAACGGTCGGGCAAGCTCCAGATACCGAATGCTTTACGGCGGTGAAGGTAGTCGGGAGTGGGCAGCAGGACGTTTTCCGCTGTTATTCCCGAGGCTGTTTCGGCAAAATCGGCTTTGCCTTTGTAGCCGTTGTCAGGCCTTATTGTAAGAATTGTTGTACGTGCAATGCCGTAAGGCGTGCTCATGCCTTCCTGTACGTCCTCGTAGCTTGAATTAAGCCCGTGGGCACGTACGTCATAGTGGCGTAGGTCCATCGGTTCGGCATCGGGGTTCCATAGCCACGCTGTTACTGATGCAACATTGCCACGGGCGTTGTTTATTTCCAGTCCGGAGGGATACGACTGCCAGAAGTCCTTCATGGCAACTGCCAGTCCGCGGCTTACGTCGCCCAGATAGGCGCAACCGTCGGCGCGTGTTCCGCCGTATGTGCCTATCCATGGTGAGCCGGCAGTGGCGCGTTTGCGTATGGTGAAGCCGTCGGGTCCGCATTGCGACAGGCGGTATCCGTCCCAGGCAGCCCAGTCGTCAATCAGGGCGCGTCCGGCTTTGTCAAATTCTTCGTATGCCGGAACTTTTTCGCCGCGCATCTGCATTTGCTGTATAATTGGCTGGCGTTTGCGCGCGCTGTCGGGGTGGGCCAGAATGCGGCGGCCGGTAAGCGGTTGGACGGGTTCGCTCCAAACGCCACCGTTATTTGTGGAAAATGCAACATGGCGGTTGTAGGGCAGTTCGCTCATTGGAACGTCGAAGCGTATGCCAAGTGCGTTTATAAAGTCCTTGTCCTGGTCGCCGTCAAAGACAAACGAGTGAGTAAGCCTTATGTCGGGCGATGCCGAGTAGAAATAAAGGCGTATGGTCCACGGCAGCCACTGGCGGCCGTCGGCATTGCGGTGTTTTCCTGTCAATTTTACAACCGCGCGTTCCGAGCCGTTGCGCTCTATTTCGGCATTTTCAACCACGCTGGTCATTTCGGTGCGTTTCGTTACCGGTTCGGCTGGGTTGTTTTGCAGCGTTCCTGCCAGCATGGCTCCGCCGCATATTTTCAGGTTGTCGCGCAATATGCTGTCAATTATATTTGTGCTTCCTTTCTTTGACACAAACACGCGGTTTCCTCCGGCATTGACAACTATATTGCCGTTTATGTTGCCGGCAAGGAGTTGTGAAGTTTGTTTTTTAGTGTTTTTTTTGCCTGATATGTTTAAGCTTAGTTTTGATGCCCCGGCAGGTATGGTTGCCGCTACGGCTGTCCATTTAACGGAGCCGTCGGGCCAGTATGCCAATGGCCAGGTGTCGGCAGCAACCGTGGTTCCGTCGGCGGTTAGGCTGAGTTTTGTTGCCGTGTTCACTGCCCCTGCATCGAAAGGTACGCCGAATGTTACGGCTGTAGCGCCGGCCGGTGCTTTTCCGCCTATCCATCCAAGCGGTATTTCGGTGTCCTGTAGCGGACGGCAGGTGTAACTGAAATTGGTTATGCGTGTACGGCTCAGCGTGGTGCGGAATGCAAACCAGCCTTCGGTGAGCGGCTGTGGGTCGCGGAAGTCTACCAGGCGTTTGCCGTCAATAAAGTATTGTGTGCGCAGTCCGTCGGTAGTTATCTTTATGTGATACCATTTGCCGGGCTTCAGCAGGTGTGCCGAGTCGGTATATTCCTTTATTATAGCCGGGCGCATGGCAGCGTCGGTTATTCCTCGTTCATCGCCTGTATACCGGCGGAACCGGGTGGTGGAATTGTGGTTGCCGCCATATCCCATATAGTATAATTGCAGGGCGTAGCAGTTTACGAATGTTCCGCCGCGTTGTTTAAGGTGTTGCCATACATCGGCTGCCTTGGGGTCGGAAGCCATCCAGAAGCAGTTCAGGTCGCTCAGGCGGTCGCCCGGAGCCTCGGTTACCACTTGCGCGTCGTATTCAATAGTGGTTTGTCCGCTCATTTTTTCTTTTCGCCATAGCGAAAGCCCTTTCGGTGCGGTTATTTCGGCGGTGTCTCCTTTGAACGAGAGTTTGTACGGTCCTTCTGACTCTATGCGCCAGTACTTGTTAAATTCGCGTGCGTTAAGCGCGCTTGGTGCCTCGGCGGCGTATGCCGGTGTCGTTATGGCAGATATGAGCAAAAATACGGAAATAAGTAATGATTGTTTCATGGTCGGATTATTAATCTATTCTTGACCACGAAGATAGCGATTTTTCTTGTCCTGTGCAATGCAGGCTACAGTAATGTGCGGTAAAGTTCTACCGTACTGGCGGCAATATTGTCCCAGTTGTAAGGTGCCAGGTTGTAATTGCGGCGTGCCGGTTTGCCAGCATCCGTGTCAGACAGTTTCTTGTTTATCAGCGAGGCCAGCCCCTCTGTATCGCCCACCTGGTAGAAGTCGGAGAAACGGCACAACGGGTCTATGCAGTTGGCCGGAATATTGCTTACGGCCACGTCAAGGTGATAGCTTAGGGCCTCAAGTAACGCTATTGGAAGCCCTTCGTGGTACGACGGCATGGCAAAGAGGGCGGCATGGCTGAGCAGCTGGTGCCTTACTTCGCCGCGAACAAACCCTGGCATGATAACTCCTTCGGTTTCGTTGCCTAGTTTGTGCAGCGAGTCGGAATATCGGTCGGCATGGTCGGCATTGCCTGCAATTACCAGCTTGAACCGGGAGCGTATTTCCGCAGGGAGCATCTTGTAGGCGTTTATCAGGTCGTTGAATCCTTTTTCTTTTACAAAGCGGCCCATAGCCAGTATGTAGTCGCCTCCCGACAAGCCCAGGGCGTTTATGCTGCCGGTGTCTTTTGCCGGTTCGGGCGTGTTCACACCGTTATATATAAGTGTGGAATCGTGCCGGCCGTAGTTGTTGGCCAGAATTGACGATATAACTTTTGATATTACTATTATACGGTTTGAATATCGTGTGCCAAGGCGTTCGCCCAGTTTTATCACGGCTTTGGCGGCACGCCCCCATTTCTGTCGCTCATAGTCGGGCCCGTGATTTGTCATTACCACTTTCATGCCAAGCAGCCGGGCCAGCGGCACCATCAGGGCCGGGCCTACGGCATGCAGATGCAGGATGTCGGGGTTCATTGTCCGGGCCTTTATAACGGCAAGCGCGGTATGTACAATTGCTTCGAGGCTTTTTTTACGGGGGGCGTACATGTCGGCCAGCCATACGCCTTTATAGGTACGCATACGGTTCTCCGAATTGACATATGGTTTGCGGCGTATAACTGTAACATCGTGCCCCATGGCCGCTATGCGTGGATAAAGCTCCTGACAGTGTGTTTCAACACCGCCCTGTATTTCAGGTATGCCACGTGTGCCGATTACTACTATTTTCATGCCTCGGGTTTGAATTGGTTTGTGTGATTGTCGCTACGGTTGGCGTAGGTCGCCCTGACGCGGATCTTGCCCTACATCGTACCATTTTTTGTCAAGGCAGGGGGCAACGCCCCTGATTACGCGCAGTTTGTTGGCAATTGACCAGCGCAACGGGTGCTTTATGTATTTGTGCATTACCGGCGAGGCGGTGCCTACCATCCAGCAGTTTTTAGGGCACGTACGCACTTTTTGCCTGACGGCTTCCGCCTGTTCGCTGTTCCATATTGTCAGGAAGTCGGTATTGTGTATGTTGCCCATCGATTCTTTCCAGTATTTTTCTTCAAGCCCGTTACACGGATATACCTCGCCCCATGGATCTATGAAAAAGTTGGTTGTACCGGCCTCGCAAGGTAGCATGCGCCGGCCGCCTTCTATGTAGTTTATCAGTCCCATGTTGAAAAATGCACGGAACCACGATTTCGGGTGTCCTTCCTCTAACTGCCATTTTATTAGCTGTTCAAAATCGGCACACACAATGTCGCGGTTGGTGATTGTGTTGTCGTTTTTATGGAAGTAGTAGGAGTTGTGAAAGGCGGCAGTGGCGAATTCCATGCCTAGCGAGCGCGACAGTTTGTACAATGCAAGCATGTCATGTGAATTGTGGTTCGACACCGTACAGCCGAAGCCTATGTCTTTAAGCCCCATTTGCCGTAGGGTTAGCAATGTGCGAAGTCCTTTGTCGAAGCCTCCCTGCCGTCCGCGTAGTTCGTCGTTTTTCTCGCTCAACCCCTCTATTGATATGCGTATGCCTATTTTGGGAAACCTGCTTGCTAGTTCTATTACGCGGTCTTCATACCAGCCGGATGTGGATATTACAATGCGCGGCGTGTGCCGGAAGCATTCCTCCACTATCTCGGGCAGGTCCTCGCGAATGAACGGCTCGCCTCCGGTAAGGTTGATAAATTTAAGTTTCGGCAGCGAGCGCAGGTCTGCCGCCGTCAGTTCCTCGTTGCGGTCGGTAGGGTTTTGCCATATGTTGCACATCTGGCAGCGCATAGGGCAGCGGTATGTAAGTATGATTGAAGCGTCGGTGGGTAGTTTTATTGCCATTCTATTTTAGTTCGGTTATACGTTATGTTAACGTGGAATGTTCCCCATATATTTTAACAAGTTGCCGATAATGTGTGTCGGGATTAAAGCGGAGCGAGGCTCTTTGGGCTATGCCGTTTCTGTCCCATGATGTCTGTGTGGCTGTTAACAGTGCCTGTTTAAGGCTGTTGGTGTTCCCGCTTTCGAAAAGCAGCCCGTCGGCCGGGGAAATAAGTTCAGGAATGCCGCCAATTCGGGCGCCTACT
>SSTG01000136.1 GCA_004801635.1 Muribaculum caecicola | reverse complement strand
AAATATAGGCATGCCGTTTAACTCTCCATACGACGATTACATGCTGGCCATTGACGAAATTAACGGCATAGGATGGTGGGCCACCGACCGCAACCAGATTGAAGACAGCATTACTATATACAAATTCATTCCTTCAGAGCTAAGGGTGAACTATCCGTCTGATGCCCCCGACCTGGCATCCAAAGCCAGAATTGACAACTATCGCGACACCTGGGCACCGGGAGCCGACTACACTTCGCTGCTTGAACAGATAGAAGAAACCAGCCAGGTTGCCAAAACAAAAAATGCCGATTTTTATTTTGCAATGCCAGGAGGAAAAATCTATCGCTACTGGGACGATTTCAGCAACAATCAGGCCCGAAACCTGATGGAAAACTATCTCGACGCGGTAACCAAGCTAAATACCGACAAACGCAGGCTTGCAGTACTAAGGAAAAAATATGCCGGCGGCGATACGCGTCTGACATCCGACATACTCGACCTGGAGCTAAGCATAGAAAAAGACCGATTAGAAATAAAACGCCTCTCAAACGCGGTTGTCATGGCCGAAAAATAGCATACTGACAAACCCAATCATGCCAACAATAGACATTTATAAAATAATATCCAGCACCCCGAAATACAACTTTCACAGTCATACACAATTTTGCGACGGAAAAGCTTCAATGCGCCAAATTGTTGAAGCTGCAATCAACGCAGGCTTCAAGCATTGGGGGTTCTCGCCTCATTCTCCGGTTCCTATCGAATCAAGTTGCAACATGTCGATGAAGTCCGTACCGGAATATATGGAAGAAATAAACCGGTTACGCCAAGAGTACGGCAGCATAATCAATATTTATGCATCAATGGAAGTAGATTACCTTGGAAATGAATGGGGTGCGCATATCGACTATTTCAAGAACCTCAACCTCGACTACATTATAAGCTCAGTACACTTCATACAGGCCCCCGACGGAACATGGGTTGACATAGATGGAAAACCAGAATCATTCATAAACAAATTAAGAACATATTTCCATAACGATATCAAGGGCGTTGTGGAAAAATATTTTGAACAATCGGTTAAAATGGTACAGACCGGTGGATTCGACATCATAGGGCACCTTGACAAAATAGGAAATAACGCATCGGCTTTTTGCCCTGGAATAGAAAACGAAGACTGGTACAAAGCCCTGTCAAACCATCTTGTCAACACGGTGACAAAATCAGGAATCTTTGTTGAATACAACACAAAAGCCATGCGCCCATCCCACTCCGCTGTTGTAGAATTATTGCGAAACAACGCTGTTATTGCCGTAAACAGCGATGCCCATACCGCTGAAAATGTCAATTTACACCGAAACGAAAAAATTGTCTATATAAACAATCTACGCTCAACAATATAATTAACAGAGAACATGCCTGTCAACGTACCCGTATCACTTCCGGCCGTAGAGTTGCTGAAAAAAGAAAATATTTTCGTTATCGACGAGCAAAGAGCCTCATCGCAGGATATAAGACCACTACGTATAGGCATATTAAACCTGATGCCTCTAAAAATAATGACCGAGACAGACTTGCTACGGCTCATTTCAAACACTCCGCTACAAGTTCAACTCGATTTAATAGACACCTCCATGCACGTGTCGCGCAACACACCGCGAGAACACATTGAAACCTTCTATAAAACTTTCGCCGACATAAAAGAGCAAAATTACGACGGCTTCATAATAACGGGAGCACCTGTCGAAATGGTAGATTTCGAAATGGTAGATTATTGGCCGGAACTTTGCGAAATATTCAACTGGGTCCGTACACATGTAACATCAACCCTGTATATCTGCTGGGCGGCATTTGCCGGGCTATATCATCATTACGGAGTTCGAAAACACATAACAGACAAAAAAATATCCGGAGTATACCGGCACCGTGTATCAGCCCCCGACAACCCCATATTCCGTGGATTCGACGACGAATTCTACGTGCCCCACAGCCGTAATTGCCAAATAAACAAAAAAGAAGTTGAACGTACACCGGGCCTTACAATATTGTCCGAATCCGCCGAAAGCGGCATATACATGGTTATGGCTCGCAACGGCAGGGAATTTTTTATAACCGGCCACTCGGAATACTCGCCACTGACACTAGACCAAGAATACAGGCGCGACATTGACAAAGGCCTGAACCCGGCAATACCTGAAAATTATTACAAAAACAACAATCCAGAAGCCGGACCCATCGTGCGTTGGAGAGGGCATGCCAACCTGCTGTTTAGCAACTGGCTCAACTACTTTGTTTATCAGGCCACGCCTTACGACATTCGCCAGATACACCAATAAGCAGCCCTTAATCCACAATATTAGAAGCCTTGTTCTTCAAACAAAAATATTTCCATAACGGAGCCGCCATAAGCGACTGTTTCACTTCGTCGTTAACAAGCATCTGAAAAACATCCTTTTCAGCAACAAGGCGCACAAGCACATCTTCAGTCTCATCAAGGTGCTGAACCGTAACCGGCCTGACACCACGGGCAATAAAAGAATAAGACAAATTATTCTGGCTTCCTGGATTTGCCGACACAACAGTGTTTAACTCCCATTCGCCACCGCCATACCCGGTTTCTTCAAGCAACTCGCGCCTGGCCGCATCCAGCGGCGACTCGCCTTTTTCAGCCACCCCGGCCACCAGTTCGGTAAATATACCGCCAAGCCCGTGACGATACTGCTCAACCATCACAAACTCCCCACCCTCTGTAATAGCAATAACGTTTACCCACGTCGGATACTCCAGCACATAGTATTCGTCATTAACAACCCCGTTAGGCAATTCCACAGTGTCACGCCTGGCCGTCAGCCACGGACGTTGAACCAGATATACCGAATCAAGCACCTTCCATTTTTCCATATACAAAATAACGGTATTAATAAGTTGACAAAAATACGGAATTTAACAAAAATATCGCATATCAATGTCACATTTCTTAAAAGTTTGCGTACCTACTCTCAACTGGCAACTTACACTATTTACTAATAATAGCTAAAAAAAAGCCCTGATTTTTGTTTTTGGCCGATATTTAAGTAAATTAGCATGATTATTCAAGTATACAATACAAATATGACAGACAACATTGACATGCAGTTCGACGAAAACGACGCAATCAAATTTATACGTAGGTATATGCCTGACGACATAAGCAACCGTTACGACGATGACGAAATTCTGAATATAATAGACATGATATGGGATTATTACGAAGATAACGGCCTGCTCGAAATATCAACTTCGAATGATTCCGACAATATTAACGGCACAGAAATACAACCACTAATGGATTATGTAAACAAAATGTTGTCAAAAGACAAACTTGCCGTTGTAGACAAAGACCATGTCCGCTATATTGTCGAAGGCGAACTGGAATACGAAAAATCAATCGGACTAGAATAACATCCGCATGGCAAAACGAAAAAAAATATTACTCTTTGCCTGGTTATTTGCCATATTTTCATGCTTCTATGGGCAAACATATTGCTATGCACAAAATTTTTGGGAACGGCTAACCGGCTCCAACAAACCAAAAACAGAAAATATAAAAAGCAACGACAATCAGAAAAGCAACAAAAAAAAACAAAATATACCGGAAACCGACCCTCTCGATTACTCTCTTGACGAAAACCTGCTTGTGCCGGCTGTCCCACAAAAACTGCATGAAGCAGTTACCCGGCACATGAACTCAACTGCAAAAAAATTAGCCCAAAGAAAGTTAGAAAAAATAGAAACACTACGAAACGGCGAAGTCATTGTGGCCACAATAGGAACCGACGGACTTTTTGCTCCTAACGACACCATTCCACGCAAAGAAGCCTACGAATTATTGCGTCCTTACTACAACTTATTAAACCTGCCGGGTTACTATAAGATTGTTATGGCACTGCATACCGACAACACCGGTTCCGAACAATATACCGACTATTTAAGCGAAGCCAGAATAAACGAAATTTACAACCTTATGGCCAGTCACACCGACAATGAAGGCCAGCTGATACCCTATGCACTCGGAGCATCCGACCCACTCCTCCCCAATGATTCGCAAAATAACCGTGCCACAAACCGACGGCTCGAAATATTCATTGTCCCTGACAAACTGCTAATAGAAATGGCACGCACCCATAAACTACAATAACCAAAACATCACAAAAATAATGAGAACAATATTTGCAATTGCAGCAACCATAGCATGTTCCATAGCTGTAACTGGCTGTACTCAGAAAAACGAGCAGACAAATCTTGATTTCACTGCAGCGGCAAAAGCTGACGACATCGGAAAAACAGCATACCTTGTCAATTATGACACAAAAGAAAAAGTCGACTCGTCTATAATAGAAGCAGACACCCTTATCCACATTAAAACAAATATAAAGGAACCTGCAATAGCACGTTTGTTTGTTGGCGACCAGCGCCGCGGCGTGTTCATAATAGAACCAGGCACACTGACTCTTGACGAACAAGGAAACATATCCGGCTCAGAGTTAAACAACCAATTGCAGGACTTCGAAAAACAGCTGTCACCACTATATGAAACTGTCGACAACGACTCAATAAGCCAAAATATGCGCAACTTGGCCAAAAACAGAATCAATTCACTAATGGACAGCATAATAGCAGCACAAAACATTATAGGGTTCTCACAACTGTCCGACTACTGCTACTACATGGACGCAGAACAATTCGACTCCTTGCTGACAAAATACCCGTATTACAAAAATTTTGAAAATGTAAAGCGTATGTCTGAAGCAAAAAAAGCGGCATCTGATACAGGCATAGGCAAAAAATTTGTAGATTTCACCATTGGCGAGGGCGACACCGCAACAAAACTAAGCGACTTTGTAGGCAAAGGGCGCTACACATTAGTAGATTTTTGGGCAAGCTGGTGTGGGCCATGCCGCAGGGAGATGAAAAATATAAAAACCATTTATGCCGACTACAATAAAAAAGGACTTGACGTTATTGGTGTTGCCGTATGGGATAAAAAATCCGACACTGAAAAAGCTGTTGCCCAGCTGGAATTGCCATGGCCTCAAATTCTTGACGCAAAAGAAATACCAACCAACATATACGGAATAATGGGAATACCCCACCTAATCCTGTTTGACCCACAAGGTGTTGTTGTTGCAAGAAACATTGCCGGAAAAGAACTCCGTTCCGTAGTAGACAGCGTAATGGCAAGCAACATACACCATAAACCGGCAACCACAGCTATTGCTCCCGATTCCACCACCAGCAATACACCCGTTTCCAAGTAAGCATCATAATTAATCCTGCAATAATCGCACCGGCAACGTCGGCGAGGAAATCATAAAAATCCTCGCCGCGTCCCATATTTATAGCCCCCTGCGCCACCTCCACCAACGCACCAATTGCCGACGATATAACAACGGCCAATAGCACAATAAACCTTGGAGGCTCAGGTTTGTATCTACCTGCAGGCGAACGCAGATAGTCAAGGCCTAAAATACCGGCCATACCTAAAAACATAAGCATATGCACCACTTTGTCTGCACCCTCAAACAATCCTGAACCAATGTCAGGCAGCGGTTTCGGATGCAACGTCAGATACAATATTATAATAAGCACCATAGCCGACAAAGTATATCCGGGCATAGAAAGCAATTTACGCATAATCCAAAAGACCTCTGACATTTAAAATTAAACAGTTAAACACAAATTTCGCGCAAAAATACACATATTTAATATCATTTTCGCCACATAATCCAAACTTTTTCACGAAATTTGCATAATATTGAATATTCTATAGCATGTCTTCAAAAAATCAGTTTGGAAGTAAAATAGGCCTGATTGCCGCAACTGTAGGCTCGGCTGTAGGGCTGGGCAATGTATGGAGATTTCCTGCCGAGGCACAAGAAAACGGAGGTGCGGCATTCCTACTACTATACATAGTATGCGTATTTCTATTAGGCATACCGGTAATGATAGGCGAGTTTTCTCTCGGACGCGGTACACGCGCAAACGCAGCAGACGCCTTCAGCAAGCTAAAGCCTCGAGGAAACTGGTGGCTCATAGGGCTCATAGCCATATCGGCATCATATATAATACTCTCTTTCTACATGGTAGTGGCAGGATGGACACTGGAATATATGTGGCAGTCATTAACCGGCGATCTTTACGAACCGGTCAAAACAGCAATTACAGCATCAGGC
>SSTG01000135.1 GCA_004801635.1 Muribaculum caecicola | reverse complement strand
ACATGCCCAGCAACAATACGAACGATGGGTTCTCTACCACCAGTCCGTTATATATTATACGAAGCTTATTCATTGTCGGCAAGTGTATTAGTGGTTTTATGTCCGTTATATGCCACAAAGGCTTTGTAGCTTTCGCGCAATGCATCCAGAAATGCACGCGATGAAATTGTGGCTGCAGTAATGGCATCTATTGTTCCGCCGGCATCCTTGGTTACGCGCATTTCCGTATTGGCTGGGTTGCGTCCTATAACGGAGCGGTTTCCAATATCTGACCGGAACCATTCGTTCATCTTTGCACCCAGGCCTGGTGTTTCGGCGTGCGACAACACCTCGTAGCCTGTTATAGTTCCGTCGGCAGCAAACCCGTACATAACGCGTATTTCGCCGGAAAAGCCGTTAAGTGTGTATCCTTCAACGGCGGCTCCTGTCAAGGTGCCGTCTTCATATGCAGGAAATACTGTGAAAGGGCTGTCGGAACCGTCTGGGGTATATGTCCATGCTTGTGACAATGGGTCGTTGTTAAATTTCGGTGCCACACTTTTTATTGCGTCTATTTGTTTTTGTTTTGCAGCTGCGGCTATGGGCGCTTCTGTTACGGAATGGGTCCATGCCAGCAATGCGGCAGCAGCTATGGTTATTATGCCAAGCGACATTACCATGTTTGGAAGGGTGGAAGTAAGCTTTTTCATTTTTTATTCCTCCTTTCTCCGAACGGGGTCGGTTTTATATACCTGTCTATAAGGGGTACAAAACTATTCATAAGCAGTATGGCAAACGACATGCCTTCGGGATAAGCTCCCCACTGGCGTATTATCACGGTTATTATACCTATCATGGCTCCAAACAGTAACATGCCTTTATGTGACATTGGCGAGGTTACATAATCGGTTGCCATGAAAAAAGCGCCTAAAAGCAACCCTCCTGACAATATTTCTATTGCCACGTTGCCGCCTATAGCCCATGTGAACAGTGCGAACGATCCAACTACCGCTACCGGGATGTGCCATGTTATGGTGCGTGTCAGAAGCAGGTATGCCAGGCCCAGGCATAGGGCTATTGCGCTTACCTCGCCTAGCGAGCCTCCCATTGCGCCTATTGCGTTGTCCCATAAGTCTATCTGTCTGGCGACTTCTCCCGGTGTAGCACCTGTGGTGGCATCGCCAAGTTTGAGAAGCTGTAGTGTAGTGGCCCCGGTAGTTGCGTCTGTATATGCCCAGCGGTTAGCCAGTGGCACAGGCCACGTGGTCATTTGCACCGGAAATGAAATTAACAGGAACACGCGTCCTACCAGTGCCGGGTTCCATATGTTGCATCCAAGTCCGCCAAAAGCCATTTTACCGATGCCTACGGCAACCACGGAGCCTATAAGTACCAGCCATACCGGAAGGTTTGACGGGAGGTTGAATGCCAAAAGCAGACCGGTGAGGACGGCGCTGCCGTTAAGTATGGACGACTGCCGTTTGAGCAGCCACCTGTCAACGGCATATTCTGTTGCTATACAACCGGCAATGGCTGTTGTTATTACTATTGCCGCGCCTACTCCGAAAAACCATAGCGAGGCTGCAAGGGCCGGAAGCAGGGCTATTATCACGTTCCACATGCATGTCGACACGGTGCGTCGTGTGTGCAGGTGGGGTGAGGCGGCAACTGTTAGTAGTTGATTCATATTGCGTTAGTTTTTGTCGAATTAAGATTGTTTTTGTTGACGTGCGCGTATTATTCCGCCTACGGTCATTTTTCCCAGACGTATGTAGTCGAGTATAGGCCGTGAGGACGGGCATGTGTAGCTGCAGCATCCGCATTCAATGCAGTTCATTACACCTAGTTTTTCGGCATCATCCCAGTTGCCAAGGCGCGAATGGGTGCTGATTAGGTATGGCTGCAGGCCCATGGGGCACACTCCTACGCATGCTGCGCAGCGTATGCACGGTTCGGCCTGTGCGCGTTCCGACATTGACTGCGGCAGCATAAGGACTCCCGAGATGCCTTTGATTGTAGGGGTGTCGATGTTTGTTATCGCACGTCCCATCATGGGGCCTCCCAGCAGTATCTTGCCGGTATCGGCCGGCACGCCTCCTGCTAATTCTACCAGTTTGGCCAACGGGTATCCTATCGGAACAAGGTAGTTTCCCGGATTTGAAAGCGAGGGGCCTGTTACGGTTATTATGCGTTCCATAAGCGGTTTTCCCCATATTACGGCTTCGTATACGGCATATGCCGTGGCAACGTTCTGAACAATGGCTCCTGTGGCTATGGGCAGTGCGCCGGATGGGACTTCGCGTCCGGTAACGGCTTTGATCAGCTGCTTTTCGCCCCCCTGGGGATATTTAACTTTCAACGGCATAACTTCTATTCCGCTGAAATTTTTCGCCTTTTCGCCTAGCAATGCTATTGCATCAGGCTTGTTTGCCTCTATGCCTATGACGGCACGCTCCACGCCGGCTGCGTGCATAAGAAGTTTTACGCCTTCCAATATTTCGTCGGGGTGGGCCAGCATCAGGGCGTGGTCGTTTGTAAGGAACGGCTCACATTCGACGGCATTGATAATTACTATATCGGCCTTTGAGCCCGGAGGTGGTGACAGTTTTACTTTTGTAGGGAATGTGGCACCGCCCAATCCGACTATTCCGGCTTGTGCTACAATGTAGGTTATTTCTTTGGGCTCCATTGCCATGGCCTGTTCGGGCGTGCGAACAGGCGTTGCTCCGGCTATTGCTTTCAGGTCGGCATCGTGGTCGGCATCGTCGGCCGCTATGGTTACCGTGGCAACTAGTTGCCCGTAGGCATTCCGGCTTTGTCCTATGGCTGTGATGGTGCCGGTTATCGGCGAATGTACCGGAGCGGATACAAATCCGCCGGCTTGTGCCACTTCCTGTCCGCGGCAGACACGGTCGCCTTTAGCCATTGCGCATACGGCCGGCGCGCCTATGTGTTGTGCCAGTGTGATAACGACTTCGCGCGGAAGCGCCACTTCCTTAATTTCGCGCCTTGCCGTTATCTTGAACTCAGGCGGATGAATACCGCCTTTTTTGAATGTATGTAGATTCATTTTTTGAATAATGGCTTATTTGTTAGAATCGTTTTCTCCCTGTTGTTTCTGTGTTTCAGCTTTTTTTGCTTCTGCCTGGCGCTTTTTTTCGGCTGCCAAGGCTGCCATTGCCTGGGCGGTCATGGCGAATCCGGCATCTGTTATGGCGTGTGTCGGGCATTCCAAAACGCATTTACGGCATAGTTTGCATTTGTTGAAGTCAATGTAGGCCAGGTTGTTTTCAACCGTTATGGCATCATGCGGACATGCTTTCTTGCACTTTCCGCACCCTATACATGCGGCTTTGCATACTTTCATTGCCATAGCGCCTTTGTCGCGGTTTGCACAGGCAACCCATACGCGCATTCCGCGTGGCCCTTTGGCTCGGAGTTCTATTATATGGCGCATGATGACGGGCCGTCGAACCGTGCCGTTACCGGACGGTTATGACAAGTGCCGTTGCAGCGCAGCACGGCTACCATAGGGGCGGACTCTACCGGGCTGAGGCCGACTATATCGGCAATCTTGGCCATGGCTTCGTTGCCGGCACCAGGGCATACCAGTGAGTCGAGTGACGATGCTTTTGCACAGGCGCAGGCAAAGTCGTGACAGCCTGAACGGCCGCAGCTTCCGCAATTGGCACCAGGCAGGAGCTGTTCAATGAGTTCGATGCGTGGGTCTTCTTTTACAAAGAACCGCTTCGACACAGCATAAAGGATTACGGCCCCGAGTATACCTATGCCGCCTAATACGATAATTGCTGTTAAAATAGGCATTGAATTGAATGGTTTGTGATAATTGTTGGTTTATAGTTTGGTTGTTTATGCGATATATGGTTACTATGGATTTAGCTAGCCTCACTTATTATCCGCCACCGGTATCGGGCCTGTACGTGTTTTCTGAACAAATAAAGTATGGTGTAATAGGCGGCTGTGATACCGATTGCGCATATAGCTGCTGTTTCCTGCCCTATTCCTGCTGCAGGCAGGCCGGTGGCGGCTGCTACTAGCAGAAGGCATGGCAATCCCAAGGCCGTTATCAGGGCGCGGTAGCGCCCTGATGCGGGAATCCCTATCTCAACAAGCATTCCAAGGCTTAATGGCTGTTTGAATCCGTCTGTGCTTACCGTTATTTCGGTTCCGGTTTTATTACCGGGATGGCACAGAGACCGTACGGCGCATCCGGCGCAATCCGACGCGTTGTTGTCCGTAAGCCTTACGGTTGCCGTATGTCTGGTTATGCCTGTTATTTTCCCTGTATGCTTTATTTCGTAATCCACGTTGTGTATGCCTGTTTAGTCGAGTTTGTGTATAACCAGTCCGGAGCGTAGTTTGGGCTCGAACCATGTGGTTTTTGGCGGCATTATGTTGCCGGTGTCGGCAATTCGCATCAGTTGTTGCATTGACACAGGGTAAAGGGCCAGTGCAACGGCCATTTCGCCTGAATCGACGCGTTGTTTGAGTTCTCCCAGTCCGCGTATGCCGCCAACAAAGTCTATTCGTTTGTCAGAGCGGAGGTCGGTAATGCCCAGTATGTCGCGGAGAATAAGGTCAGACGATATTGTTACATCTAGCGAGCCTATAGGGTCGGTGTCGTCGTAGCGTCCTTCCAATGGTGTTAGCGAGTACCAGCGTCCGTCAAGATATAGCGAAAAGTTGTGGAGTGCTGCCGGGCGGTATTCGTCGGCACCCATATCGGTTATTGTGAAGTTTTCGGCAATTTTCGACAGCAGTTGCTGTGGCGAAAGGCCGTTGAGGTCGCGTACCACGCGGTTGTAGTCAATTATATTGAGGTGCGATGCCGGAAAAGCCACGGCCAGAAAATAATTGTATTCTTCGTCGCCACGGTGGTCTGGGTTCTGACGCGCTTTCTCTGCTCCTACAAGGGCTGCTGCCGCTGTACGGTGGTGACCGTCGGCAATGTATAGTGCCGGTATAGCGTCAAACAGTTCAGTAACGCGGTCTATTGTTTCTTTGTCGCTTATCAGCCAGAAGTGGTGCCCGAAACCGTCGGGTGCTACAAAGTCGTATTCGGCAGGCGTGGCTGTTACGCGGTCAAGTATTTCCTGTAGTCCTTCATTGTCTGGAAAAGCAAAAAATACGGGTTCGATGTTGGCATTGTTGCAGCGAACGTGCTTCATGCGGTCTTCTTCTTTGTCGCGGCGTGTGAGTTCGTGTTTTTTTATCACACCGCTCATATAGTCGTCGACGTTGGCGGCAATTACAAATCCGTATTGTGTGCGTCCGTTCATTGTTTGGGCATACACGTAATAGTGGTCGGAAGCGTCTTGTTTCAGCCATCCGTTTTGCTGGAATGCGTTGAAGTTTGCCACGGCCTTGTCATAAACGCAGGGGTCGTGTTCGTCCACTTCCGGGCCGAAATCAATTTCCGGCTTTATTATGTGGTATAGCGACTTTTCGTTTCCTTCGGCTTCGGCACGGGCCTCGGCCGAGTTCAGTACGTCGTAGGGACGCGATGCCACTTCTGTGACCAGCTCGCGTGGAGGGCGTACACCCCTGAATGGTTTTACTTTTGCCATGGTATGGATGGTTTTGGTTAGCTCCTAAATTATTGAGTGTGTTTGGCGCACACGGTGTATTCTATCGGTTGCGGATAATTGTCTGCTCGCGGTCGGGACCTATCGACACTATGGTTATTGGTGTGCCAAGTTCTTTTTCCAGGAATTTTATGTAGTCGGAGAATTCTTTTGGGAACTGTTCTTCGCTACGGAACTGTGTCATGTCGGTTTTCCAGCCGGGCAGGGTGGCATATACGGGTTTTATGTCGATTCCGTCCACCGAGTATGGGAATTCGGTTACTGTTTCACCGTTTATCTCGTAGGCAGTGCATGCACGTATCTGGTCAAAGCCGTCGAGCACGTCCGACTTCATCATTATCAGCTGTGTTACACCGTTTAGCATTATTGCATATTTAAGCGCAACAAGGTCTATCCATCCGCATCGGCGTTCGCGTCCGGTAACGGCTCCGTATTCATGGCCCAGGTCGCGGATACGTTTGCCTGTTCCATCAAACAGTTCTGTTGGGAATGGTCCGGCACCTACGCGGGTGCAGTATGCCTTGAATATGCCGAAAACTTCTCCTATGCGGCCAGGGGCTACACCTAGGCCGGTGCATGCACCGGCGCATATGGTGTTGCTTGAAGTTACAAACGGGTATGAC
>SSTG01000134.1 GCA_004801635.1 Muribaculum caecicola | reverse complement strand
GTTATTATAGATTCTGATTCTTCTTGATGTATTTTTATCATGTTCTTGCCTAGCAATGCTGCTGCCTTAAGAACGGAGGCCGTTATTGAGGAATTAAGGGCCGTATTGTCAGATGTGAGTATGGGTGGAACCTTGATATCGGGGTGCATCAATGTCTGCAATGCCACGGAGGCATGTATCTGACGGGCTATCTGCCGGTGTGATATTTGTATTGTGGTGTTCATGGCTTGTTTTAAATGGCTATAGAATTAAGAAACCTACGTATGCTGGTTGTGGTGAGGAAGAAATTAGAAGCTTTTTGACTGGACAGTACGTTGGCTATGGAATCGATTAGGGATTCCTTTGGTTTTAGTTTCCGGCGGTTTCGAACGTGAGTGGCTATTTCCTGCCATTTTTTATGGGCAAGCCCTCTTGCCGGCAACGGGTGTCCGCCGGCAAAATGGGCTGAAAGTACATTGTAGGCATACAGTTGGTCAACGTAGTACTGTGGTGCCTGCATTGCTGCAACCTTGTGGGCAATAGCGTTGAGGACCTGTTGCTTTTCTTTGCGAGTGCTGTTGTGGAACGAGCTTGTGCTCTGTAGGTTGGCTGCTGCCTCAATGCATGCCTGTTTTAAATGACGGTCGCGTACGGTGCGTGAATTAAACATAGTATAGATAAATTTGCGTTGTTTTAATACATTGCAAATTTACCATGGTATATGTGCCGAAATATTGTACTTGTATGTTAAAATTAGTTTGGCGTATTGTGGGGGGGAGGTATTTGCATGCCGGTTATTTGGCAAATTCTGTTGTCCATATTTCAACCAGGCGTGCGGCGCAGCCTTTTTCGGTGAGCATATGCCGTATGTTAAGGCAGTTGATGTGCAGCGCAGAGTAATTTTCGGCCATTTGTGCCAGTTCGTCCGGACCCCAGTTGTCCTTTACTATGCCCAGATGGTTGCTGTCTATAAAAGATGCGGTGCATGGCACCGTGTTTGTGAGTACCGGCGTGCCGTTTACTATTGATTCCGGTATGGTTACCATGTTTAAATCCTGGTCGGTATACACCAGTAGCCCGGTAGACGATGCTGACAGAGGTGTGAGTTCTTTGTGGGTCAGAAAACCGCGTAGGTTTATTTTTTCTGTCATTCCAAGACTCAGAATAAGTTTCTGGAGTTCTTCTTTTTGAGGCCCTTTACCAACTATGTCGAGTGTATAGTCTGAATATTCAGGCATGGCTGCAAATTTTGCAAACTGGCTGATTATGTAGTCGATTCTTTTGCGCTTTATAAGTTGGGAAATTACAATGAACCGTTTCTGATGCGTGTTTTCAGGGTTTGGGCTGAAAATTTCGGAATTAGCTCCGTGGTCTACTATCTTGTCGGACACGTGTTTCAAGTATTGCCTGATAAAGTTTCGTGCCGGCAGGGAGCGTCCTACAACAGGTGTATTCCTCATTATAACGCGTCCTGCCAGGTTATGCCATATTTTGGACGGGAGCTTGAACAACAGGCGCTGGTGTGTGGGAAGTTCCTGCCATATCATGACTTTGCCGGGAAGGGCAATTGTGGCTATCAGCGAGGCTATTGAGAATGTTTCCGACGATATTACAAGGTCGTATTTGTCTTTGTTTTTCTTTAAGTGCCTGTATAGTCCGCCTGGAAACGGCAACAATGCAGGTTTAAATATAAACGGCAGTCTCGATGGCAGATAAATCACGTCGAAACTGTTGTTTTCCGGTTGGTGCGGCCGGTATTCTTCTGATGCTATAATGGTTACTGTATGTCCGTTGGAAACAAATCCGCGCGCCATGTTGTATATCATGCTGTCGTGATTTGTTTCTCTGCATGGTATTAATCCATTGTCAGGGGTGTTAACAATAAGATTTAGTAACAGTATATTCATTGACGGCTATTTAAGTTGTCGTTCCAGTTCGCGCAGAAATGCATCGCCGTACTTCTGGTCGGGTTCTATGTAGTTTCCTTCGCCCCATTCGTTCCATGATTTAAGAAATACTATTTTATGTTCGTCGGGCTTGTTTTTTATATGTTCAAGTACGTCGCTTACATGCCGGCCGAAAAGCCTGGGGGTGTTGTTGTGATATATCTGGGCTTTTTTGCCCGAGCGCGGTGAACGGTCGTAGCCAGGAAGTATTGTAGGATAAACGTTGTCTCTGCAGTCGTCGTCAGTGGTGAGCCATTTTATAATGCTTTTGTAGCTGAAGCATTGCAGAGGCAGGTTTAGTTTTTCAGACAGCAGCGACATGGCGCGCTTTACAGCCGTTGATCGCCTTGTTTTGCATTCGGCAAGCCACATATTGTAGTTGCAGTTATTTACGCTGTCGTAGCCCATGGCCAGAAGGTCGTCGATTTTATGTGGCGACCTTGCATGCCGTGTTGCCACGAAGTGAATGCCTTTCAGGCCGGCTTCGCGTGCCAGTTTTTGCCACAGTCCAATAAATCCGGGTACATCGGGAAAGTCGTCCGGAACCCAGACATAAAACAGAGGTTTTCCGTCGACGGTTATATAGCGTTTGTCGCGGAATGCCGGCAGGCAATAGTTGAAGTGTGCAATATGGTCGTCGGTTCCAGGGTATTCCTGACAGAATATCATGGCATCTTTTCTATATGCTTTGCCTTTGGTCCAGGTTTTGTTGGTCCAGGAATGGTTGGCCCATCCCAGACAGAAAGGGAAGTCGGGTTCGCCGCATGCGAGAACTTCTTCGAACGGCCGTTCCAGAACCTTTTTACCGTTGCCAAACCAGTAGTGCCAGTACATGAATCCCTCGACACCGGCCTGACGTGCCATGTCGGCCTGGGCTTTTCGCACTTCGGGCAGCCGCAGGTCGTAAAATCCGAGGTCGGCAGGAAGTTTTGGCTGATAATGTCCGGGAAATAATGGTCGTGCTTTCACTACGTTGTTCCATTCGGTGAATCCGGCACCCCAATATTTGTCGTTCTCGGGAATGGGGTGGAACTGTGGAAGATACATTGCTATGACACGGGCTTTCATGATTGATGGCTAGTTTATTTCACGAGTCCCGTCGAACTGGAATTCTGTCAGGTCGGGCGCTTCGTCGAAAATAGTGTTATATTTCTTGAATCTTGCAGTTATGTATGATACTTTGCTGCCTGACATTGCATTGTAATAACTTTTTGCAGGAATTACAATCATGCTTGTCAGAAATATCAGGTATACGGCGCGGCGCAAAAGCGACGACGGCTGTTGTCCGAGTTGCACAAGCAATATCGGTATAGTGAAAAAATTCACTATAGAGAAGTAGAACGACAGCCGGTACAAGTCGCCGACAAGCATTATGCGCAGCAGTATACTGAATATTGACAATAAGAACAACCAGAAGTACGTGCGGCTGATACTGCGGTTATAATATAGCAGCAACAACAAGTAGAACATATTAAAGGCTATCTCGGCCTTGCCGGCTGCAAAATCTTCGGTTTCTTCGTCTTCAATGTCGGTTATGTAGCTTCCGTAACGGTCGGAGTCCTTTCCTTGTACCAGTGTAAGGGCCGTATCAAGCAGTTCGGAGTATCCGGCTAGCTGAAACGAGAGGCTGCCTATAAACAGCAGTCCTACAACCGACATGCCTATTTTGCCTATACGCAGCCTGAATAGTGGTAAAATAAAGTATGCAAGTGCGGCATATGCCGACGTGTGTATATTTACCGCACATACGAATGCAAACGCTGCCCATGCGTAGCGGAAGCGGTTTTGGGAGTCTATCATGAAATATAACGTCCATATGGCAACCATCTGTGCAAGAAACTGGCGCTTGAAGCACATATAGCTCATCATGTTCGATACGTCAAGTATAAAAAACAATATACCTACCCACATGTAGTGTTTGGGGCAGAAGCGCTTGAACATGAAGCATAGTGTGAACATTTCAAATGCTGCTACGGCAGAGTTGAAAACGGTGAACCCTAATGGTGCAAACAGGCGCAGCAGAAGCCGGTATAGCGGCTCCCATATGGTTTGGATTGACTCGTCGTAGAATCCGGTGTGATATACTATATAGTCGTTGGTTACAAAGTATTCAATTGAAAATAATACCCACATTCCTGCAAATATGGCATTGATGCAGCTGGTTTTTTCAAAACCGCTTCTATAGTATTGCCATAGCATTATGAGCGTGAATACAACGAATATATTAAGTGACATTTACTGTGAATTCAGTTGTGGGTATATATTGGGCCGGAAAGATGTTTTGTAAAATCAGAAAGAGATTCCTAAAAATTTCTTCGGAGGCTTTACTCCGTCAACTATCATTTCCGCGTTTTCAATTGAGTTGTCGCGCACAAGGTTGTTTAGCTTCCTTATTTGTGACAGGGTTGTTATGCCGGCGCGTATAACCAGCAGGTTGGAGTCTGATATGGTGGCTATGGACAGGATGTCGGACAGGAAGTTGGCCGACGGGGCATCTATTACAATATATTTATACTGTGCTTTAAGCTGTTCTATAAGCTTTTTAAGGTTTTGTGATGCAAGCAGCAGGGCCGGGTTGGGTACATTGTTTTCTGCTACAATTATATCGTAGCCTGTGTTTGATTTGTTGTGTGTTACGGCTGCACAGATGTCTTCAAGCTGTCCGGCCAGATATTTTGCCGGGCCAGGACGTGACGAGGTTGCCGATATTGTGTCGGATAGTGACGAGTGTCGGAAGTTGAGGTCGAGTAGGACTACCGAGTGCCCCATTGCGGCAAAGGCATTTGCAATGTTAGTAGCGGTGTAGGTTCCCCCGTGTCCTTGTTCAGGTGCTGTTACTGCAAATATCCGGTTGTCCTTGCCGGTGAACAGCAATGATGTTGCCACTGAAACAAATTCCTCGGTACGGAGGTTATAGTTGTCATCTTTGAAAATGGGTATTTGCCCTATTACCGGCAGCTGGGTCAGTTTTTTAAGTTCATCGGCCGAGTTTACGTGGTTGCGCAGCAAATCGCGCACGTATAGCAGTACAGGCACGAAACATAGTCCAATAAACATGAATGCCAATATTATAGACGCTTTTCCCATTCCGCTGGGACGTGTTTTTGCAAAAGCGCGGTCAATTATCTGGCCTTTGGGCAAGGCGTTTGCAATACGCATATTGGCTTGTTCCTGCTCGCGAAGCATGAACACGTATAGCGATTGCTTTATTTCCTGCTGACGCGCTATATCTATGTACTCGCGTTCCTGGCGAGGTATCTGGCTCAGCCTGTGCTGGCTTTCTGTGTTGCTTGACTGTATTTCCGATACGTGTAATTTGGCTGTTGTAATAGACTTGTCGAGTGTGATAAACAGGTTTCTGCGTAGTGCGTCTATGCGGTCGTTGAGTTGTTCTAGTTTGTGGTTTCCGCTTTTCGCTGTTTTTTCCAGCTGCATCCTTGCCAGGATAAGATTGTTGTATTCGCTGATTATTTTGGATGCCGATTCAGACGACGATGGTATTGGCAGCATTGAATTGCGGCTTTGTGGGTCGTTGAGCATTTCGCGTGTGAGCTGCAATGTGGCCAGTTCGCTTTCGGCCTCAAACAGCCTGCCTTCCAAAATACTTTTCTTGCTCATCATGTATTCAGCATCGGCCGACAGGTTTGTGAGGTTGTTTTTTTGCTTGTATTGTTCTACCTGCGATTCCGTGGTGGCTAGGTCGGCTGCTATTGCTCCGAGGCGGTTGTCGATAAAGTCGGCAATCTTTCGGGCTTTTTTGCGGCTCTGCTCAATGCCACGGTCGTTATATTCGTCAACAATTTCGTTTACTATGCGCTTGCCGGCCACTACGTTTGTTGCCAGATACGACACGGTTATAATGTCGGCTTTTTTGCTTGGTGTGAAGCAGCGTACTTCTTTCTGAAGGTTTTCGGCGGCAACATCGTATCCGAAAAACCAGATGCTCATTGCCAGATTCTTGTCGGCCTTGTATTCTGGCGTGGTTTCAAGTTTGAAATCGCCGTAAGGGGTTTTGAAGGTTGCTGGCAGTTTTTTGTCGTCTGTTTCAAACACCTTTTTATTTAGCACGTTGTAAACCTTTACCGATGTTTCGCCGTCTTTGTTCATGCGTACCTTGAAGTGCAGGTGGCCGTTTAGGGTGTCGGCCATTTCGGCCGGTGCAGTCAGGCGCAACGGCGTGTCGCCGAACGCCTCTATGCGCTTAAGTATGTTTTTGCGTATTACATATTTGGTGTTAAGCCCCAGTTCCTTAACCACGTTGCGGTACAGGGTGAACGATTTTATTATCTCTAGTTCGGCATCGGCCGATGCCGA
>SSTG01000133.1 GCA_004801635.1 Muribaculum caecicola | reverse complement strand
TAAGCCTCGCCGCGCCGATGGTACTGCGAAAGCGGGAGAGTAGGTCGCCGCCCCCCTCGGTCCCCACGGAGAAACCTCCGCGGGGACCTTTTTTTATACCCGTCCGTCAGCCCTCCCCGTCTCCGCATCACCGCGGCGGCATCCGCCCCCCCCCTGCAATATGCAATAAAATCCGCTGACCCATAAAATTTGTTAAGCAAATATGCATAGAATTATTTGCATATTAGCCTTTTAGTTAGTAACTTTGCACAGTTTTTGAGAGAAACTGTGCCTATATGTGTGGCGTTTCATCTTAATTATCACGCATTTAGGTAATAGAAATGCAATCAAACACAGTAAAAATATACCAATAAATTAAATTTAAAACTAAGATGCCTACTATTCAGCAATTAGTAAGAAAAGGACGTGCAGCTCTTGTTGACAAGAGCAAGTCGCCTGCGCTTGACAGTTGTCCTCAGCGCAGGGGCGTTTGCGTGCGTGTCTACACAACTACACCTAAGAAACCTAATTCAGCTATGCGTAAGGTTGCGCGTGTCCGCCTTACAAACGGCAAGGAAGTTAACTCGTACATTCCGGGAGAGGGTCACAACCTTCAGGAACACTCAATCGTTCTTGTTCGCGGAGGCCGTGTGAAAGACCTTCCTGGTGTTCGTTACCACATTGTTCGCGGCACGCTTGATACAAGCGGTGTCAAGGACCGTACACAGCGTCGTTCCAAGTATGGTGCAAAGCGTCCGAAACCGGGAGCAGCTCCAGCAGCAAAAGGTAAAAAGTAATTAGAACTTACCAAACGTCACTTTTCTAAGTAGACAACTCTACAGAACCTAGTTTAACAAACTCCGTTTTTGATTTATTGGAAAAAGCAATAACGGTTGAGTAAACCGGACAAGAGAGTCCCGGTTGAAGAATTAAAAGCTGCCAAGCAACCAAAAACAAAATTTTAAAAAAACAATGAGAAAAGCAAAGCCTAAAAAAAGGATTGTTCTGCCCGACCCCGTGTTTGGCGACGTGAAAGTATCAAAGTTCGTTAACCACCTGATGTACGACGGCAAAAAGAACACATCTTACACTATATTTTATTCCGCGCTCGAGACTGTAAAGGGGAAACTTCCTAATGAAGAATTGTCAGCTCTCGAAATATGGAAAAAAGCGCTGGAAAACATTACACCCCAGGTAGAGGTTAAGTCGCGCCGTGTAGGTGGTGCAACATTCCAGGTTCCTACTGAAATCCGTCCTGACCGCAAAGAGTCGATATCGATGAAGAATATGATTCTTTATGCGCGCAAACGTGGCGGTAAGACAATGGCCGACAAGCTGGCTGCGGAAATAGTTGACGCTTTCAACGAACAGGGCGGTGCCTATAAGCGCAAAGAGGATATGCATAAGATGGCAGAGGCCAACCGCGCGTTTGCACACTTCCGTTTCTAATATTACTATTATCCGCTAACTATTCTTATATTATGGCTAATAAAGACCAAAACCTGAAATATACCCGTAATATCGGTATTATGGCGCATATCGATGCTGGTAAGACAACCACGTCGGAGCGTATACTTTTCTATACCGGTCTTACCCACAAAATCGGCGAAGTACATGACGGTGCTGCCACCATGGACTGGATGGAGCAGGAGCAGGAGCGTGGTATAACAATTACCTCGGCTGCTACAACCGCATTTTGGAAATATGCCGGTGAAAAATACAAAATCAATCTTATTGACACTCCGGGACACGTTGACTTCACTGTTGAAGTTGAACGATCTTTGCGTGTGCTTGACGGAGCCGTGGCTACTTTCTGCGCCGTTGGCGGTGTAGAGCCTCAGTCTGAAACCGTATGGCGTCAGGCCGACAAGTATAATGTTCCGCGTATAGGTTATGTTAACAAGATGGACCGTTCGGGTGCTAATTTCTTTGAAGTAGCACGCCAGCTTAAGGAAATTCTTGGCGCAAATCCTTGCCCTATCCAGATACCTATCGGTGCGGAGGAAACATTCAAAGGTGTTGTCGACCTTGTGACCATGAAGGCTGTTTTCTGGCATGACGAGTCTATGGGTGCTGATTACACGGTTGAAGAAATTCCTGCATCGTTGAAAGCCGAGGCAGAAGAATGGCGCGATAAAATGCTTGAAAAGATTGCCGAATTTGACGACGATCTGATGGCAAAATATTTTGACGACCCTTCTACTATAACCGAAGAGGAAATTCGCAAGGCCATCCGTAAGGCAACACTTAGCATGGACATCGTTCCGATGACATGCGGTTCTTCATTTAAGAATAAAGGTGTTCAGTGCCTGCTTGACAATGTATGCGCATATCTGCCCTCTCCGCTCGATGCTGGTGCTGTTGAAGGCCATGCCGTGGATAATCCCGACGAAGTGATTACACGCGAACCTTCTGCCGAGGCTCCTATGTGTGCCCTTGCATTCAAGATTGCAACTGACCCGTATGTAGGCCGTCTTTGCTTCTTCCGCGTTTACTCTGGTAACGTTGAAGCCGGCAGCTATGTATACAACAGCCGAAGCGGAAAGAAAGAACGCGTTTCACGTCTTTTCCAGATGCACTCTAACAAGCAGAATCCGAAGGAAGAAATAGAATGTGGCGATATAGGTGCCGGTGTAGGTTTCAAGGATATACGTACTGGCGACACGCTTTGTACAGAAGATGCACCCATCGTACTTGAAGCAATGGACTTCCCCGATCCGGTTATCGGTATTGCCGTTGAGCCTAAGACCCAGAAAGACCTTGACAAACTTGGCGTAGGACTTCAGAAACTTGCCGAGGAAGACCCGACTTTCCGCGTACAGACCAACGAAGAAACAGGACAGACTGTTATTTCCGGTATGGGTGAGCTTCACCTTGATATTATCATTGACCGTCTTCGTCGTGAATTTAAGGTAGAATGCAACCAGGGCCGTCCCCAGGTTACTTATAAGGAAGCTATCACAAAGCCAGTTGAACTTCGCGAGGTGTTCAAGAAGCAGACTGGTGGTCGTGGTAAGTTTGCCGACATCATTGTTCGTGTAGAGCCTGTAGAAGAAGGTTTCGATGGCGGACTGCAGTTTGTTGACGAGGTTAAGGGAGGTAATATTCCTAAAGAATTTATTCCTTCAATCCAGAAAGGATTCCAGACAGCCATGAAGAACGGCGTGCTTGGAGGTTATCCTGTTGAGCAGCTCAAGGTGACAGTAGTTGACGGTTCTTTCCACCCGGTTGACTCCGACCAGCTTTCATTTGAGCTTTGTGCCATACAGGCATTCAAAAAAGCATCTGAGAAAGCCGGTCCCGTGCTTATGGAACCGATAATGAAAATAGAGGTTGTAACTCCGGAAGAAAACATGGGTGACGTTATTGGTGACCTTAACAAGCGCCGTGGTCAGGTTGAAGGAATGGAAACCAGCCGCAGCGGTGCCCGTGTGGTAAAAGCCAAGGCTCCTCTTGCAGAAATGTTCGGTTACGTTACAGCACTCCGTACAATTACTTCCGGACGTGCAACAAGCACTATGACGTTCTCGCACTATGCAGAAGTAAGTAATTCGATAGCCAAAAACGTTCTTGAAGAATGCCAAGGCCGGGTAGATTTATTGAAATAACATAAAAATTTAGATAAAAGCAATGAACCAGAAGATCAGAATCAAGCTTAAATCGTACGATCATAATCTGCTCGACAAATCGGCCGAACGGATAGTAAAGACCGTAAAGGCTACTGGCGCAGTGATAAGTGGTCCAATACCCCTGCCAACTCACAAGCGCATCTTCACCGTTAACCGCTCGACATTCGTTAACAAGAAGTCGCGCGAACAGTTCCAATTGTCATCATTCAAACGTCTTATCGACATTTACAACACAAGCGCAAAAACCGTTGACGCTTTGATGAAACTGGAACTCCCCAGCGGTGTACAAGTAGAAGTGAAAGTATAAACAACAAGTGTAAATATTTAACAAACAAGAGAAATGCCAGGATTATTAGGAAAGAAAATCGGAATGACATCCGTTTTCAGTGCCGACGGCAAAAATGTGCCGTGCACTGTTATCGAAGTTGGCCCTTGCGTTGTTACACAGGTTAAAACAGTGGAAACAGACGGATACGCAGCCATACAGCTCGGATTCGAAGACAAGAAGGAAAAGCATACTTCTTGCCCTATGCAGGGCCACTTCAAGAAAGCCGGTGTTACACCCAAGCGCTACTTGGCCGAGTTCAAAGGTTTCGACAAGGAATACGCTTTGGGAGAACAGATCACAGTTGAAATGTTCTCGGAAGAAGACTTTGTTGACATTGTAGGTACATCTAAAGGTAAAGGTTTCCAGGGCGTGGTAAAACGTCATGGATTCGGTGGTGTCGGTCAGGCAACACACGGTCAGCACAACCGTGCCCGTAAGCCGGGTTCTATCGGTGCTTGTTCTTACCCTGCAAAGGTGTTCAAGGGCATGCGCATGGCCGGCCATATGGGTAACGAACGCGTGACTGTACAAAACCTTCAGGTGATTAAAGTGATTGCTGATCACAATTTGCTGTTGATAAAGGGTTCAGTGCCCGGACACAAAGGTTCAATCTTGTTAATAGAAAAATAGAATGGAACTCGCTATATTAAACATAAAAGGAGAAGATACCGGGCGCAAGGCACAACTCAACGACGAAGTATTTGCAATAGAAGCAAACGAGCATGCAATTTACCTCGATGTCAAGCAGTATCTTGCCAATCAGCGTCAAGGAACGCACAAATCGAAGGAAAGAAGCGAATTGTCAGGATCTACACGCAAGCTTCATAAGCAGAAAGGCGGCGGCGGAAGCCGTATAGGCGATATCAACTCGCCCCTTCTTTCAGGCGGTGCGCGCGTGTTTGGCCCTCGTCCTCGCGACTATCGTTTCAAACTCAATAAGAAGCTTAAAGCTCTGGCTCGCCGTTCGGCCCTTACCTTGAAGGCGGCCGACAACCAGGTGCTGGTTATAGAGGACTTCACAATTGACACTCCTAAAACTAAAGATTTCTTAAATATAACTAAAAATCTTAAACTCGACGGCAAGAAAGTCCTCTTTGTTTTAAAAGAAGGAAATAAAAACGTATCTTTGTCGGCCCGTAATATTCAAGGAGTGAAAATTTTAACTGCTGCAGATGTCAACACATACGCCCTTCTTAACAACAAGGCCGTGGTTTTGGCAGAAAGCAGCCTTGAGGTTATAAACAATCTTTAATCACAGGAGGACTCGAAAATGGAATTCAGTATAGAACCGATAGTTACCGAAAAGGCGACTAAGCTTACAGAGAAGCTTAACCGCTACACGTTCCGCGTGTCCCTGGAAGCCAATAAGTTTCAAATCCAAGATATGGTTGAGAAACTTTACGGCGTGCACGTGGTTAGAGTGAATACAGCTGTAATGCGTGGTAAAAACCGTTCGCGTTACACAAGAACAGGCATCATCAAAGGCTCGACACCGGCATTTAAAAAAGCCATTATCACAGTAGCCGAAGGTGAAACCATAGACTTCTATAGCAATATCTAAATAAAAAATGGCAGTAAGAAAATTCAAGCCCACCACACCGGGGCAACGACACAAAGTTATTGGCGTATTTAAAGGTACGATCACTGCCCGTACGCCAGAAAAATCTCTTACAGTCGGTAAAAAGTCAACCGGAGGCCGTAACTCCGAAGGTCACCGTACCACACGCTACCTTGGCGGTGGCCACAAACGCAAATACCGTTTCATTGACTTTAAGAGAACTAAAGACGGTGTGCCCGCTGTAGTAAAGTCGATAGAGTACGATCCTAACCGTTCGGCCCGTATCGCATTGCTTTACTATGTAGACGGAGCAAAAACCTACATCATTGCACCCAATGGCCTTGAGGTCGGAGCCACAGTAGTTAGTGGTCCCGATGCAGCGCCCGAACTGGGAAACACCCTGCCCTTGAGCAAAATCCCCGTAGGTACCGTGATTCACAATATTGAATTGCGTCCCGGACAGGGAGCCTTCATGGCACGCTCTGCAGGTACATTTGCCCAGTTGGTATCGCGCGAAGGCGACTATGCAATTATCAAATTACCTTCAGGCGAGGTACGTAAGATTCTTGCCGAATGCCGTGCGACAATCGGTGTTGTTTCCAACAGCGAACACTCACTGGAACGTTCGGGCAAGGCAGGCCGTTCACGTTGGTTAGGACGCCGTCCGCGTAACCGCGGCGTAGTCATGAACCCTGTTGACCACCCGATGGGCGGTGGTGAGGGCCGTGCTTCAGGTGGACATCCACGTTCACGCAAGGGCTTGTACACCAAGGGTCTTAAGACTCGTGCGCCGAAGAAACATTCTTCGAAGTACATTATTGAAAGAAGAAAAAAGTAATCTGATTAATTAAGCAATTATGAGTCGTTCATTAAAAAAAGGCCCATACATCAGTGTGAAGCTGGAAAAGAAAGTGACAGCGATGGAAGAAAGCGGCAAAAAGTCG
>SSTG01000132.1 GCA_004801635.1 Muribaculum caecicola | reverse complement strand
ACCGCCGTAGCGCTTGGAGAGGCAGAAATTACCGCAACTGCGGCCGACGGTTCTGGCATCAGCGCAAACTGTCTGGTGACAGTAAATCCGGTGTTGGCAGAGTCACTGATTATCAGCCCTGAAAGCTGGAATGGAGTGGCGAATGAAAGCTTCCGCATCACTGCCGTAGTGAAGCCAGACAACACGACAGACAAGACACTGATGTGGAGCACGAATGATGCAACCATAGCCACGGTTGACGACAACGGACTGGTGTCGGTGCTGAAAGAAGGTTCATGCCGTATAACGGTGGCTACAGTCGACGGCTCAAATCTGACAGCCGAATGCATCATTACCGGCATGTCGGGAATCGACTGCATATTTGACGTTGACGATGCCAAAGCCGACGTGTACAACATAAAAGGCATGCTGCTGAAACGGCAATGCGACAAAACAGAGCTGAAATTGCTCGCACCGGGCGTTTACGTTGTACGCAACAACAAAGGTACCACGACAATACTGATACACTAATCACCATACACTTACAAAACCAAAGGTCGCAGCCATACCCGGGCCGCGGCCTTTGGCTTTTTCTGTCAATCTGATAGCATCAAAAAATATATTTGCAACAGCGTATTTTTATTGGAATGAAAAAAATTATTTGTTTGTAAAACAGCTATTTTGTACCTTTGCCATATGGCGGTAAAACCGCCTAAAAACACTTTCGACCAACAATCTAAACAATTAATACCACAATCATGGCAGAAAAGAAAGAAAAATTGTTCGACATGTTTCCTGAGTGCTCCTACCAAGAGTGGAGAGCCAAAGTCGAAGCCGATCTGAAAGGTGCCGACTTCAACAAGAAATTGGTATGGCGGACAAATGAAGGGTTCAATGTAGAACCAGTCTACAGAGCCGAAAATATTGCAGACCTGAAAACCACAGATTCCCTACCCGGCCAGTTCCCGTATGTTCGCGGAACGCGCAACGACAACAACTGGCTTACTCGTCAGGAAATTCTTGAATCAGAAATCGAAGCGGCAAACAAATCAGCACTCGACGCAGTGTCGAAAGGCGTTACCGCACTCGGATTTAACATAGCCCTGACTTCGGCTGAAGAAGCAGCATCATTGCTATCGGGCATAAACCTTGACAAAATAGAAGTAAACTTCCGTTCATGCCCACGTAAAGCCAACACACTGGCTTCAGCATTGGTGGCCTACCTCAAAGCCGAAGGCAAACTGGAACAGTTCCGTGGCTCTATCAACTTTAACCCCATGCGCCGTCAGCTGAAACACGGCACAGAATTTCCAGGCGACATCAAAGCACTTTCGCTTGAACTGCTCGAAACAGTAAAACCGGCAAAAAACCTGCGCATATTCTCTGTTGACTCGTTCATGCTTTCCGATGCCGGTGCATACATATACCAGGAACTTGGTTACGCAATGTCGTGGGGCACACAATGGATGACACTGCTCACCGATGCCGGCATAAGCGCCGACGAAGCCGCAGCACGCATCAAGTTCAATATGGGTGTTTCATCCAACTATTTCATGGAAATAGCCAAGTTCCGCGCCGCACGAATGCTCTGGGCACAAATTGTGGAACAATACAGCCCGTCGTCGAAAGAATGCGCCAAAATGATGGTTCACGCTTCAACATCACGTTACAACCAAACCATCTACGATGCTCACGTAAACCTGCTTCGTTCGCAAACAGAATCTATGTCGGCAGCCCTTGCCGGTGTCGACTCCATAACAACCACGCCGTTCGACGCTCCTTACAAACAACCCGACGAGTTTTCTGAACGAATTGCACGCAACCAGCAGTTCCTGCTCAAGGAAGAAAGCCACCTCGACAAGGTTGTAGACCCGGCCGGAGGTTCATATTATGTAGAAACACTCACCGTTTCAATTGCCAGCGAAGCCTGGAAACTGTTCCTCGAAGTAGAAGAAAAAGGCGGATTCCTTGCCTGCCTTGCCGACAACACCATACAGAAGGCAGTAAACGAAACCGCCGCCAAACGGCATACCGACGTTGCCCGTCGCAAAGAAATACTTCTTGGCACAAACCAATACCCCAACATAAACGAAACCGCTGCCCAGAAAATACAGGGCACTTCATGCGGTTGCGGATGCGGACACTCGCATCAGGAAGAAGAAACCGGACAAGGCGGCCTCAACACAGCCCGTGCGGCAAGCGATTTCGAAGCGCTGCGCCTTCAAACAGAAGCCGCGTCAAACCGCCCGAAAGTGTTCATGCTCACAATAGGCAACCTTGCCATGCGTCTGGCTCGCGCACAGTTCTCTACAAACTTCTTCGGCTGTGCCGGCTACGAAATAATTGACAACCTCGGATTCAACACCGTTGAAGAAGGCATTGACGAAGCAATGGCAAAAGGTGCCGACATAGTAGTGCTATGCTCTAGCGACGACGAATACGCCGACCTGGCACCGAATGCATTCAAATATCTTAACGGAAGGGCTGAATTTGTTGTTGCCGGCGCACCGGCCTGCATGGACCAGCTCAAAGAATGCGGCATAGAAAACTACGTTCACGTGCGCTGCAACGTGCTTGACACACTAAAAGAATTCAACGCCAAACTTTTAAAATAACCTACAACCACACTCAAAACTATGAGACCCGATTTTAAAACCATAGACATTACCAAAGATGCATTCGGCGCTCAGCAGCCCGAGGTGGCTGCCGGCGAAGATTGGCTGACACCAGAATTAATTCCGGTAAAATCCATATACACCAAATCCGACCTGGAGGGACTTGAACACCTTAATTATATGTCGGGAATTCCACCGTTCCTGCGCGGCCCGTACAGTGCCATGTACCCGTTGCGCCCATGGACAATACGCCAGTATGCCGGATTCTCTACAGCAGCCGAATCAAACGCATTCTACCGCCGCAACCTGGCTTCAGGCCAGAAAGGCCTTTCCGTGGCATTCGACCTTGCCACACACCGAGGCTATGATGCCGACCACGAACGCGTTGTAGGCGATGTAGGAAAAGCCGGTGTGTCCATATGCTCGCTCGAGGACATGAAAGTATTGTTCGACGGTATACCGCTGAACAAAATGTCGGTGTCAATGACAATGAACGGAGCCGTACTTCCCGTTCTCGCATTCTACATAAACGCCGGACTTGAACAGGGTGCCAAACTCGAAGAAATGGCCGGAACAATACAGAATGACATTCTGAAAGAATTCATGGTACGAAACACATACATCTACCCACCGGAATTCTCAATGCGTATCATTGCCGACATTTTTGAGTACACCTCGCAGAACATGCCCAAATTCAACTCTATATCCATTTCCGGCTATCACATGCAGGAAGCCGGCGCAACCTGCGATATAGAGCTGGCATACACACTTGCCGACGGTCTGGAATACCTGCGTGCAGGTGTCAATGCCGGTATGGACATAGACTCTTTCGCACCGCGTTTGTCGTTCTTCTGGGCAATAGGCATGAACTTCTTCATGGAAGTGGCAAAGATGCGTGCCGCACGCATGCTCTGGGCCAAGATTGTAAGCCAGTTCAACCCCAAAAACCCAAAATCGCTCGCCCTGCGCACACACTCGCAGACATCAGGCTGGAGCCTCACCGAGCAGGACCCGTTCAACAACGTGGGCCGTACATGTATAGAGGCAATGGGTGCCGCCCTTGGACACACCCAGTCGCTGCACACAAACGCCCTGGACGAAGCAATAGCCCTGCCCACCGACTTCTCGGCACGTATTGCGCGTAACACCCAGATTTACATTCAGGAAGAAACCATGGTAACCAAACAGGTCGACCCATGGGGAGGAAGCTACTATGTTGAGGCACTCACAAACGAGATTGCCCACCGCGCATGGGAACACATACAGGAAATCGAAAAGCTGGGCGGTATGGCCAAAGCTATCGAAACCGGGCTTCCGAAACTGCGCATCGAAGAAGCTTCGGCACGTACACAGGCACGCATCGACTCCGGCCGTCAGACAATTGTAGGTATAAACAAATACCGTCTCGAGCATGAAGACCCCATTGACATTCTCGAAATTGACAACACAGAGGTGCGCAAGGAACAGATTGAACGACTCGACCAAGTCAAAGCCGTTCGCGACGAAGAAGCCGTTAAGAAAGCCCTTGCCGACATAACCGAATGTGTTCGCACAAAGAAAGGCAACCTGCTCGACCTTGCTGTCAAAGCAGCCGGACTTCGCGCCACACTCGGCGAAATATCAGATGCCTGCGAAGACGTTGTAGGCCGTTATAAAGCAGTAATCAGAACAATTTCAGGCGTGTATTCAAACGAAACAAAACAAGACCCCGACTTCGTCCGCGCCCAGCGCATGTGCGAAGAATTTGCCCGTAAAGAGGGCCGTCAGCCACGTATAATGATAGCGAAAATGGGACAGGACGGACACGACCGTGGTGCCAAAGTTGTAGCTACCGGATATGCCGACTGCGGCTTCGACGTAGATATGGGCCCGTTGTTCCAAACCCCGGCCGAAGCAGCACGCCAGGCCGTTGAGAACGACGTGCACATTCTTGGCGTTTCCTCTCTCGCAGCCGGACACAAAACCCTTATTCCACAAGTTATCGAGGAACTCCGGAAGCTAGGCCGCGAAGACATAATTGTAACAGCCGGCGGAGTTATTCCGGCTCAGGACTACGACTTCCTATACAAGGCCGGCGTAGCAGCCATATTTGGTCCCGGTACACGTATTCCCGTATCAGCAATAAAAATGCTTGAAATACTAAACGGCGAAGAAGCATAACACACTTCTTACCTTATTAGTCTGTCATAGTCAGGACGAAACCATTTAAAGGTTCCGTCCTGACTTTTTTTGCAACCTTGGCCTGTACTATATATCAAGCAGTCATATGCCAATTTATGTAACGAGCGTATATGGAACCTCTTCGAGGTTCACCCCTACAGCTCATAGCATTCCCCAACGAGGCCTTCGCGCAAAAGCGCTCGGCCTCGTCGGGGTTATACACATGTATGGCCTCCGGCCAATATATATATATGCACCACCAACAGCGAAGACACTCAAAACGCACGTGCCACACAGACCGGGCGTGACGGCAGCCACCTGGGCAGCGGCAACGGAGCCAACCAGCCCGGACGACAACCGCGCACCAACTACAACCGTATCCGTGCCGGATACATATTCAATCCCTGACAACCAGTATATGCCTGATATAAGCCCTGTTTGGAGCCTGCTGCTTCATACAGGGCTTTATTCATAGTAAAGGCCTATGAACAGAAAGATGCCACAATATGTTATCATAAAGAATTAAAACGATACTATATGAAAAAATTTGGCATTTTTTACGGATCAAGCACCGGTGTCACAGCCGAGACTGCCGACGAGATAGCAAAAAACCTCGGCACAGCCCCGGCCGATGTCTACAACGTGAGGCATACAAACCCCGACAAAGTATCGGAATATGACAACCTTATACTTGGTTCGTCAACCTGGGGTGCCGGTGACTTGCAAGACGATTGGTATGACTTTCTCGACGGGCTGGAAGTACTCGACCTGCAAGGTAAAAAAATAGCATTATTCGGATGCGGCGATGAAACAATGAGTGACACTTTTTGCGGTGCCGTAGGCGAACTCTACAACAGGCTTCAGAAAACAGGTGCCACATTTATCGGAGCTTATCCGGCTGACTGCTACAATTTTTCCATATCGCCGGCATTTGTTAACGGACAGTACGTGGGACTGCTACTCGACAACGTAAACCGCGAGGAATTATCGGCAGACCGCATAAAGGGCTGGTGCGCCCAAATAAAGCAACAAACAGCCAGATAAAAGCCCCTCGAACATAAAAAGGCCTTGACAGTCCCGGATTGGAGGCATGGCCTGTTTAAAGCGGATGCCTTGAAGCCATAAATTACGGCTGACGGCATCCGTTAAGGTATTTTCACAACAAATATCCCAATATGTACGTTAATAAACAAAGGCTAAACACAAAATCACAACTATTCATACATTGACAATGAACGCCCGACTAGTTATATTCGATTTCGACGGCACGCTTGCCGATACACGGAACATAATACTGTCAACCTACACTTCAACAATAGAGAAACTAGGACTACCCACACGCACCACAGCCCAACTACAGGCCACAATAGGCATTCCACTACAAGAAGGCTTTGAAAACCTTTATCCCTCGTTAGGCCCGTCGGTTACAGAAAACTGCTGTGCAACATACCGCGACATATTTAACAAAAACAAACATAACTATATTCCGGAACTGTTTCCAGGTGTAACAGAAACTCTGGAAACACTGGCCAAGCGCGGAACAATAATGACTATTGCCTCGTCACGCTCGCACGACTCGCTAATTGAGTTCTGCAAGGAAAACGGTATTGACCACTATTTTTCAATTATACTGGGAGCCGACAATGTGGAACGCGCCAAACCCGACCCATGGCCTGTTACACACACGCTTTCGCGCCTAGGGATTCCGGCATCC
>SSTG01000131.1 GCA_004801635.1 Muribaculum caecicola | reverse complement strand
TATAGCCTTGATTCACAAAATAATCGTCCCAGTTAATTGTCCAACGGTTCAGCACTTCCTGCGAACCAGGACCACTATATTGCGACATGATAACAGGATATCTTTTAGACGCATTGAAATTATAGGGTTTAAGAATAGAGCCGTTAAGCCTTACCCCGTCGGAATTCATTGTAAAAAATTCTCGTTGTCCAAGCTCGCCATAACGCGACAGCATATCGGCATTGTCACATAATGTCCTGACCGGTTTGGAAGCCTTTACTGTATGCAACGTAAATACAGGCGGCGTTTTAATATCGGTAAAACGCATTGTATACCACTGCATATCGGGCGAAAACTCCAACGACGATGTGCCCTTTTCACTACCGATTATTGTTACTTTATTTTTTGAATCAACCGACGCGCACATGCGGTCGATAGGGCTGGCCTGCGTAGACTGATAAAAATGCATGCCTCTGCGCGAGTCATAGCCATAATATTCTGTAACATCATAATTACCGGAAGTTATCTGTTTCATGAGCGCTCCGGAATAATTATATTGATAAAGATGGTTAAAGCCCGAACGTTCCGAAGCAATTATAAAAAACTCCGGATACAACCGTACCTGTTCCCAAGCCGACGGGTCTATCCACCCTGTAGAAGACTCGTCAACATAAATAGAACGGGCAACCGTACTTTTCGGGTTAACACCAAATATTTCCATTCGGTTCTGTGCACGGTTAAGCGTGGTAACCAGCAAACGGTCGGACGAATGGGCATAGGCAATTCGCGGTATATATTCTATTTTCAAATCCTGAGGCGTTATATTTTTAGTCTTTCTGTTGTCCACATCATAACTATGAACCGATACACTTGAATTTGGTTCGCCGGCAACAGGATATTTGTAAGTATACGCTCCAGGATACAAGGCATACTTTGACATGGGATTGCACGTACCTTCGTACAAAGGAAACGAATACAATGGCACACGGCGCTCGTCGTATTTTATATAACTGAGGGTCATACAGTCGGGAGACCACGCCATTGAGCACGTTGTATCAAACTCCTCCTCATAAACCCAATCGGGAACACCGTTTATTACCTCGTTCACACAGCCGTCGGTGGTAACGGCCGTTTCCGTATTATAATCAATCTTAGCCAAATATATATTATTGTCCTCGGCTGTAAAAGCAATCATACGTCCATCGGGCGACCATATAGGGGAACGCTGCATTTTATGCTCCACACTCAGCGGCTTAAGTACCCTGTGCTGAACCTCGTAAACATAATATTTTGCCTTAAACGAACGACGGTAAATGGGCTTTGCATCCGTATAAACCATAATATGCCGCTCGGTAGGACTTATTTGAAAACCAGCAATATTCCCAATTTCAGTTTCGCGCGTACGGCCAATATTCAGCAGCGTGTCGGCCGGCATACCCGTTTTTGCATCATAACTTATCACACAACGTCCGTCGTCGGAAACAGCGGCATAATGCACACCGTCGGCAAGCCATGTCATTGATTTTGGCGATTGTGCCACGTTAACAGGATACACATACTTGTCTATACTGCCGGAAACAGAAACGGCAGATATGGCCGGCATTCCGGCACAAACGCACATTAAAGCGGATATAAGTCTGATTACTTTCTTCATTAGAATTAATTTTAACGGTTTGGGTTCTGCATTAACAGCATCAGTCGAATAACGACAGCTGGGCATCATTCCTAGGAGGGTCCTCGCGCTGCGGTTCGTGGTACCCGAACTCGGCATCACTTACAATTACGGATTTTTGTACGCCGTCGGGGGGTGTAGGCAACAACCATTCCGTTGCATCCAGAGTTTCGTCAATTGCAGAAATTGTATGTTTCGGTTTTTTACGACGGCGCGGCTTAGACGGTTGCGGCACAGTTTTAACATTGGAACAATCGTCATTGCCCGACGCAGGCTTACTGCCGGTCGTCATTACTATATTTTTACTTTCATCACCAAACATGCAGCCTTGTACTGCGGCATCTTGCTTCTCAACTTCGTTGCCTCGCTTCAAAGCAGCCAGTTCCGCCTCGGCATTGCAGGCTTTCTGTACAGCCTCTCTTTCTCCAGTCCGTGCGGCCGAACATTCCTTACGCGATTGCTCAAGTTCCAGCCGAAGCCCGGCAGCACGCTCCTCCGATTCGGCCAACTTGTTGTTTAGGGCTTCTAACCGGACGGTAAGTTTTTCCAATTCAATCTGGTTGGCGGCAGCCTGGGCATTTAACTCACTCACACGGCGGTTAGCTTCTTCTGCAGCCGCCTTATACTGAAGGTTGTCTAAATCCGAATCGGAACTGCCCTCGCGCACCTTGGCCACTTTCAGCTTGTTAAGCAGGCTTTTGGTTTCAAGCGCATACTGCTCTTTCTCGGCTCGTGCCGATTCCAATTGCTGCTCCAGGTCGCTGACACGGCTCGACATTGCACGCTTTTGCCGTGTAGCACTCATACATTGCTGTTTCTGATCCTCCAGCCGACGTTCTGTAGCAGCCAGTTTGTCGCGCAGTTGCTGAAATTCGTCGGTATACGACTTCATCATATGACTGCATTTATTTTCAGCAAACTGTGCCGCTTCCATTTTCAGTTGTCCTATATATTCTTTGAACGAGGCATCCATCTTCTCATAGAGATACTGACGTTGCGCCTCCGTTCCCAGGCATTTTTGTATAAAATCAGGTTGTGCCTGGTTAAACACCTCGATAAGCCCGTCAAAAACAGCCAGAGGAAATTCTGTTAACGGCATTGACTTAAACTCACCCGGCGAATTCTGTATCTGCCCGGCAGAACTTTCGCAATCGGGCTGTTGCGATATGCCGGGTTGATTGTCGGTTGGTGTTTCGCCTGCAGTATGGCGTTGCACAGGAGCGGCCGACACATAGCCGGGCATATCATCTTCATCATCGTCAGACGAACGAAAACCAAAAGCTTTCATTAAGGCCGTTTTTACTGACATAATCTGTTTTGGTGTTTTTTCTTGTTATAAAATATATTTTGCAACGCAGGCTTATTGATTTGGCTTTACCACCACACCGGTTCCTTTCCTACCGTTTATCCCTATGGTCAGCGAGTTGGCAAAACGCACAATCCTCACATATTCGCTTTCATACTCGGCTTTTTGGGCATTAAGGAAGTCAACATCGTAAAAGCCGTCGGCAGAAGCCGGGTTTATGGTAAAGTAACCGACACCAAACGAAGTCAGGTTTTGGAAGAAATGTGTTCCTTGGCTTGGTTCAATCCTATAGTTGGACAAAGAAGATTCTACAATCAGCCTGGCAGAAGAAATATGCGGCCATTTTACCGGTATTCCCAATGCCGTGTCGCTCGACCCCCAACGTCCCGGACCTATTAGCACGTAACCTTCGTTGCGTTCTGTAAAGTTACGATTAATTTTCTCAATTTCACGTGCTATCAACGCATTATTTGACGACGAAAAGTTTTCCGGACGCACATACACAATAGCGCTCACATTATCAATATTGCCATGTCCAAGAGCCGAATTGCTCCTTAACAGTATTTCAGAATCAGGCAGCCCGAGAATATTTTCGTCAACAATGTCCTTACGCTCAACAATAGGCCGCATCTGTAGCCAGTACAGCGTACCTTTTGAATTCTGATCTTTTACGTCGATAACCCCGGCGAATTCTATTTCCACAGGGCGGCACATTTCCACCTGCCCGGTAGTAAGCATAAAGTCTGTAAGTTCGGCCAAAGGAAAAACCTTATGTTGAAGAACGTTGGCAAATGTTACCACACGCCGTCCGGAACCTTCGTCACAATCGCGTATCACCTGGTCCATATGGTCGTAAGTAGAAACCATATAGCGCAATGCCCCCGTCTGGGCCACATCCTGAACACGAAGACGCGATATGTTGAATCCGTCGTCAACTTTGAATTCCTCGGCAGGTGTAGCCTCTGTGTCAATGGCATACATACGCGTTTGCGTGTCGCGCAAAGCCAAATCAAGTGTAGAAGTCTGCAGAACCTTGTCTGGATGCCTTGGCGAAAAACGAAGCGAAAGGCCGCCATCAACTATGTACTTGCCCAAGCCTATGGCAACTTCCACAACCCCGTCTTCCGGCTCCTCGTCGTTTATAGGATAATAGTTTAACGAACGTCCAACTCCGGAAAACGATGGGAAATAATATTTTCCTGCCGTGCGTCCCACAACTTCCTGAATTATCACAGCCATCTTCTCTTGGTCGATAACATTCGACGTAGCAGTCATGTATGCCTTGGAATCAGCGTAAAATACCGAAGCATAAACACCCTTTATGGCATCCGATGCCAGACGCAGCATAACTTCCTTGTCCGTTATATGCGGAATCATATATGTTGAATATATTCCGGCAAACGGCTGGTAGTGCGAATCCTCCAGCAACGACGACGAACGCACCGCCAGCGGACGGTCAACAACTTCGAACAACGCCAGCAGGTCGTCAGCCAGACGGTCAGGAATCTTTCCTTTCAGGAAGTGCGCCAGTATCTCCTCGTCGGGAGCATCCGACAGCGCTATCGGGTACAGGTTGTTGGCTTCCATAAACTCGTCAAACAGATCGGTACATATAACCACTGTCCGCGGTATAGTCAGCGTAACCCCGTTAAAATTGTCGCAAACCGGATTCTTCTTTATAATCGAATCGATAAACGCCAAACCGCGGCCTTTACCCCCTAACGACCCCTGGCCTATACGTGCAAAATTAGAATAATGGTCAAACCGGTCTTTACGGAACACAGCCACAACTCCGCGGTTCTTCATTTTGCGGTATTTGACAATCAGGTCAAAAAAAAGCTGCCTCACCAAAGGAGCCTCCTCCTCGTTTCGGAACCTATGGTATTTTACTACCTCCGCTATAGGGAACAATGCCCTCGAGTAAAGCCAGCGCGATATGTCGTTGTACGACGCATGATAAAGAAGCGACTTTGTAGGTATGTCGAATATATGCCGCTGCAGATCCTTAAGGTCGTGAATTGTAAGCAATTCGTTACCAGTCTCCGGGTCACGTATAATAAAATCGCCAAAGCCGAAATCGCGCTTGATGGCGTTTCCAAGGTCTACCGGGAATTTCTTCGAGTTCTTATCAAGAAACTGCCAGCCTGAAGCTTTAACTTTGGCCGAGTTCTCCTCCTCCGACGATTCGACTATTATAGGCAGATAAGGGTCGCGCTCGCGCAGCCATGCCGCCAGCTTCAAACCGGCCTGCGAATCTTTTTTGCCCTCGCGCATAAACGACACATCGGTTATCACACCAAGCATATTGCGTCCAAACCGTTCATAAAGCTCTACGGCTTCCTCATAGTCACGGGCAAGCATCACCTTCGGACGACCTCGCATACGCAGCATCTGTTCATGCTCGTTAAGCGCCTCTGTCGAGAAAATCAACGACTGCTTCAATAAAAACTTATATAGGTTGGGAAGCACCGACGAGTAAAACCTCACAGAGTCCTCAACCAGCAGAATCATCTGCACGCCGACTTCGTTTATATCGTTGTCGGCATTCATCTTGTCCTCCAGCAACTTTATAATTGCCAGAAGCAGGTCAACGTTGCCAAGCCAGCTGAACACGTAGTCAACCCCGGCAAAGTCCTCGTTCGACAACCGGCGCGAAACCTCCTTTGAAAACGGCGTAAGCACCACGATAGGAATATCGGCATATATCTTCTTTATATCCTTGGCACCTGAAAAAGTCTGGCTCACATCCACACCCGGCATCATTATTATCAGGTCGTAGCGCTTCTGTTCAAGCTGCGCAATAGCCTCCTCTGTCGTGGCAACACGCGTAACGCGCGGAGGCGAACTAAGATTCAGCGAAACATACTCAAAATACAGCTGTTCCTCAACACGCCCGTCTTCCTCCATCATAAACGCGTCGTATGGCGATGCAACAAGCAGCACGTTAAATATGCGCTTCTGCATAAGATTCTGAAAAGCAGTATCTTTTAAATACAGTTGGCTTAAACTTTCCTCATTCATTTTCTCATCGGATTATCTTCGCGAAATTACACATAATCAACCAAAAACACAATAAAAAAACAGGCAGTCCCGGCACATTCGCACCGAAACTGTCCGTTAAATGACAACTGCTTGTAGCCTAATCTCTGACTACATACGCTTAAGGGTAAGTTTATCACCATTGCATTCACCGCTGATACCAATAAGTTTCAGGCGGTTTCCGTCAATAGTTGCCAAATAGGTCATTTCTATGTAATCGCCGTCAACGGTTTTTCCCCATATTTCCAATCTCGCATCCCGCGACAGGCTGCCCTCTACAGAATAATTCACCGTAACGGTATAGCTGTCTTCCGGATAATCACGGAAGGTTTCCTCCACTATTACCTTGCCGTTCTTCTGGAATGTCATCGACGAGGTCACATAATCACCGTCTAAATAGCCGCTCATCCCCCACTTTCCTATAAGGCTGCCAACGCCCTCGTTTGTACCGCCCTGGTTTTCAAAAGAATTTGAAGGATTG
>SSTG01000130.1 GCA_004801635.1 Muribaculum caecicola | reverse complement strand
GCGTTTATGTGGAAAAGGCCATGCACGATGTGTTTTTAAAAGGGTTTAAAGTAGGGCATGTCGGGAAAAGTCCGGCTTGTCTGCTGTATACTTCGTTACTTTCTGCACAGGCTACGGCACCAGTAGAAGTTGAAACCGCCGCCATATTGCCATGTTTCTGGATTTACCAGAAAGTGGGACGGGCTATATTGCAGCAGTCGGCAGACAATAATCCGTTTAAGTTGTGGATTGACACTTATTCCGACGAAGCTTTTGAGGCATCAACTTTACGAGCAATAGAAATTTGCGACGAACTAGCCTGTAATGCCGGTACGGAAACCGTTAAAAAAATGACTGAAATGTTTGTGCTCTGTACAAAACTGGAATGGATGTTTTGGGACAGTGCCTGGACACTTGAAAAATGGAAAATATGAACACAAAAAAGAAAACATACAGCAGGGCCCTTGCCATAGCCGGAAGCGATCCTAGCGGCGGAGCCGGCATACAGGCCGACTTGAAAACATTTTCGGCTTGCGGATGTTTCGGAACATCGGCAATTGTGGCTGTTGTCGACGAGAATACAATGGGTGTGACAGGTGTTCATCCTGTTCCGGTTGATTTTGTTACCGGGCAAATTCGTTCTGTTCTTGACGATATTGGTGCCGATGCCGTAAAAATAGGTATGCTGCATTCTTCCGAACTTATCAGGGCTGTTAAAAATACACTTTCCGTATACCGCATTGACAATATTGTTCTGGACCCGGTAATGGTAGCCACTTCAGGCGATGCGCTGCTTCAGCCTGAGGCTGTTGAGACGTTGCGTACGGAACTTATTCCCATAGCGCGTGTAATTACACCGAATATTCCAGAAGCCGAGATATTGCTTGGCGAGGAAATAGCCTGTCAGCATGAACTGCCGGAAGTGGCACGGCTGCTGTCTCAGCGGTGCGGAGGTGTATCGGTGTTGCTCAAAGCCGGCCATCTGCATGACGAAGACCTGGTTGATGTGTTTTATAATGCCGAGACTTGCCATACAATGCCGCTTAAGTCGAAACGTATACATACGCAAAACACCCACGGAACCGGGTGCACGCTGTCGTCGGCAGTAGCTTCTTTCCTTGCAAGGGGTAACAGTCTGGACAACGCCGTAATTAAGGCTAAGAACTATATTTCAGCGGCAATAGAGGCCGGAGCAGGGTATGAAATCGGGAAAGGGCACGGCCCGGTACACCATTTCTTTGGCTTTTGGGAATAATCTGCCTATCTTTGTTGCCGAATGTTACCGGTAGAAATTTTATACAAGTCGCAGAAAACCGTTGTCGGTTGTACCAACCGTGGCACGGTGACCGATATGCTCAACCCTTACGACGGGTTCTGCATGTGCGGTTATACCGGTGACGATCCGGAGCATGTAGATGCCTGTGTCGGAGCCATGGCCCGGTTTTTCGGGCTGGATGCTTCTCGCATGCTTGTTCCGCTACAGGTTCATGGCACGGAGGTTGCTGTTGTTGAGGCGCTGCCTGTAAATGAGTCATTTCTTGATGGTGTCGACGCTGTTGTTACAACGGTTCCAGACCTGATGGTAGGAGTGAGTACGGCCGACTGTATTCCGGTGATTCTTTCTGATGAGAATGCCGGGGTTGTGGCAGCCGTGCATGCCGGTTGGCGAGGTGCCGTTGCCGGAATTGTTGAAAAAACTGTAGGTATAATGCGCAAACTTGGGGCCGGTAATATAAAAGGCTTTATAGGGCCTGGAATATGTTGCAGCTGTTTTGAGGTAGGGCCGGACGTTGCAATACGGTTTCCTGCCGGTTTCGTGTCATACGCATATGGAGACAGGCCGCATGTGGATTTACCCGGATATGTTGCTTCAATACTGGAACAGTGCGGCGTGGCTATAGCCTTAAGGCATTCTGGCTGTACATGCTGTATGCCGCAAAGATATTTTTCAGCAAGGGCGTTGGGCATACATTCCGGACGTAACTATACTTTCGGTATATTGTTTGGCCGGAAGTAGCATTTGTTGCATTTGTGTTAAATACCATTATTTGCTTAATAAAAGTGAAATATGTATTCGGTATTACAATAATTATGGTTTAATTGTTGTAATTTTGTGTCGGTAAGTAATACCGGTCTAATTGTCGCCGGATTAGGAGTATGCCTGGAAAGGCCGTTCTCCGATAAATAATAATAGAAAACCTATGTCAAAAGTAACCAAAGAATTAGCTCTCGAATATCACCGAGAGGGAAAGCCGGGTAAAATAGAAGTGGTGCCCACTGTTCCATATTCATCGCAGCAAGATTTAGCCCTGGCTTATTCGCCGGGAGTTGCTTATCCGTGTAAGGAAATAGAAAATAATCCTACCGATGCATACGAATATACAAATAAAGGTAACCTGGTGGCGGTAATATCAAACGGAACCGCCGTGCTGGGACTGGGTGATATCGGTGCCCTTGCCGGCAAACCCGTAATGGAAGGCAAAGCGTTGCTTTTTAAGATATTTGCCGGTTTGGACTGTTTTGACATAGAGGTAAACGAAAAAGACCCGGAAAAATTCATATCGATAGTAAAGGCCCTTGAACCGACATTCGGCGGTATAAATCTAGAGGATATCAAGGCCCCTGAATGTTTTGAAATAGAGAAACGCCTGAAAGAGGAATGCTCGATACCGGTAATGCACGACGACCAGCACGGAACGGCTATAATTTCAGCCGCCGGGCTTTTGAACGCTCTTGAAATACAGAAAAAAGATATCGACAAGATACGTCTGGTTGTAAATGGTGCCGGTGCTGCCGCTGTGAGCTGTACAAGGCTTTATATGGCATTGGGGGTAAAGCGTGAAAATATTGTAATGTGCGACTCGAAAGGCGTTATCTCAACACGCCGAACAGATTTAAACCCACAAAAAGCCGAGTTTGCAACCGACCGCCCCATTAACACCCTGGCTGAAGCCATGGAGGGGGCTGACGTATTTCTTGGGTTGTCGGTTAAGGATGTTGTAACCTCTCAAATGGTGCAGTCTATGGCTGAACGTCCTGTTGTGTTTGCCTTGGCAAATCCCGATCCCGAAATTGCCTATGATGCCGCAATGTCGTCGCGTTCCGACTTGATTTTTGCAACCGGCCGTTCAGACTATCCTAACCAGATAAACAATGTTTTAGGATTCCCATACATATTCCGTGGCGCACTGGATTGTGGTGCCACGCAAATAAACGAGACAATGAAGCTTGCCGCCGTGCGGGCTATTGCCGATTTGGCTAAAGAGCCGGTACCGTCGGTTGTAAATTCAGCCTACGATATGGCCGGACTTCATTTTGGTTGCGACTATATATTGCCTAAGCCTCTAGACCCTAGGTTGATAACCACGGTAGCCCCGGCGGTAGCCCGTGGAGCAATGGAGTCGGGTGTGGCGAAACGTCCTATAACCGACTGGGACGCTTACAACGACAAACTGCGCCACCTTATGGGGCATGACTCCAAGTTGATGCGCCGGTTTACCGAGGAAGCACGCCTGAACCCGAAACGTGTGGTTTTCGGCGAGGCAAACACCGACAGTATGCTCCGTGCAGCAGCTACGGCATACCACGAAGGCATATGCATACCCGTGCTGTTGGGCAATGAGGAAATGATTGAAAAACGTGCCGCACGCCTAGGTGTGGATATTGACGGTATTGAAATTGTGAATCTGCGTCACGACCGCGAGGCCGACCGCCGTGCCCGTTATGCGGCTTATTTTGCCGACAAAGGCCAGCGCGACGGCGTTACATACTTTGAAGCGCTTGAACTGATGTTTGACCGAAACTATTTCGGCATGATGATGGTAGAAACCGGCGATGCCGACGCGATGCTGGCAGGAACCTATTCCGGCAGCCACACACCGGCTGAAATAGCAAGGAAAGTTGTAGGTATACGTCCTAGCTATGAGCATTTTGCAACAATGCACATATTGAACACCAAACATGGTGTTTACTTCTTGGCCGATACTATGATAAACAATACTATTGACGAGCGTACACTGTTCGACATAACCCGTTTGGCGCGTAACGGCGTGGAATATTTTGCCCATAAGCCGGTGATGGCAATGGTGTCGTATTCCAACTTCGGTTCGAGCAAGGAGGCTGAACCTGGCATAGTTCATGCCGTGGTAGAAAAAATGCACCAGCTTTATCCCGAATTGCCAATTGACGGGGAAATGCAGGCGCATTATGCAATTGACGGTGCCATGCGTGACAAGAGTTTTCCGTTTAACAAGCTGGCAGGAAAGAGTGTGAATACGCTTATCTTCCCTAATCTGAGTGCGGCAAATACAGCCTACAAGCTTATGTTGTCGATGGGTGTGGGCGAGGCTATCGGACCCATACAGATGGGATTGAACAAACCGGTTCACTTTATAAACGTGGATTCGCCCGTGCGAGATATAGTTAACCTTACCACGGTAGCCGCCATTGATGCCGCCGTGCTTCAGAAGTTTGGCAACGATCACGACAACTAACGGCCTTTAAGGCTTTTCAGATAAACATTTAGGGACACTGTGTGAAAACTTTTGCACAGTGTCCTAATTTTTAATTGTCGTTAAAAATCATGTTTATTATTTATACTGTGATACAATAAAGTTTGTGACACATAATAATTATGTAAATTTGCAATTACTTAAAATTACGCGATAAAACCATGAAAAACTTAATTTTGACTGCATATATTTTGCTGTGTGCCGTTATGGCTTCAGGACAAGTCCGCCCGGTGGTTGTAAACGGAGAAGTCAGGCATGTACCTGTATCGGTGAACGCTCCGTTTGAAATGCCTTCTGTCAACGAATTGTATTTTCCTGACAGAGATTTCGTTATAACTAACTATGGCGCAGTTCCCGGTAATGTTGAGGCTACAACAAAGGCTATAGCCAAGGCAATATCGGAATGCAACGCCGCCGGAGGCGGACGTGTGGTGGTTCCTGCCGGCAGATGGATGACAGGGCCTGTTCATTTAAAGAGCTTTGTAAACCTGCATCTGGCTGATAGTGCCGTTGTAGAATTTACTGATAATCCGGCCGATTACCTGCCTGCAGTAATGACATCGTGGGAAGGTATGGAATGCTATAACTATTCCCCTTTGGTTTATGCTTTCGACTGCGACGACATTGCCATAACCGGACGGGGCATGCTGGCTCCTAAAATGGATTTATGGCGTATATGGTTCAAACGGCCGCCTATGCACATGAAGGCTTTGAAAAAACTTTATACCCTGGCTTCTACCGATGTCCCTGTAAAAGAGCGCCATATGGCCGAAGGTGAAAACAACCTGCGGCCACATCTGATACACTTGAACCGTTGCCGCAATGTTATGTTAAAGGACTTTTCTATTCGTCAGTCGCCGTTCTGGACTATACATGTTTACATGTGCGACGGCGGTTTGGCACGCGGACTTGATGTTAAGGCAACCGGGCACAATAATGATGGAATAGACCTTGAAATGACTCGTAATTTCTTGGTAGAGAAATGCACGTTTGAACAGGGCGATGATGCCGTGGTGATAAAGTCGGGCCGAAACCGCGACGCATGGCGTTTGAACACGCCTACCGAGAACATTGTTGTGCGCAACTGTATAGTGAAGAAAGGGCATGTGCTGTTGGGAATCGGAAGTGAGATTTCGGGCGGTATACGGAACGTTTACATGCACGACTGCCTGCCGTGTTGACGGCGAGGTAATGCGCCTTTTTTATGTAAAGACCAATCACAGGCGCGGAGCCTTTGTGGAAAATATTTATATGGAAAAAGTGGAAGCCGGACATGCCGGGCGCATAATGGAAATTGATCCAGAGGTGCTGTACCAGTGGCGCAGTTTGGTGCCTACATATGTAGAGCGCCTGACCCGTATACGCGGTTTGCATATGAAAAATATAAAGGCCAAGTCGGCAAATGCTGTATATGAACTTAAGGGCGACATCAGGCTTAATCCGGCGTTTGTTGAAATAGAAAACGTTACAGTCGATTCGGTGAGTGACTTTATTGGGCGGATAACTAATGTTGATTCGGTATTTGTGAATAATATAACTGTATTAAAACAACCTTCAAAAAAATGAAAAGAATAGTTTTGGTTCTTGTAATTGCTGCAGTATGTACAACAATCAATGCTGCCCGGCACAATTATGTTATAACGCATTACGGAGTGAAAAACGACAGTACTGTTGTACAGACCAGGGCTATACAGGCTGTTATTGACAAGGCTGAGGAAAACGGCGGAGGGTGCGTTGTTGTTCCTCGCGGAACATTCCTTAGTGGCGCGCTGTTTTTTAAGCCGGGCACGCGGCTGCATCTTGACGAAGGGGCTGTGCTTAAAGGTTCCGACACTATTGCCGATTTTCCTTTGCTGCCTTCGCGTATGGAAGGACGCAATATATATTATCATGCGGCATTGGTAAATGCTTATCATGTTAACGGTTTTTCTATTACCGGCCCCGGCACGATAAATGGCAACGGCCATCGCTATTGGGCCGATTTCTGGCGTCGTCGTGATTTGGCCAAGAAGGAAG